>NZ_JBSFUK010000025.1:0-81760 GCF_053591755.1 Streptomyces sp. NPDC002926
CGTGGACTTCCGCCCCGGGACGCCCGATCTCTCGCTCTTCCCGCGCGCCGCGTGGGCCGCCGCGCACAAATCCGTACTCGCGCGGCTGCCGCACCGTGCGCTCGGCTATCCCGATCCGCGTGGGCTGCCGGAACTGCGCACCGCGCTGGCCTCGTTGCTCACCCGGCGGCGCGGCGTGGTGGCCGATCCGGAATGCCTGGTGGTGTGTTCGGGCGTTGCGCAGGCGATGACGCTGCTCGGTTTCGTACTGCATGGGCGCGGATTGCGGACAGTGGGGGTCGAGGACCCCGGGAGCCATGAGCACGGAGCGCTGTTCTCGGCGGCCGGGCTGGACATGACCGCGTTGCCGCTCGACGGCGAAGGGCTGGCGACCGGGCCGCTCGAGGGCACCGGCATACGCGCGGTGGTGACCACACCGGCCCACCAGTTCCCGACCGGAATCGCCTACTCCGCTCAGCGTCGCACCGAACTCCTCGACTGGGCGCGCGCCGTGGACGGTCTGATCGTGGAGGACGACTACGACGGCGACTTCCGCTACGACAGGGCTCCCGTCGGCGCCCTGCAGGGTCTCGACCCGGATCGCGTCGCGTACACCGGGTCGGTGAGCAAGTCACTCGCACCGGGGCTGCGACTGGGCTGGCTGCTCGTACCGTCCCGCCTGACGGACGAGGTCGTCGAGCGCAAACGCACCATGGATCTCGGCAACCCGGCCCTGGACCAGGCGCTCCTTGCCGACTTCATCGACCGGGGCGGGTACGACCGGCAGCTGCGCCGCTGCCAGCGCGCCTACCGGGAGCGGCGCGACGCACTCGTCGGCGCCCTCACCGACCACTTCCCCGGCACGGAGGTCAGCGGTATCGCCGCCGGTCTGCACATCATCGCGCGGCTGCCCGAGCGGTGCGGTCCCGAGCCGCGCTTCGTGGATCTGGCGGCGCGGTCCGGGGTGGCCGTGCGTCCGCTGGCCGACTACAGGATGGCCGACGCGGGGGACGCCGGAGTGCGGCTGGTCCTCGGATACGCGCATCTGGCGCCGACCGAAATCCGGCGCGGCGTGCGGCTGATGGCGGAGGCGGTGCGGAAGGCGCCCTGAAGTGCCCCGGTCCTGCGGGCCGTTGGACTGTCCTCGTACGCCGCGGACTGTCCTCGTACACCGCGCAGGGCCGGCTGTTCACCCGGGGTTCGCGTGGCCGCCGCAGCCGGGCAGTAGGCATGGCACGGCACACCGGCCGACCTGCCCTGGAGGCACAGCGATGTCACACAGCCCGCGGATACCCTCCCCCGACCGCCGTTCCGTGCTGCGCGGCACGGTCGCCGCCTCGGCGGCACTGGCTCTGCCCACGATGACAGCGGCGCCCGCCCTCGCGCTGTCCGGCCGCCCGCGGGCCGCATGGGGTGTGCAGACCGGCGATGTGACCTCCTCGTCCGGTCTGGTCTGGGTGCGCTCCGACCGGCCCGCCCGGATGATCGTGGAGACGTCCGCGACGGAGTCCTTCCGGCATGCGCACACATGGCACGGCCCGCTGGTCGGGGCCGACACGGACTTCACCGGACGGACGGCGCTGCGCGGACTGCCCGCCGGTGAGCAGGTGCACTACCGGGTCAAGCTCGCCGACCCGGAAGACCCCCGCCGCACCGGAGAACCGGTCTGCGGGACCTTCCGTACGGCGCCCGCGAAGCGCCATGAGGGAGTGCGCTTTCTGTGGTCGGGCGACATAGCGGGGCAGGGCTGGGGCATCAACCCGGACATCGGCGGCTATCGCGCGTACGACGAGATGCGCCGCCTCGACCCGGACTTCTTCCTCTGCAGCGGGGACACGATCTACGCGGACGGCGTGATCGAACCGAGCGTGACGCTGCCGGACGGCCGGATCTGGCGCAACATCACCACCGAGGAGAAGTCCAGGGTGGCACAGACCTTGGCGGACTTCCGCGGAAACTTCCGCTACAACCTGCTCGACGAGAACGTCCGGCGCTTCAACGCTCAGGTACCCACGGTCGTGCAGTGGGACGACCACGAGGTACGCAACAACTGGTACCCGGGCCAGATCCTCGACGACCCGCGCTACACCGAGAAGAACGTGAATGTGCTCGCGGAGCGCTCGAGCCGCGCCTTCGGGGAGTACTTCCCCATCTCGACGCTCGCCGCCGCCGGGCGCGAAGGCCGTGTGCACCGGGTGGTGCGCCACGGACCGCTGCTCGATGTGTTCGTCCTCGACATGCGCTCGTACCGCAATGCCAACTCCCCCGGCCGGCAGCCCGACGACGCACAGGGCATCCTCGGCGCCGAGCAGCTGGCCTGGCTCAAGCGTGAGCTGTCGCGGTCGCGCGCGGTGTGGAAGGTGATCGCCTCGGACATGCCGCTCGGGCTGGTCGTAGCGGACGGGACGGCGAACTTCGAGGCCGTCGCGCAGGGCGATCCGGGGGTGCCGCTCGGGCGCGAGCTGCAGATCGCCGAGCTGCTGAGGTACATCAAGCACCGCCGGATCACCGGCACGGTGTGGCTCACCGCGGATGTGCACCACACCTCGGCGCAGCACTACGACCCGTCGCGGGCGGCTTTCAAGGACTTCGCACCCTTCTGGGAATTCGTCTCGGGGCCGCTGGCCGCCGGCGGCTTCCCCGCCAACGCGCTCGACGCCACCTTCGGCCCTGAGCGCGTCTTCGTCCGGGCGCCGGAGCGCGCCAATGTCTCGCCGATGGAGTCGCCGCAGTACTTCGGAGAGGTCGACATCGACGGCGGCAGTGGCGAATTGACCGTCCGGCTGCGGGCGGAGGGCGGAACGGTCCTGTTCAGCAAGGTGCTGCAGCCCGGGCGCGTGGGGCAGTAGGACACGCGCCCGGCAATTGCTTGCCACTGTGGAAAGTACATGCCACTCTCGCAAGCATGAGTGAACAGACGGATGCCGCGGCGGCGTTGAAGCGCGCGAACCTCGCGGAGAGCGCCACACGCCGCCGCGGCAGCGGTTGGTACGCGCGGTATCTCGTCGTCTTCGCCGCCGGCCAGCTGCTCCTGGTACCGATGGCGGTGCTCTGGCAAGGGCGGTCCGCGGCACTCGTCTTCGCGGTCGTCAATGCCGTACTCGTCGGGGGGCTCAGCATGTACGCCGCCCGGCAGCGCGTCATCCGCCGGGGGTTCGGCGCCCGGCACGGCACTCTCATCGGCAGCTGGGCGGTGGCCTACTCCCTCACGGTCGCGCTCAGCGTCTCCGCCTTCAGGGGCAGCGCGGTCTTCGCCGTGGTCGGTGCCGTGTGGTGCGCACTGCCGCCGGCGGTCGGCGCCTGGCAGGAGACGCGGCGGTCGGCATGACGGGGAGAGCGCAGCAGACCGGGCAGGCCGGGAAGGAGTCGGGTACGCATCCGCGCCATGCGCTCGCCCCGCTGCTCACCTCGCCCGTCCGGCTGTCGATCGTGGCGGCCCTGGCACCGCTGGACAAGGCCGAGTTCGGATTTGTGCGCGACCTGGTCGAGGTCACCGACTCGGCGCTGTCCAAGCAGGTCGCGGCCCTCGAGGAAGCCGGCTGGCTCGGGGTGGACAAGGGCAGGGTGGGGCGGCGGACGCGGACCTGGCTGTCTCTGACGGACGAGGGGCGCGCCGTCTACCGGCGGCATCTGGACGCGCTACGGGCCATAGCCGGCGCCTGACCGCTCGGCACGGTGAAGCGCGATCGGCCCGGCCGAGTCCGCGCATGCGACCGCCGCGACCGGTGCGTACGCGACGGCCCGGCCCGTTCAGGCCGCCGCACCCGCCGGACCGCTGACCGCCGGGGCACCGGCGCGTCCCGGCCGTCGGCCGCGTTGTGTCAAGGAAGCGATCACTCCACGCCAGAAACGGCTAAAAACAACCGATAGCCGTCCACAATGACGCTTAACCCGTCAGTCACAAGCCGTTCGTGATCACGCAACACCGTTCGGTCACAGTGTTGGCATGACAGATGTGACTTCTGCGAAGAGTGCCCGCCGTCCACACCACTGGCGGCGGGATCTCGTCGAACTGGCAGCCATGTTCACCGCCGTCGCGGTCGCCGACGCCATCGCGAACATGATCGGGCACGGACCGGACGGCCCGTTCCTGCTCATCGCCTCGGCCGTGGCCCTCGTCGGCACGGCCGCCTTCCACACATGGTGGGCACGACGCCACAGTCATGCCCCACCGGCGACCCACACCCGCAACAGCGCCGACGTCATCGCGGACGCCGGGGCGACGGCGTCCCCCGCGACCAGGATCGCGGCGCCCGGCGAGCTGAGCGAGACGGCGCTGTGGCGGATGCGGACCACCGTGCGGGACACACCCGGCAGCCTGGCCGCGCTGTGCACCGCCCTGGCACGGCACCGGGTCGACATCCTCACCCTCCAGACCCATCCGCTGGCCGAGGGCACGGTGGACGAATTCCTGCTGCGCGCCCCCGCGTCCCTGCAGGCACAGCAGCTCACCCGGGAGATCTCCAGGGCGGGCGGCAGCAGCACCTGGATCGAGCGGGCCGACGCCCACGATCTCGTCGACACCCCTACCCGGGTGCTCGGCCTCGCCACCCGTACCGCCCTTGACGCAGCCGAACTGCCGCTTGCACTGCGCCAGTTGCTGGGCCGCTGCACGATCCACTCGCTGCCCGCGGTCTCGCTGACGGGCCGGCCCACCGGAGAGCTCCCACCGGTGGAAGGCGTGCTGGAGGAGACGGTAATGCGGCTGCGCGACCCGAGCGGTGGCGCGATCACCGTCGAGCGGCCCTATCTTCCTTTCACGCCCACCGAGTTCGCACGGGCCCGCGCCCTGGTGGAACTGGACGCGCGCCTCGGCCCCCGTATCCCCCGCAGCCAGGACGTCCTCACCCTCCCCGAGGGAAATGAGATCACCGTGCGCCGCGTCGACCAGAGTGACGTCGAAGCCGCCGTGGCCATGCACGACCGCTGCTCCGAGCGCACCCTGAGCCTGCGCTACCACGGCCCGGTCGGCGACGCCGACCGTTACCTCAACCACCTGCTCAGCCCGCGCTTCGGCCGCACCCTCGCCGTCCAGACCGCCTCCGGCCGTCTCGTCGGCCTCGGACATCTCCTCTGGGACGGGGACGAGACCGAGGTCGCGCTGCTCGTCGAGGACGAATGGCAGGGCCGCGGCATCGGCTCGGAGCTGCTCGGCCGACTGGTCGCCCTCGCTGTCGAGGCGGGCTGCGGCAGCGTCTACGCCGTCACCCGCTCCTCGAACACCGCGATGGTGGCCGCCATGCGCGGGCTGAGCCTGCCGCTCGACTACCAGATCGAGGAGGGCACGCTGGTCATCACCGCCCGACTCGACGCGACTCCCGTACGCCCGCTCTTTCCGTACGAACAGGCTGAGCGCTGAGGGCCTCGGTCAGATCACGCCATAGATCCTCGACGTCCTCAAGACCGACCGACATCCGCAGCAGCCGGTCGCTGACGCCCGCCGAGCGCCGGTCTCCCTCAGCCACGATGCGGTGGCTGATGGAGGCCGGGTGCTGGATCAGGCTGTCGACACTGCCGAGACTGACCGCCGGCGTGATCAGCCGTACGGCCGAGATCACGCTGCGCGGGTCCCCGTACACCTCGAAGGAGACCATCGCCCCGCCCACACTCGGGTAGTGCACCCGGGCGATCCGCGGGTCGGCGCCCAGCCGGCGGGCCAGGTCGGCCGCGGTGGTGGATGCGGCCCGTACCCGTACCGGCAGTGTGGACAGTCCGCGCAGCAGGAGATATCCGGCCATCGGATGGAGGACGCCGCCGGTCGCGAACCGCACCTGCCGGAGGCTGCGGGCGAACTCCTCGTCGCAGGCCACCACTCCGCCCATCACATCGCCGTGCCCGCCCAGGTACTTGGTCGCGCTGTGCAGCACGATCCGCGCCCCGTGCTCCACCGGCCGCTGCAGCACGGGCGTGGCGAAGGTGTTGTCGACGAGCAGCGGCACGGAGCCGCAGGCATGCCGGACGGCTCGCAGATCGACCTCGGCGAGCGTCGGGTTGGCGGGCGTCTCCACCATCACAAGGCCTGTTTCCGGCCGGATCGCCTCCGCGATGCCCGCGGGGTCGGTCCAGGTCACCTCGGTCCCGAGCAGCCCCGCGTTCAGCAGATGGTCGCTGCACCCGTACAACGGCCGGACAGCGACCACGTGGCGCAGTCCCATACTCGCCCGTACCAGCAGTACGGCGGTGAGCGCGGCCATCCCGCTGGCGAACGCGACCGCGCTCTCGGCACCTTCCAGCCTGGCGAGCGCTGTCTCGAAACGGGCCGTGGTCGGGTTGTCGAGCCGGGCGTAGACCGGCGGTCCGTCCAGTCGCGCGCCGGTGGCGGCGAAGGCGTCGATACGGGCGGCCTCACCTGCGGCGTCGTACGACGGGTAGGTGGTGGACAGGTCCAGCGGCGGGGCGTGCACGCCGAGCTCCGCGAGGTCCTCACGTCCGGCGTGTACTGCTTCGGTGGCCAGGGCCCGGGGTGCGGGAGTGACCGAGACTGCGTTCTCCATGCCCGCACTGTGAACACCTACCGGGAAGTAATGGCCAAAGGCCGTGTTACGTTCGGCGAATGGCTGAATCTGTCGCACTCGACCCGGTAGATCTGCACATACTCCGCCTGTTGCAGAACGACGCCCGGACCACCTATCGCGAGCTGGCCGCGGAGGTCGGAGTGGCAGCTTCCACCTGCCTGGACAGGGTGGCGAGGCTGCGCCGCTCCGGCGTGATCCTCGGGCATCGGCTGGCCCTGGATCCCGCCCGGCTGGGGCGCGGGCTGCAGGCGCTCCTCTCCGTGCAGGTCCGGCCGCACCGGCGCGAACTCATCGGCCCGTTCGTGGAACGGATCCGCGCGCTGCCCGAGTCCCGGGCGCTGTTCCATCTCACCGGTCCCGACGACTATCTCGTGCACGTGGCCGTGGCGGACACGGCCGATCTGCAGCGTCTGGTGGTGGACGAGTTCACCTCACGGCGAGAAGTCGCCAGGGTCGAGACGCGACTGATCTTCCAGCAGTGGGACTGCGGACCGCTGCTGCCTCCGGTGCCGGACTGCACCCAGGATGCTTGACAGGCCACTGTCAGGCCACTGACAGGCGACTGAGATCCAATGATGGTGACGCGGAGGCCCCAGTCGTATGAGGATGTGCGCATGCCAGTCTCTTCCAGCAGCGCGCTGCCACGACAGGTCGCCGACTCCTACGTCGACGCACTCATCGAACTCGACCCGACCATCGGCACGTATCTGGGACTCAAGGAGAGCTCGGGCCTCCTTCCCGACTACTCACCTGCCGGGCAGGAGGCTTTCGCCGAACTCGCCCGCGAGACACTCGCCAGGCTCGACGCCGCCGAGAAACAGCCGGCCGCGGAGAACGATGCGGAACGGCGCTGCGGCCGACTGTTGCGAGAGCGTCTGACAGCTGAACTCGCCGTGCACGAAACGGATGAGGGGCTGCGCACGGTGAGCAATATGCGCTCCCCGGTGCACACGGTGCGCGAGGTGTTCACCGTGACGCCGACTCAGACCGATGAGGACTGGGCAGCCGTGGCGCAGCGGCTGCGAGCGGTGCCGCGGGCCCTGGAGGGCTACCGCGCCTCGCTGGCGCTGGGACTCGAGCGGAAGCTGCTGGGCGGCCCGCGCGCGACCCGGACCAATATCGACCAGATGACGGAGTGGCTCGGCACGGACCGCAGCTGGTTCCAGGAGTTCGCGGCGGGCGGCCCCCTCACGCTCCGCACCGAACTCGGCGAGGCGGCCCGCAGTGCGACCGAAGCGCTCGCGGAGCTGCGGGACTGGATGCGCGACGTCTACGCCCCCGCCGTCGCGGACGCCCCCGACACGGTGGGCCGCGAGCGCTACGCCCGCTGGTCGCGCTATTTCAATGGCACCGACCTCGATCTCGACGAAGCCTACGCGTACGGCTGGTCCGAATATCACCGGCTGCTGGCCGAGATGAAGACCGAGGCCGACAAGATCCTTCCAGGCGCGGGGCCCTGGGAAGCGCTCGCACACCTCGACGAGCACGGCGAGCACATCGAAGGCGTCGAGGAGGTGCGGGTCTGGCTGCAGACGATCATGGACGAGGCGATCGAGGCGCTGGACGGGACGCACTTCGAACTGGCCGAGCGGGTACGGAAGGTGGAGTCCCGGATCGCTCCGCCGGGCGGCGCGGCGGCGCCGTACTACACCGGCCCGTCCGAGGACTTCAGCCGCCCCGGCTGTACCTGGCTGCCGACCATGGGCGCCACCCGATTCCCTGTGTACGACCTGGTGTCGACCTGGTACCACGAGGGCGTTCCCGGCCACCATCTGCAGATCGCGCAGTGGGTGCATGTCGCGGACCAGCTCTCCCGCTACCAGGCGACGATCGGCGGGGTCAGCGCCAACGCCGAGGGCTGGGCGCTGTACGCGGAGCGGCTGATGGACGAACTGGGCTTCCTTCCCGACCCGGAGCGCAGGCTGGGCTATCTGGACGCGCAGATGATGCGGGCCTGCCGGGTGATCGTGGACATCGGCATGCATCTGGAGCTGGAGATCCCGGCGGACTCGCCGTTCCACCCGGGTGAGCGCTGGACACCGGCTCTCGGGCAGGAGTTCTTCGGCAGCCACAGCGGCCGTCCGGAGGACTTCGTCGAGAGCGAGCTGACCCGGTATCTGTCGGTTCCGGCACAGGCCATCGGCTACAAACTGGGTGAGCGGGCGTGGCTGCTGGGCCGGGAGAACGCCCGCAAGGCGCATGGCGACGCGTTCGACGCGAAGGCCTGGCACATGGCGGCACTGTCGCAGGGCTCCCTGGGGCTGGACGATCTGGTCGATGAGCTGTCGAAGCTCTGACCGCGGGTGGCCGGACCCGTGTACGGCCTGCGCGGGGGCCGGGCTCAGCCGAGAGGCATGAGCCCGGCCGCCGTCGGCCCGGAAACCCGCGGCGCCCGGACACCGCAGCGCCCGGACCACCGCAGCGTCCGGACCACCGCAGCGGGCGCAGCAGGAAATTCCTGCGCCCCTCCCCTCGTCCGTCGTGCGGTAGCGGGCGGCCGATACGGATCAGCAGCCGCAGTCGTCCGTGCCGAGAGGCGCGGTCAGCGGGTCGACGTCGCGCTTGCGGCGGCCCTCCCACGTATCGAACTCGAAGCCCTCGCGGGCCCAGTACTCGAAGCCACCGAGCATCTCCTTGACCTGGTAGCCGAGTTCGGCGAGCGCCAGAGCCGCGCGGGTCGCGCCGTTGCAGCCGGGGCCCCAGCAGTACGTGACGACCGGCACCAACCTGTCCAGCAGCTGCCCCGCCTGCTCTGCGATCAGCGCGGTCGGCAGATGGACCGCACCGGGCACGTGCCCCTGGTCCCAGGACTCGGTGGAACGGCAGTCGAGGACCACGAAACCCGGGTCGCCGCCGGCCGCCAGCGCCGAGGCGACATCGGAGACATCAGCGTGAAAGGCCAGGTGGGAGGCGAAGTAGGCGGCGGCGGCCGCGGGCGGGGCCGACGACCCGCGAAGGACGGGGTTGGTGTGGAGCTGCGTCGTAGTCACGAGTGAAAATCTACGGTCGCCGCTCGATTCCCTGAAGTGAGATTCCCCGGCACCTCTCTTGATCGGCCGGGGATTTCCCTGCTATCTCTCGACCATGACCGGATATTCACCGGACGCCACGGACTGGCGCATCCTCGAGGCCCTGCAGAGCCAGGGCCGGGCCAGCTTCGCCGAGCTGGCGAGGGTCGTCTCCATGTCGTCGAGCGCCGTGACCGAGCGGGTCCGCAGGCTGGAGGAGGCCGGGGTGATATCCGGATATACCGCGGTGGTGGAACAGGAGCGGCTCGGGCTCCCGATCCTCGCGTTCGTGCGACTCCGCTATCCGAACGGCAATTACAAGCCGTTCCACGATCTGCTGGAGACCACGCCCGAGATCCTCGAGGCCCACCATGTGACGGGCGACGACTGCTTCGTACTCAAGGTCGCCACCCGCTCGATGAACCATCTCGAGGAGGTCTCCGGGAAGATCGGCGCGCTCGGCTCGGTCACGACGAGCGTCGTCTACTCCTCACCACTGCCGCGCCGGGCGATCAGCCGCTGAGCGGCGCGGCACGCAGCCGCACCGCAGATCCGTGCCGGTCCTTGACGACCTCCAGCTGGGCGGGGATCCGCCGGCGCAGATCGGCGACATGGCTGACGATGCCGACGCTGCGGTCCCGCTCGCGCAGCGAGTCGAGCACGTCGAGCACGTCGTCCAGGGTCTGGTCGTCCAGGCTGCCGAAGCCCTCGTCGATGAAGAGGGTGTCCAACTGCACGCCGCCGGCCTCGTCGGTGACAACGTCGGCGAGACCGAGCGCGAGCGCGAGCGAGGCGAAGAAGGTCTCCCCGCCGGAGAGGGTCGCGGTGTCGCGCTCGCTGCCGGTCCAGGCGTCGACGACATGGAGTCCGAGACCGGAGCGCTTGCCCCCGACCCTGGCGTCGGAGTGCACCAGGGTGTAACGGCCGGACGACATGCGTTGCAGCCGTGCGGTGGCGGCGGCCGCGACCTGTTCGAGGCGGGCCGCGAGGACATACGACTCGAGCCGCATCTTGCGCTCGTTGTCCGCGGAGGTGCCCGCGGTGAGGCCGGCGAGGCGGGCCACCCGGTCGTACTCCTCGCGCAGCGGGCCGAGCCTGCGGACTTCCGCGACGGCCTGCCGGGAGAGCCGGGCCAGCTCGGCGCACCTGTCGCGGGCGGCGGCGAGCCCGGACGCGGCGTCTCGCAGAGCACGCTCGGCGGCATCATGGGCGGCCCGAGCGGCTTCGGGGTCGGCAGCGGTGTGCCCGGCGGCGCTCCGGGTGTCCGCTTCGGCCAGCCGGTCGGCGACCGCGGCGGCCTCGGTCTGCCAGGCATCAATCCGGTGCTGCAGGTCACGCTGCTGCGCGTCGCCGAGCAGCGCGGCGGCCGCGGCGCGCGGTGTGTCGAACCCGGCCCGGAACGCCGCGTCGGCCAGCCGGTCGTCGGCCTCCCTCAGGCGCTGCGCGGTGGCCTCGGCAGACCGCACGGCCTCGGCCGCCTCGGCGAGCAGCCGCACCCTGCGCTCCAGCAGCGCGGCGTGCTCGGCCACGCTGCCCGCGCCGCCTCGGGCCCTGGCCAGTTCGCTTTCCAGCGCGGCCTGTTCGCGGTCGAGCGCTTCCCGCCGCGAGGTCCGCGCGGCGGCGCGCCGCTCCGCCTGCTGCTGCGCGCCCAGCCGCTCCTCACGCTCCCGCTCGGCCCGGTCGAGCGCCTCGCGGGCGGCATGCATACCGGCGGCGAGGCCGTGCGCTTCGGTGTGCTCGCGCTCCATCTGCTCGACGAGCGTACGCAGTTGGCCTGCGTCGGGATCATCCTCCTCAGCGGTCACGCCTGCATACGGCGCGGAGCTGTCGGCACGGTCCGGCCCCATGACGCCATCGAGACCGGCGCTCTCCACGCCGCGGCCGACGTCACCGCGCGCGACACCCGAAGGCCCGGCGTCGTCCTCGGCGGCCACGTCGGCACGCCGCACCGAGCTGCCGGCCGTGTCCCGCCCGTCGCCGGTCACGGACTCGGCTCGACCCACCCCGCCGCGACTCGTATCGAGCTCCCCATCGGCGGGCCCCCGTCCGGCGTTCGCCCGCTCGATCGCGCCGCCGGGCCCCGCGCCCTCCGGCCCTCCGGCAGCCCGGCTCCCCGCCTCGCCCCGCGCCCCGGCCGCCGTCGGCGTGAGCCGCGCTGCGTGCCGGGCGGTCGTGAACGCCTCACGTACCACCGCCAGTTCACGTTCGGCGTCCGCCTTCGTCCCGTCCGCCCGTGCCGAGTCCTGGTACGCCGCCTCTTCCGCCGCGCGGTCGACATGCCCGTCCCCGGCGCGGGCCGGCGCAGGGTGTTCGGCCGAGCCGCAGACGGCGCACGGCCGACCGGTTACCAGTCCGGCTGCCAACTCCGCCGCGATGCCCCGGAGTCGGCGCTCCTTCAGGTCGAGCCAGTTCTCCCGTGCGCTGTTCGCGCGGTCCCGGGCCGTACGCAGCTGTTCCTCGGCCTCCTCGGTGCGCGTCGCGAGCCGGTCCCGTTCGCTCGCCGCCCGCAGCCTCCGGCGGGCCGGTTCGAGCCGCCCGGCCAGACTTTCGGCGCGGGTGGCGGCCTCCTGCGACGCCACGATCCGCTCCTGGTGGCTTCGCCGGACGCCCTCCCAGCCGGACAGCCACCCCGCCGCGTCCTGGATGATGTCGTCGTCCGCACGGGCCTGGCGGTCCAGGTCCGCCCGTTCTCGGGTGATCTCCGCGCTCCGGCGCTCCGCGCGCCGGGCGGCTTCGAGGCCGCCCAGGTCCTGGCGCAGCTTGCGTTCGAGCCCGGCCAGCTGTTCCGCACCGGCCTCCGCGAGGTCCGGCGGGAGTGCGGATCGCGCGCGCTCCCGGTCGGCGTCGGCGCCGCGGTGGTCCCGTTCGGCGTCTTCGCGCAGCCTCAGCGCGGGCTCCACCAGCTCCGCCTTGCGGGCCCGCGCGAGCCGGGTCTGCAGTTCTTCCCGCTCGGGGCGCCGCGCCTCGAGCGCCTCGGCCCGCTGCCGTGCGTCCTCGTACCGCTGCTGCAGCCGAGCGAGTTCACGCTCGGCGTCCAGGGCGTGCCGGGCCGCTGCCTGCCGGCTCTCCGTCGCGGACAGCGCGCAGTCGGCGATGTCCAGCGCTTCCCTCGCGCCCCCGCGGGCGACGGCCGCCCAGGCGAGGACGGCATCGGCGAGCCCGGGGTCGCCCGGCTGCCGCTGCGGCAGCGGCCAGTCGCCGGCCGCCGCGCCCGCGGCCTGTTCCATCCGGTGGGCTATCGCGAGCAGCCGCTCGTCACCGGCGCGTACCTGCTGCTCGGCCACGCGCCGCTGTTCGGCGAGGCGCTCCTCGACGGCGGCGAAACGGCGGGTGTCGAAGAGCCGTCCGAGCAGCCTGCCGCGCGCCTCGGCGTCGGCGCGCAGGAAGCGCGCGAAGTCGCCCTGGGGCAGCAGCACCACCTGGCAGAACTGATCGCGGCTCATCCCGACGAGCTGCGTGATCTCCTCGCCGATCTCCTGGTGCGAGCGGCTCAGCGACTGCCACTCTCCGGTCCCGGCGTCGTACTCGCGCAGCCAGCTCTGGGCCCGCTCGGTGGTGAAGCCTTTGCCGTTCTTCTTGCGACGGGGCTGGGCCGGACGGCGTTTGATCTCCAGTCGCCGTCCGCCCACGGTCAGTTCGAGGCACACCTCGGTGGAGGTGCCCGGCGGGGCGTGGTCGCTGCGCAGCGAGGCGCCAGGGCTCTGCCGTGCGCCCGGCACCGCGCCGTACAGGGCGAAGCAGACCGCGTCGAGGACGGAGGTCTTGCCGGCGCCGGTCGGTCCGTGGAGCAGGAAGATCCCGGCGGTGGACAGCGTGTCGAAGTCGATCTGCTGGCTGGAGCCGAAGGGGCCGAAGGCGGTGACGGTCAGCTGGTGCAGTCTCACCGGGCCACCTCGCGCACGCCCTCGTCCACCCGTACGTCCTCGAAAACTCCGCGCAGCACGGTGCGTTCCCGGTCGTCGGGTCCGCTGCCGCCGCGCACATGAGCCACGAAGTCCTCCGCGATCTGCTGGTCGCTGCGTCCCTTCAGCCGCTGTGCGTACGAAGTGACGGTGTCCTCCTCGGAGCGCTCGGGCTCGAAGACGAGACTCAGGGTGTGCGGGAACCGCTCGGTGAGGCGCGCCATCGGTTCGGCCGGGCGCACCGGATCGGTGAGGGTCGCTTCCACGAACGACTGCTCGTGCCGGACCAGCGCCGGTTCGCCGAGCAGTTCGTCGAGGGTGCCGCGCAGCCGGGCGAGGGCCCGCGGCACGGGACAGTCGATGCGCTCGGCGGTGAGTTCACCCTGCGCCCCGAGGTCGATGAGCCACATCGTCTTGCGGTGGTGGGTCTCCGAGAAGGAGTAGGCGAGGGGTGATCCTGAGTAGCGCACGCGCTCCGTGATGGTCTGGCAGCCGTGCAGATGCCCGAGCGCGACATAGTCGACGCCGCGGAACACGGCGGAGGGCACGGCGGACACCCCTCCGACGGTGATGTCCCGCTCACTGTCGCTCTCTTCACCGCCCGCGACGAAGGCATGCGCGAGGACGACGGATCTGGTGCCCTCCTCACGCGTCGAGAGATCGGCCCGTACGCGCTCCATCGCCGCACCGAGTACGGCTTCGTGTGCCGCCTTCTCCGTCCTGAACTCCCTCTTCACCAGGGAGGGTTCGAGATACGGCAGTCCGTAGCAGGCGACCGTGCCGTGCGCGTCGCCCAGCAGCACGGGGGTCCCGCACCCCGCCGGATCGGTGCGCAGATGTATTCCGGCGCGCTCGATCAGCCCCGCGCCGACGCCGAGTCTGCGCGCCGAGTCGTGGTTCCCGGAGATCATCACGGTCGGCACGCCCGCAGCGGCCAGCCGGTGCAGCGCCTCGTCGAAGAGCTCGACGGCCGCGAGCGGCGGCACGGCCCGGTCGTAGACATCTCCTGCGACCAGCACCGCGTCCACGTCGCGTGCGCGCACCGTCGCCACCAGGTGGTCGAGGAACGCGGCCTGGGCGTCGAGCATGCTCACCCGGTGGAACGACCGCCCCAGGTGCCAGTCCGACGTATGCAGGAATCTCATGATCCTCGAGAGTAGTGGTGAGGTCGGACATCACAGGCGGCTTCAGGCATCTCCGTACGCTTCACCGCCGAGCTCCAGTCCCGCCGTCCCCGCCGTGGCGTCGGCCAGCCAGGAACGGAAGTCGTCGATGCCGGCGTCGGGCAGCCCGATCTCGACGGTGACGGACTCCGCGTACCGCACCTCGCGCACATCCCGCCCGGTCGCCCGCAGATCGTTCTCCAGTTTCCCCGCCCGCTGGTGGTCGACGGTGACGGTGGCCAGGCGGAAGCGCTGCCTGGTGAGGGTGCCGAGCGCGTCCAGGGCTTCGCCGACCGCCCCGCCGTATGCCCTGATCAGCCCGCCCGCGCCGAGTTTCACACCGCCGTAGTAACGGGTGACGACAGCAACGACATAACGGACTTCTCGCCGCAGCAGCATCTGCAGCATGGGTACGCCCGCCGTGCCGCCCGGTTCACCGTCGTCGCTCGCTTTCTGCACGGCGGCGTCGGCACCGATGACGTAGGCGAAGCAGTTGTGGCTGGCGGCCGGGTGCTCCTTGCGGATGCGTGCGACGAAGGCCTGCGCCTCCTCCTCGGTGGCGGCCGGGGCGAGCGCGCAGATGAAGCGCGATCTGTTGACCTCGGTCTCGTGCACGCCCTCGCGGGCGACCGTCCGGTACTGCTCCTGCATTCCGCCACCCTATGCGCCGCCCGGAGGGGAATGCTCCGCGCCGGCCGTCCGTTGTCCCGGGCATGCACGCAGACGCAGAGACGATCCGCAGAATCCTTACCTCGACGGGCGACACCTGGGCGGTGGTCGGCCTCTCCAGCAACGAGGCGCGGGCGGCACACGGGGTCGCCGACGTCCTCCAGCGCTACGGCAAGCGCATTGTGCCGGTGCACCCCAAGGCCGAGACGGTCCATGGCGAGCAGGGTTACGCCACGCTCGCCGACATCCCCTTCGAGGTCGATGTGGTCGATGTCTTCGTCAATTCCGGCCAGGCGGGTCCGGTCGCGGACGAGGCCGCCGCGATCGGCGCGAAGGCGGTCTGGTTCCAGCTGGGTGTGATCGACGAGGATGCGTACGAGCGCACCCGCGCGGCCGGACTCGACATGGTCATGGACCGCTGCCCGGCCATCGAGATCCCACGGCTCGGCTGAGCGCCGACCGGCGGAGGGGGAACCGCATTTGAGCACGATCCACAGCACCGGGCAGCTGGCCGCACAACTGGCGGGGCTGGGTGTCGAGCCGGGCGGCGTCCTGATGGTGCACGCGTCGCTGCGCACGGTGGGCGCGGTGGAGGGTGGTTCCGTGGGGGTGGTCCGCGCCTTGCGCACGGCCCTCGGCCCGCAGGGCACGCTGGTGGTGCCCTCCTTCACCACGGAGAACTCCGACACCTCCCCCAGCTACCGGGAGCGGGTGCGCGGTCTCGGCGAGGAGGACCTGGCGGCCGTACGGGCGAGCATGCCGCCGTTCGACAGGGCGGCCACACCCGCACCGCTGATGGGCGCGCTCGCCGAGACGGTCCGGCTGTCTCCTGGGGCACTGCGCAGCGGCCATCCGCAGACATCGTTCGCGGCGCTCGGACCACGCGCCGGGCGGATCGTCGCCGACCACGACGCGGACTGTCACCTCGGCGAACGGTCGCCGCTGGCCCGGCTGTACGACGTGGGGGCCCAAGTGCTGCTCCTGGGTACGGGCTTCGACACCTGCACCGCCTTTCATCTCGGCGAGTACCGGCTGCCGGGGCCGCCGAGGCGCAGCTACCACTGTGTGGTGTCCGCGAACGGCGGACGCCGGTGGTGGGAGTACGAGGACGTGGATCTGGACGACAGCGATTTCGCGGCTCTCGGGGCGGACTTCGAACGCGGCCCGAGCGGCTCGGGCGTACGGACGGGTCCGGTGGGCTCGGCGCACAGCCGACTGCTGCGGCTGGTCGACGCCGTCGACTTCGCGCAGGGCTGGCTACGGGAGCACCGGACGGCGCGGGCGGTGCCGCCGACGGGCTGAGCCGGCTGAGCAGGGGGCCCGCGGAACCCCATCGGGGTTGTGGGGGGGTGTATACCAAGCCCCCGGCGTGCGCCCATACTTGCCGCACATCGGTCCTCGTACGGGGGAGGCACCAGTTGGGCCAGCTGATTCGCACCCGGGACGGCCGCGACCTCGCGGTGGAGCAACGCGGCAATCCCCGCGGCAGACCCGTGTTCCTGTTGCACGGCACCCCGGGCAGTCGGCTGGGACCGGCTCCGCGCAGTGCCGTGCTGTACCGGCTGGGGGTACACCTGATCACCTTCGACCGTCCTGGGTACGGCGCTTCGGACCGATTACCGGGGCGGCGGGTGGCCCATGTCGCGGCCGATGTCGAGGCGATCGCCGACGAGCTGGGGTTCGGTGAGTTCGCCGTCGTCGGACGGTCCGGCGGCGCGCCGCACGCACTCGCCTGTGCCGCCCTGATTCCGGAGCGCGCCGTACGGACGGCGGCGCTCGTCGGCCTGGCGCCGCGGGACGCACAGGGCCTCGACTGGTTCGAGGGCATGACCGAGTCCAATGTCCGCGAGTACGTCAACGCGGCAGCCGGGCATCACCAGCTGACCGCCGCGCTGGAGTTCCGTACGGTGACGATCCGGGCGGACCCGACGGGCTCGGTCGCCGATATGCGCCGCGGACTGACGGAATCGGACCGCGAGATCGTCGCCGACGCGGGCATCCGGGCGATGCTGGTGCGCAACTTCGCGGAGGGGCTGCGCAGTTCCGCGGACGGCTGGATCGATGACGTCATGGCGTTCAGTACCGACTGGGAGTTCAGGCCCGAGGACATCAGCTCACCGGTGCTGCTCTGGCACGGCGAGGACGACGTCTTCGCACCGGTGCAGCACACCCGGTGGCTCGCCGAGCGTATTCCGGGTGCGCAGTTGGTGGTGGAGCCCGGAGCGGCGCACTTCGCGGCCCTGCGGGTGCTCACCCGCATACTGAGCTGGGCCACTTCGTGAGCAGGCTGGCCCGCTTCGACGCGGACCGGCCGCCCCTCAGACCGGCTGTGGCTCGAGGTCGCGGTTGACGCGCCGCCAGGCGCGGGCCGCCTCGGTGATCGGATGCTCGATACCCAGCTGCTTGGCGGTCAACTCGAGAACTTCAGCCCGTAGTTGCCTGCTCTCCTCCTCCCGGCCGGCCGAGCGCAGGGTGATCGCGAGGTTGGACCGGCAGGCCAGTACATCCGGGTGAGTCGGCTTGTACCGCCGCAACAGTCCCTCCAGCGCGGCGCGTTCCCAGAGCTCTGCCCGGTCCTGCTGACCGAGGTCGCCATAGGCGTTGGCGAGGTTGATCGCGGTGCACAACGTGAAGGGATGACGCGGTCCCAGTGCTGCCTCGAGCGCAGTACGGACGAGTTCGCCGGATTCCGCTGCCTCTGCCGCCGCACCGAGGCCGCGCTGATAGATGGTCACATTGTTGCGGCAGGCCAGCGTGAAGGGGTGGTCCTCGCCCAGCGTCTCCCGGTACCCGTCCAGGATCTGGTGGGCGAGATCCAGGGCCGCCTGCTTGTCGCCGACCGCCGAGTAGTCGGCGGCCAGATTGAGACCGCAGGCGAGGGCGTCGGGCACCTTCGTTCCGTACCGCTCCCGGTAGCGGCTGTACGTCTCCTCGGTGATGCGCTTCGCCTCGTGCGGGTAGCCGGCCTTGCGAAGGGAGACCGCGAGGCTCTTGGCGGTACGCAGCACCTCGGGCACATCCGCGTTCAGCACCCGCTCGAACGCGGCCACCACCTCCCGCAGGACCTGCACGGAGGACTGGTACTCGCCGGTCTCCCGCAGGTCACGGGCGAGATGCCCCTTGGTCGTCAGGGTGAATGGATGGTCCACACCCAGCAACTCGCTGCGGCGCTCCACCGTTTCCTCGTCCAGCCGTCGTGCTCTCTCGCTGTCGCCGGTGAGCCGGTAGTCGATCGCGAGGTTGTTGGCCGCGATCAGGGTCCGCGGATGGTCCTCCCCGAAGATCCGGCGTAATCCGCGGTAGATCCGCTGGTCCCGTTCCAGCGCCTCGTCGAACCTCCCGAGGGCCCGCAGATCGGCGGCCAGGCTGCCCGTGGTGATCAGAATGCTCGGGTGGTCGTCGTTGGGGTGGGTCTCGTGGAGCACACGGGTCTGCCGGGCGAGTGTGTCCTCGTCCATTTCGCGGGCCTCTTGATACTTGCCCTGTGCCCGCAGCGCGTTGGCGAGTTCGAAGCGGATGTTCAGGGTCTGGAGGTCGTTCTCTCCCAGCTCACGGGTCCAGGTCTTGTTCAGCTGCAGGCCCAGCAGCCGGGCGCCCTCCAGTTCACCGCGCTTGAGCAGATAGCGGATTCGGTCGACCATCAGCTGCCGTACGTTCTCCTCGTCGCAGTCCGCGATACCGGACGGACCGAGATGGGGCCAGATCAGGTCGAAACTCGGCCAGCTCTTCGGGTCGTTCACCGGATTGTCCCGTTCCACCTCCTCCGCGGGCCGGGCCTCCGCGAGAACGCGGTGCACTTCGTGCTTGGCCAGATCCTGTTCCTCCGGCGTGAGTCCGGCCCGCACGGCCGCCTGCACGAGCCGGTGGACCTGGATGCTGCTGTCCGCCGGGTCCACCTTGGCCAGTGCGAACCGGTTCAGCGTCTGGATGACCTTGCCCAGCATGTACCTTTCGCGAAGGTCGGGGTCGTAGGGCAGGAGCGACTGGAACATGGAGTCACTGCCGATGAGCTTCATCGAGATCGGCTCCGCGGAGAAGAAGGAGCAGAGCTCCAGCAGCCGCACCGCCGCCCTGGACTCCTTGCGGAGCCGCGCGATGGAGATGTTCCAGGTCGCGCCGATCTGGTCCTCGGGATCGCCGAGGGACAGCACTTTGGTGCTCTGCTCCCTCAGCTGCTCCACATAGGAGTCCACCGGAGTGGCCGTCTCGGCGAGCCAGGCGGCCGCCACTTCCACCGCCAGCGGGAGGTCACCGACCGCCTCGGCGACCCGGTCGGCGTCCCGGGCAGGCAGTTTCGACACTCTTCGGCACAGGTGCTCCACGCTCTCGGCGCGGGTGAAGACCTCCACCTCCATCGGTTCCAGCCGCGTCGACACCGGCTTGTTGCGGCAGGTGGCGAGGATATGGCCGTAGACGCCGTCGGACAGCGGGCCGGTCTCCTCGGGCAGCAGGTCCAGCGCCCGGTCGAGATCCTCCACGTTGTCGAAGATCAACAACCAGCGGGAGTACGGCACTCCGCGCCGCAGTGCCAGCAGCGCCGCCTGGGCCGCCTCGGCGACCACATCGCCGGCCCGCAGATCCAGCTCGGTGGCCAGCTCCGCGAGCGACGAGACCACTCGGTCGGGCTGTTCCGCCTCCACCCACCACACAAGGTCGTAGTCGGCGCGGAATCGGTGCGCGTACTCTCTGGCCACTTGCGTCTTGCCCACGCCACCCAGCCCGTACAGGACTTGGGGGAACCGCCGGGCGGAGCGGATGTCGCCGCGCAGCTGGTCGCGCAGCCGGTCCAGTACGGGAGCACGGCCGGTGAACCAGGCATGGCGGGGCCGCACATTCCACACCTTGGGTACGGCCCCCGGGTAGCGCACCCCGGAGTCCGTGTCCGTCGGCAGGGGCGAGCCGGCCCTATCCCCGCGGTCCAGCGCGGACAGCAGGGCCGTGGCCGCGTCGGCCTCGTCCAGCCGTACGAGGTCGACGACACCCCGGCTGCTGATGGGCAGACT
The DNA here is from genome assembly GCF_053591755.1 of Streptomyces sp. NPDC002926. Lineage (NCBI taxonomy): Bacteria > Bacillati > Actinomycetota > Actinomycetes > Kitasatosporales > Streptomycetaceae > Streptomyces > Streptomyces sp. NPDC002926. The sequence continues at coordinate 20,240 of NZ_JBSFUK010000025.1, forward strand.
CAGCCGTACGTCGCCGACGCGTATCGGGAGCAGCTGACGGCGGCTGCCGGAGGAGTCGAGGCTCATGAACGACTCCCAGAGGTTCCCGGCCCGGCGCGAGCTGAGGAAGGCCTGCGAGACGACGGGGAGCACGCGGTACGCCCCGCCCGACGCGAATTCCCTTTCGACCAGGGCCGGATCCGCCGAACGGACGTCCACGGACATCACCTGGACCCCGTCGCGGGTGAGCACCCATTCCAGCCAGTCGGCCCACATCTGGTCCTCGGCCACATACGGCACCACCACATTCGCCGGCGGCACCGGCCGTCGCCGCGTATAGGCCGCCACATGGGTGAGCCGTTCCGCCTCGTCGATCGGCGGCAGCGTACTCACCAGCCCGTCGGTGAGCACGGAGGCCAGCCGTTCGCAGGCGGTGAGCATCGAACTGGAGATGTTCGGAGCGTCTCCGAAGGTCGCCAGAATCTCTTCGTAGGCATAGAACGGGCGGTACGGAACCTCCACCGATCCCCAGTAGCCGGCGAGTTCTTCTCTGCTCAGTCCGGCGGGAAGCCCGGGAAAGCTCTCCCTGGCCAGCGCCCGTCCGGCATCGGCCTTCTCCTTCTCGCCGTCGTCGATCCGCATCGGCACCGGCAGGATGCGGATGCGTTTGTCGTGGAAGCGCTCTTCGATGTCCCGGGCCACGGCTGAGGCACCGTCGATACTCTGGTCGCTCAGGGTGAAGCAGACCACCAGGACCTGCGGCATCTGAACGGTACAGATATCGGCGATATCGCTGAGTCCGGTCCTGCTGTCGATCAAGGTGTAGTCGTAGTGCCGGCGCATGTCCGCGCGCATGGCGTCGAAGAACTGGCCGCCTCCGAAACGCTCGTAGAAGTCGTCCCAGTCCATCCTGCCGACGGTCGACGAATAGTCACGATTGCGCCGGCCGGCGGAGAGGAAGTCCAAGCTGCCGCCTTGCGGGAAGGCCCAGTTGAGGGAGGTCGCATGTGGCCTGACCCGCGCGTATTCACGGTGCCAGTCGGGTTCACGCTCCGCGGCCCGCCGGGCCTCCTCCTGGTATTCGGTGATCAGATTGATCAGCCCGGGAGTGGCCTCCAGGTCGGAAAGATCGAGGAACGGGTGGAAGAAGCGGTGCAGTCCCGGTGCTTCCAGGTCCCAGTCGACGGCCAGTACCCGATAGCCGTTCGCCGCCAGAATCCAGGCGACATTGGCCAGCGCCATGGTGCGGCCCGTGCCGCCCTTGTACGAGTAGAAAGTGACAATGGTCCCTTGACGGTTCTCCATCATGACGACCCCTCCCCGTTGTCGGCGTTGTCCTTTGCCTGGTCACCTGGACGAGCGGTGGATGCGCGAACTCCGGAGCCGTAGCCGATTCCCGACGGAAGAACGCGTGGGATCGGATCGCTGGGCCCTTCCGGCGGATAGGTCGGCGCATGAGCCGCGTAGTGTCTGCCCGCCGCGTTCACCGCGCCCGGCAGCTCCTGGCTGAAGGCCTCCAGGGTGGGGAGTCCGCCACCCGGTGACCGGTGGCCGCCGCTCTCCTCCGGCCGCGGCGCCAGGGACTCCTCGGTCGCCGCACGTAACTCGTCCTCCCGCTGCCGGGACACCGGGTCCTCGCGGTTCCAGGGGATCATGACGCTGATCCACGGCCGCTCCTCGGCACACAGCCGCCGCACCAGTTCTCTGCGATGCGGGGAGTCGAGCGCCCAGCGGTCCAGCAGCAGCAGTCCTGGCGCCTGCGGCGGGCCGGGGGCCAACAGCCGCTCGGCCTCGGCCTCGAACTCCCCGACACGCACCCGGTAGTCCAGGTTCCGGACGAGATCGACGGCGTGGTCGGCGAGCGGCCTGGACGACTTCGGATGGTACGGATTCCAGTCGCGCGGGCGCGGGCCATAGCAGTCGGGGCCTCGGTCCTCCGGCAGATCCGACCGGGAGCAGGCGAGTACCGATACCTCCATCTCCCGTGCCGGTCCGGGCGGCCCGAACGCGCTCGGCATCGCGCCGTAGTCCTGGTGCGGGTCACCCTCGGTGATGCGGGTCTGCTCCGCCACGCTGACTATGCGCTTCGCCAGGAGGTAGACCGCGCGCTCGTACTGGTCGCGGAGGTATCTGAGCTTGATCAGCCCGTAGAACCCCTCGTCGGCGTAGTCGTCACCGAAAGCCGCATGGTTGAACTGCAGCCGCTCCGCGGGCTGCGGCAGCTGCCTGGCCGGTACCGGCACCCAGAGCGCCGGAACGATCCCGCTCACCGAGCTGCCATTGCTCCGCGCCTGGTGGTGCGCCGCCCGCGTCGAGAACACGAACCATTCCCGGCCGCACTGCTCACTGAGGAAATAGCGTGGCGAATAGAGCGGCACAAAGACCCTGCAGGAGGCCAGAGCCTCCGAAAGCCGCTCCTGCCATCCTTCGCCGGGCTGCATCTGCTGGTCCATGAAACCGGCCGGCACCCCGGCCGGAAGCGACGTCAGCTGCAGCACATGGGCGCACAGATCACGATAGAACCTCTCCACCCAGATGTTCGGGTCTTTGTCCTTCGGATGATTCTTCGGCGTATGCGCATAGCTGAGGAAGAAGTACGGTTCTGCCCCAACTCCCCCTGCCCCCATGGCTCCAAGCACCAACATCTCCCCCGGTCCATGTGAATGGATCCTCAGTGTAGGAAACGTCGATTACTCGGCGGAACAGCGCGAACACGCCTGCTCCTCAAGGGGTCACGTTCCGAGCCTGCCAGTCGGCGCGATGGGACTCGGCCGCGCGCCGAGCCTCGGACAGGGCGTCGGCCGAGACCGGTTCCGCCGACCACCCCTGCGCCGTGCTCGCCATCCCTGCCACGAATCGCTCCCCGAGGGGCGTCAGGAGACCGGACGTGGCCAGCACTTCGACCGCCTCGGAGGTCTGCTGCCGCCAGCGGGCGAACTGCGCCTCCGCCGTTCGCGCCGCTTCGCCCTGCGCCGTGTGCCGTCGTACGCGCCAGAAGTCCGTCACCGCGATATGCGCGTACGTCCCCTGGATCAGCCCGGCCAGTGGTCTTGGATCGTAGCGCCACGGGGCGTAGAACGTCCGGGTGTCCGCGGGATCGTAGAGATCGTGACTGTCCAGTACCGCACCCAGCTTCACATGCTGGAATTCATGGACGATGAGCAGCGCCAGCAGATCCGGGGAATCGGGCCGGGCCGCCCCGACGGCTCCGAAGGCTTCTCTGGAAGCGGCACTGACATCGCTGCCGTCCGGTGAGTGCAACGGCGTGATGGCCCGGAGACCGGCGGCCACGCCCGGCGCGTACACGGGCAGTTCACGCCCGATGAGCGACCATGCCTCGGTCAGGTCCTCCGCCCACATCTTGGCCTCACCCGGGGAGAGACGGGGCGCGACGGGCCATTGATGGGAGTCGCGCAGTGGGTCGGTGTCCTCCAACGCCACCGTCCAGCCGGGCAGTTCGACCAGTCGTACGGGCTGCCAGTGCGGAGTGAGTCCGTCCACCCCTTCGTCCCATCCGATCCACAGCTCACGACCCGCGGCCCGCACGGAGAAACCTTCGGCGCCCGCGGTGACTTCGGCGTGGTCCGCACATGTGGTGAGTGACACCGAGCCGAGGCCGGGAAGGCGCAGCATTCCCTCCCGCAGCGGGACGACGACACTGTCGCCGCGTCGGGCCCGGAGCGCGGCGGCAGCAGCGAGCTCCGCAAGACCGCCCACGACGGTCGCCGGTGCCGAACCCTCCAGGATTCGCAGGGCCCACGGCCGCAGGTAGGGATGAGCCACCACCGCGTCCAGCGCGTCGGGCGCGGCGGCATCAAGTTCAATCAGCAGTTCCCCGGCCTGCGCGGCGATGCGGTCTTCCCGGGGGGCATGCTCCAGCACAGCCGCCAGCAGATCGCCGTTGAACTCGAGTTGAGCGGCCGCCAGCCGCCCCACGGTCTCCTCGCCACCGAAACCGGCGGCCAGCTCCTCGAGATCACCGGTGTGAACGGAGAGGCCGGTGTCCGCCGGCCGCGCCGGGGCGGAGGCTTCCCTGTCACGGATATTCATGATGAGTTCCATCAGGTCGGGGCAGAACACGGAGGGATTGTCGAAGCCGCTGCCGCTTCGATAGCGATGGGCGTAGAGGCCCCCGCCGCAGGACTCGACCACCGGGCAGGCACGGCACTCCTGGCTCAGCTGCTCGGCTCCCTGCTGGCGGGCGAGCATTCCGGGATGACGCAGAACCTCGTCAAGCGAGTGCGCAAAGACGTCCATACCCGTCACAGGCGCGCCGTCGTAGGCCGTTTTGAGGCTGTCGGCCTGCTCGAATGTGCCGTCCGTCTCGATCACCACGAGATCCGCCGGCGCCAGCCCCAGGGATTCGGTGAGACTGCTTTCACCGCGCAGCGTGCGCAGTACGGAGTCGAAGATCCGCACGGGGACCGGACGGCCCGCGTCGTCCCAGCGCCGGTATATGACATCCAGCCAGTCCGCGTAGGGAGTCGCCGATCCGTCGGGGCGGGGCGGCGGTGCGTCCCACGTCGCGTGCGGCAGGAGGAAGTCGAGACGCGGTGGATCGAGAGCGACCAGAGCGTCGTACACGGCCACCGGATCATTCTCGACATCGATCGTGCACAGCAGCCCGGCGAACAGGTGCCTGTATCGGGGCTGATTCAGCAGAGCGACCGCACGCAACACCTGCGGGTGGCTGCTGCGGCCGTCGGCATAGCGGCGATGACGGTCGTTGGAGGCCTTGTCACCGTCCAGGGAAACGCCGACCTTGATGCCTGATTCAACAAAGAGATCGCAGAACTGCTCGTTGAGGAGGACGCCGTTCGTGTGAATCCTGAGATCGAGCGCACTGACACCGCGTAACGCGCGCTGGAGCTCCTCCGCCGCCTTCCGCAGCCGGCCGGGACCGGCGAGCAGCGGCTCCCCGCCGTGGAGTACCACGTGGACCGTCGGCAATCGGTGAGCCCTGGCGTGTTCGGCGATCCGGTCCGCCGCTTGCTCCAGAACAGCTTCCGGCACCGCCTTGGGCCGGCCACGCCAGCTCGTATCCGCGTGTTCGTACACATAACAGTGGTCACATGCAAGGTCGCATCGACTGTGCACCTTGAGTACGAACTGTGTAAGAGCTGGCAATGGCCGGTCCATGATGTGGATCTATCCGGCCACTCAGATCGAAGACTGGAAGGTCGCGACCACCGGACTCGACCCCGTACCGGTCGACAGCAACCGGCTGACAGTCGCCGGCAGCTCCCTGCCATGGACGGGGGCCCGCTTGGCCAGCGGCACACGAGAGGCCGCCTGCCGGAGGGGTGCGGGCCCGGGCCTACCGGCCGCGGAGACAAGAGCGGTGTTCATTGAGCCCCTTTTCGGGTGAGTGACATAGACGGGCGCCAGTGCCCGACATAGAAATACGACCCACCCATCCCATTTTGCACAAATTCGGGCTTTTCGGGCGGACTGCATACGCGCGATCCCCCCGGAGCCAGAACGAAAGTCGACGGTCTCAGGTACGCCGGCACCCGCACAAGCCACCCTTTCGGTCGACCCGTCCGGACGCCGGCCGGCCCATCTGTCGCATTCGGCGTACGCCACTCAATCACGCTGCCCGGTGGGCCGAGAGCAGGGAATGGGTGACCGTAGACAGAATCCCTCGACGTCGTCAAGGATGGCTACTCTTCGGCGAGTTCGGCAAAAAAATGGTGCTGGATCGAGATCTTCAGCCCCTCTCCCCGCGACGGCTATACACCCAAGCCCGCGAGAACCACCGCTCCCGGAAGCGCCGCGAAGGCCTTGCCCGGGAGGATCAACTTGCCGCGGCGCCGCCCACTGCCGATCAGGACCCACTCGGTGTCGACGACGGCCGAGTCCACCAGCAGCGGCCAGTCGGCCGGCAGCCCGATCGGTGTGATCCCGCCGTACTCCATACCGGTCGCGCCGGTCGCTGTGTCCATGGAGGCGAACGAGGCCTTGCGTGCGCCCAGTTGCCGGCGTACGACGCCGTTCACGTCGACGCGCGTCCCCGAGAGGACGACGCAGGCAGCCAGCGTGGACCCGCCGCCACGCCTGCCCGCCACGACCACGCAGTTCGCCGACTCGTCGAGCAGCTCCTGCCCGTAGTGCTCCACGAAGGCCGCGGTGTCAGCGATCTCCGGGTCGGTGTCGACGTAGATCAGCTGCTCGAGGGGGACCTCGCCACTCCAGCGGCCGACCGCGTCGACGACCGGCCGGGGCAGTAGGCCGAGACAGTCGACGGCGGCCCGGGCGTCGTCGAAGCTTCCGATGGGGGCGCGCATGCGCGCAACGCTAACAGCCGTCGTACCGCCCGCGATTGGCCGTCTCAGCGTACGGGCGGGATGGAGACCGCCATGGTCATCTCGACCGTCTCCTCGCCGTCGTTGCGGTAGGCGTGCGGCACGTTCGCCTCGAAGGTCGCGGACGTCCCGGCCGGCAGGGAGTGCGGCTCGCCGTCGACGAGGAGGGTGAGCTCGCCCGCGGTGACATGGAGCAGCTCGACCGTCCCGTCGGGATGCGGATCGGAGGCGCTTTCGTCGCCCGGCATCAGCCGCCAGGCCCACAGCTCCAGCGGCCCGCGGCGCTCGGTGCCGACCAGCAGCGTGGTGTAGCTGCCGGTCGAAGTGGACCACATGCGTACGGCCTGCTCCGGAGGTACGACGCGGACCTGCGGGCCCTGCTCGTAATCGAGGAGCGTGGTGATGCTGACGCCCAGAGCGTCGGCGAGTTTCACTGTCGTACCGACGCTCGGATTCGTACGCGCCTGCTCAATCTGAATGATCATGCCGCGACTGACCCCCGCCCGAGCGGCGAGGGCGTCGAGAGTGAACCCCCGCTCGCCGCGCCAGCGCTTGAGATTACGGGCGAGCGACTGCGTGAGCTGGTCGAGGTCCGACACTTTACGTCCAATATCATGGATGGCAGAGTTCAATAGACTGCACTACGGTGTGGTGCACCCAAACGTTCACTGCACTGTACTGCGAGGGCCTGTCATGACCGCACTCTTCGCCCTGGCCACCAGCGTCCTCTGGGGGCTGGCCGACTTCGGCGGCGGGCTGCTGACGCGACGCGTCCCGGCACTCACGGTTGTCGTCGCCTCGCAGTCGATCGCGGTCGTGGTGCTGGGTTCGATCGTCCTCGCGACCGGCGGCAGGCAGGAAGCGGGACCGCAGCTCTGGTACGCCGTCGCGGCAGGCACGGTCGGCCCGGTGGCGATGCTGTGCTTCTACAAGGCACTCGCGCTGGGCCCGATGGGCGTGGTCTCACCGCTCGGATCGCTGGGCGTCGCCGTGCCCGTCAGTCTCGGGCTGATCATCGGCGAACGGCCCGGACTGCTCCAGTTCGCCGGTATCGCGGTGGCCGTGGCCGGCATCGTACTGGCGGGCGGCCCTCAGCTGCGCGGCGCACCGGTGCAGCGGCAGGCGATCCTGCTGACGCTGCTCGCCGCCTTCGGTTTCGGCGCGGTGATGGCCCTGATCTCCGAGGCCTCGACCACCATCACCGGGCTCTTCCTCGCGCTCTTCGTCCAGCGCGTCACCAATGTCACGGTCGGCGGCACGGCTCTGTACGTATCGGTGAAGCGCGGCGCCCGGGCCCTGCCCGAGAACGGCGGGATACGGGTCGTCCGGTCCTCGCTGCCGGCTCTCGCCTTTGTCGGCCTCGCCGATGTCGCGGCCAACGGCACCTACTCCATCGCCGCTCAGCACGGGCCCGTCACCATCGCCGCCGTCCTCGCGAACCTCTACCCGGTGATCACGGTGCTCGCCGCACTCATGATCCTCAAGGAGCGTCTGCGCGTGGTCCAGGCGACCGGCGCCGGTCTCGCACTCGTGGGCACAGTGCTGCTCGCGAGCGGCTAAGAGCCGTCCGGCTCCAGGTCCCCGAGCGCCAGCAGCTGCTCCGGAGTGACGCCTTCCGGAATCGGTACGGGAGTGGGGGTACGCAGCGGAGGCTCCCAGCCGCGAACCGGATCCCAGCTCCGTACGACCCGGGCGGGCGCGCCGGCCACCACCGAGTGGTCGGGCACCTCGCCTCGTACCACCGCGCCTGCGGCCACCACCACATTGCGGCCGAGCCGCGCGCCGGGCAGCACCACCGCGCCGGTACCCAGCCAGCAACCAGGGCCGATTTCTACGGCTTCGGTGCGCGGCCACTGCTTGCCGACCGGCTGGTGCGGGTCGTCGTAGCTGTGGTTGGTCGAGGTGATGTAGACGTACGGGCCGCAGTACGTGTCCGAGCCGATGATCACCCTGGTGTCGGCGATCACATGGCTGCCGCGGCCCAGGACCACACCGTTGCCCAGGGTCAGGATCGGGTCGGCGCCCAGATCGAGTCCCGGCATCATCCCCGCGGTGAGGGTGACCTGCTCGCCGATGATGCAGTGGTCGCCGAGCTCGATCCAGGCCTCACCGAAGACGGTGCCCTGCGGGAAGGCGAGCCGGGTGCCGGAGCCGAGCCGGCGGAAACGCAGCCGTCCGGGGTGCTCGGCGGTGACGGCGCCCGCCTCCTGCACCCAGCGCCAGCCGCGGTGGACGGCGGACGCGAGGACGCGACGCCGCCAGGTGGTGAGCGATGAGAACGTGTTTCTGTTCTTCGGCACCCGCACACGGTAGTCGGTGCACGTGAACTGATCATCACGGCGTGCTGTGATCTTCCCCCCACGCGTCATCCGGTGTGGCGGACGACCGATCCGGTGCCCTCGTGCCGAGGCGCGGGCGAGTGTCTCCCCGGGCCGGCCGGGTACCCCTCCCGTGAGTGCCGCCCGACCGGTCGCCTACGGTGCATCTACGCGCGACCGGTGAGCACCAAGGAGCAGGCATGGCGGAGCGGGCTTTGATTTCAGGCGTGGGCGGCCGGACCCCGAAGGTCGACCCGGGGTCGTTCACCGCACCGACGTCCGTGGTCGTCGGCGATGTCACCCTGGCCGCCGGGTCGAGCGTCTGGTACCAGACCGTGCTCCGCGGCGACGGCGGGCCGATCACCATCGGCGCCGGCAGCAATATTCAGGACAATTGCACCGTGCATGTCGACCCTGGGTTCCCGGTCACCGTCGGCGAGCGCGTCTCGGTCGGCCACAACGCCGTACTGCACGGCTGCACCGTCGAGGACGACGTACTGGTCGGCATGGGCGCCACCGTGCTGAACGGCGCGCACATCGGTGCCGGTTCGCTGATCGCGGCTCAGGCACTGGTGCCGCAGGGGATGCGCGTCCCACCGGGATCGCTGGTCGCGGGCGTACCGGCCAAGGTCAAGCGGCAGCTGACCGAGGAGGAGCTCGAGGGCATCAAACTCAACGCCGCGGTCTATGTGGATCTCGCCGAGGAGCACCGCGCGGCCCACGAGGCCTGACCGGTCCGGCCGCGGGACCGGTTCAGTCGGCGGTGGGCACGGGCTCCGGCTCGGTCCCTGCCGGCTGGGTCTGCGACTGCGCGGCGGCCTTCTTGGCGCGGTTCTTCAGGACGAGCATCGAGGTGAGCCCGATCAGGACCGCGAGGACCAGCCCCAGCCAGGAGAACCGCTTGAGCCAGGCTTCCGCGACGACACCGACGGAGTAGATGACGGCGGTCGTGCCGCCGGCCCAGAGGATCCCGCCGAGGACATTGGCGATGAGGAACTTCCAGTACGGCATGCGCAGTACGCCCGCGAGCGGCCCCGCGAAAATGCGCAGCAGCGCGACGAAGCGGCCGAAGAAGACGGCCCACATGCCCCACTTCTCGAACGAGCGCTCCGCCATGGCGATCTGGGCCTCGCCGAAGTGCTTGGGGAACTTCCCGCCGAGCCACGCCAGCAGGGGTCTTCCGCCCTTGCGGCCGATGGCGTACCCGATGGAGTCACCGATGATGGCGCCGGCGGACGCGCAGCCGCCGAGGATGTACGGATTGATGTCGCCGTGCTGGGAGGCGAGCAGCGCCGAGCTGACAAGGACGATCTCGCCCGGCAGCGGGATGCCGAGGCTCTCGAGCCCGATGACCACCCCCACCAGGAGATAGACGCTCACCGCGGGGACGGTCTCGAGCCACTCCTGGACGTGCAACGCCGGTTCCTCCTGAGTTCGCAGGGCATCGGCTGCCCGGCGTGCGCCCCGTCGGCACACGCCGGGAAGCCTACCCGGTCGGCATGTGACCAGCCTCAGGCGTTGGGGCGCAGCGTCCAGACGATGGTCATCTCACCGGTCACCGCGCCGTCCTCGCGCTGGATGGCGATGACGACCGGGAACTCGGGGCGCTTGCCCGCGTCCAGTTCCGCGACAACGTCCGCGACGGGACGGCCGAGGGTGGCGGTCGCCGTGACGACGCCCATCGCCAGCTTCTTGTAGCCGATTTCCGCCCTGACGGCGAGCGGCACGGCACGGGTCATCTGGTCGCCGAAGGCGGCGATGACGATGGCGCCGCTGGCGGTCTCGGCGAGCGTGAACATCGCTCCGGCGTGCGGTCCGCCGACGTGGTTGTGGAAGTCGGCCTGGTCCGGCATACGGACGACGGCACGCTCGGCCGTGGTCTCGAGGAACTCCAGGTTCAAGGTCCTGGCCATGGGAACCGTCGCGGCGAGCATCTCGCCGACGGACATCTGATCAGCGCTCATGGAAGGCGATGTTACCCATGAGTAGCTCGGCTTGGCCATCCCCTGCCGGGGGCGGCCGTGGCAACGGTGGGGCGGCACCTCTATCGTTGCTCGCCATGTGGCCAGGACAGCAGCCGCCCGGGGGCGAGCAGAACCCGCAGGACCAGAACCCGTACCAGCAGCCGGGGTACCAACAGCCGAATCCCTACCAGCAGCCGGGATACCAGCAGCAGGGGTATCAGCAGCCCAACCCGTACCAGCAGCCGACCGCGCCGCAGTACGCCGTGCCCGGGCAGCCGCCGGGTGGGCCGCAGCCGCCGCAGGACAACAAGAAGACGACGACGATCGTCGCGATCGTCGCGGCCACCGCCGTCGTCGCGGCCGCGGTGATCACCGGCGTCTTCGTGCTGAACGGCAAGGACGAGGGCACGACCGACAAGGGCGGCAAGGAGGCCGGCGCTTCCAAGACGCCGGGGTCCGCGAACCCCGGTCAGGTTCCCGCTTCGCCGACCGAGAACCCGCGCGGGAGCGAGGAAGCCAAGCCCACCATCGCGGGCTGGAAGGTCGTCACCAACCCCAAGCACGGTACGCAGTTCGACGTCCCGCCCGCGTGGGAGGTGTCCGGATCAGGCACGAGCACGTTCTTCGAGGACGAGAAGAAGAAGGACGGCAGTCCGGTCGTCGTCATGTCGTCCCCGGCGCACTACAAGAGCAAGTGGTGCACGTTCGACACGGACAAGGACGGCAAGCCCGAGCAATGGGGCCTGGGTACGGTCGGCACCAAGGGGGGCAAGGGTGCCACCGACAGTGCCACGGCCGCCTACAACGAGGCCGGCAACTGGGTGTGGGCCGGCTATGCGCAGACGGAGCCCAAGGGCACGGTCAAAATCACCAAGGCCAAGCCCTACACCTCCAAGTCCGGTCTCTCCGGCAGTGTCGCGACGGCCACCGCCCTCGGCGTCAAGAAGGACAACAAGTGCGAGACCGACGGTAAGTCGATCGCGTTCTCCTTCAAGAACAGCAAGGGCGACTTCACCAGCTGGGTCCTCTACGCCAACAAGGGCGTCCCGGACGAGGTTCCGGACGCGACCATCGCACAGATACTGAGCACCGTGCGGCTGGCGGACACTCCGGCCGGGTAAGTCGGGAGCGCCACCGGAACCGACGTCCGGAGCGCCATCGGAACCGACGTCCGAAGCGCCGTCGGAGCCGACGTCGGCCTGAGGTCCGAACGGGCGCGGGGTCACGTGACTTGCCCGCACCACCCGCGCCCGCCCCGGACCTACCGGTCCGGCTCGCCGTCCTCAGCCGTCCTCCGGCATCGGTGCGGGCCGGGCCTGCTTCGTCCGTTCCGGCGTCCAGTAGTCCCGCACCTCGTCGGGGCTCTGCCGCACATCGCTGCTGGTGGTCCCGGAGTCCGGCTTCGGCTTGGGGGCCTGGGCGGCCGCGGCGCTGCGCCATGCGGCCGCCGCCACGACAGCGGCGAGCAGGACGAGGGCGGTGCCCCATCGGCTCAGGCTACTGCGACGCATCGGACTGCTCCTGTCGGGTTGTCAGGTGACGCCGCCCTGGGCGTCGAACATCGCCTTGACCGCGTCATCGAAGTACGAACTCCGGTTCCAGCCGCCCGTGGCGAGCGTGCTCATCGCTCCGTTGACATACCCCAGGCCGTTGGAGTCGTTGAACTCCCGCAGCCACGGGCCGCCGCTCGATCCGCCTCCGAAGTCACACTGGAGTTCGATGCGGCCGTCGCTGACCGCTCGCGTCGTGCCCGTACAGGCCCACTGGAGCTCGCCGCCGTCGCGGTTGCCCGGGTAGCCCATCACGGTCATGGCCTGGGTACGCGAGTAGTTCCAGCTCAGTCCGTGACCGCCGGTGACATTGACGATCTTGTTGCCGTTGAGCGGCCAGGTGGTCACCATCGCCACGTCCCGGCCGAGGTCGCTGCTGCTGATCCAGGAGTTGAAGGTGCGGAACTGCTTGGCGGAGAAGGTGCCGAACGGACGGGCACCGGAGCGGTAGCGCGGGGCATACGTCCAGTTCGTCATCCACGTGCCGCCGCTGCCGCCGTGTACGCAGTGCCCGGCGGTGATCAACATCTGCTTGGAGGCGCTGTTGAGGGCACTGGCGGAGCAGGTGTAGTTGAGTCCGTTGCTGGGGTTGGTGAAGAACACCTTGCCCACCGCGGCGGATTCGTTGATCAGCGTCCTGACCGTGTCCGACCGCCCGCGGGCGGGCGGGGTCGATCCCGGCTTTCCGGTGGGTCCGGCCTTGCTCTCGGCGGCGCGCGGCAACCCGGCTGTCCGGTCGAGCGAGATGGCTGTTCTCATCCGCTCCGGTGTCCAGTAGCGGGCCAGTGCCGCGGCGGCGGCCGGCGAGTCGACCGGCGCACCTCCTGCAAGTCGCGGGGTGGAGGTGGTGGTCGCGGCTCCGGCGGGGACCGCGGCGGAGCCGGGCCCGGCGGGGGCGGGTTCCGCCATGGTGGGACCCGCCCCGACCAATGCCAGCAATGCGGCAGTGGCCAACGGCAGAAGTGCGTGTCTCAGACTGCGCACGGGTGAAACCCCCAAAGGTCGATTCGGACGCGCATTGCCGGAATTCGCCGGTCAATGGCGGAGCAGTTGCGACCGTAGGTCTGTCAACTGCCCCCGAGACAGTCCGAAATCAGTCCCTCCGCTATGCGCAACCGCGCCGCGGATTTCGGTCAGTTCGGATACACCGCTTGATTGCCGAGTATTTGTGTGCGGGGTGTTGACGAGTACCGATGACGTACGGAGCCCCGGAGCGGCGTCAGCAGACAGGGCGGGCCGCCTCTCTCCGGCCTTCGCGGCACTGTGTGAAAACCCGCTGCACAGTGGGCATTTCCGCGATGCGCCGCCGGGCGTGGCGGCCGAGGGGGCGCAGAATGCTTTCAACTCCACCGGAAAGCGTGACACTTGCCGGGCGCGCGATTCAGGTGACGCGCGGCTAATTCAGCAGCCCCGTGGCTATTCGACCTTGTGCCACTCGATTGGTCATCGCCGCAGGCACGGCCGCGGCTCGCAGGCACGGCCGCCCGGAGGCTCTCAGCCGATACTGAAGGCGCCGTCGGGCGGCTCGGGTGAGGCCACCGCGTCCGTGTCCCGCACCGCCGTCGCGTTCCCGATCAGCCGCCTCAGCGACGGTCCGTGCTCGACCCGGGCCGGGAAGGCGTCAGAGGCGGTGCGGCGGGCCAGGGCCGCCGTGTCGATGGGGGCCTGCGAGGCGAGCAGCACGGCGTTGCCGAAGCGGCGGCCGCGCAGTACGGCAGGTTCGGCGATCAGCGCGATCTCCTCGAACACGGCGGCGAAGGTGGCCAGTTGGGAACGGAGAAAAACGAAGGGCGCGCCGTCGGCGAGGTTCGCGGCGTAGACACCCTCCGGCCTCAGCACCCGTTCCGCCGCCCGCGCGTACGCGACCGAGGTGAGATGGGCAGGCACCCGGGAGCCGCCGAAGACATCGGCGATCAGCACATCCGCCGAGTCCTCAGGAGCCGCTTCGACCCAGGCGCGGGCGTCCGCGCCGTGCACCTCGATGCCCGATCCGTCCGGCAGAGGCAGCTGCTCGGCGACCAGCGCCAGCAGCCCCCGGTCCACCTCCACCACGTCCTGGCGCGAGCCGGGGCGGAGCCGGGCCACATAGCGGGGCAGCGTCAGCGCCCCGCCTCCGAGGTGGAGCAGATCGAGCGGAGCGCCCTCGTCCGCGACGGAGTCGACGATATGGGCGAGCCGCCGTACGTACTCGAACTCCAGATGCGTGGGCGCGTCCAGGTCGACGTACGACTGGGGCGCGCCGTCGACGGTCAGCAGCCAGGCCCGTTCCCGGTCCACATCGGGCATGAGCTTGGCGGTGCCTCCGTCGACCTCGCGGATGACGGGTATTTGCTCGTTCACGCTCTCATTGTGCCCAGAGCGCGGGGCCCGCCCCGACGGCCCCGGCGGTCTGGGCCGGCCCCCCGCGGGCGGCGCCCGCCCCCGGGGCCGTATCCGCCATCCGGTCAGTCCGGCGCGCAGCGCAGTACCCGCCTCCCGTGCGGTACGGGAGGCGGGTGCGGCAGGTCGGACCAGCGGGTAGGCAGATCAGACCAGCTCGACCACCGTGCCGGCGCCGACGGTGCGGCCGCCCTCACGGATCGCGAAGCCGAGCCCGGCCTCCAGCGGCAGGTCACGGCCCAGCTCGACGGTCATGGTGACCGTGTCGCCGGGGCGCGCGACGGCCGTCCCGCCGAGGTCGACGTCGCCGACGACGTCCGCCGTGCGGATGTAGAACTGCGGCCGGTAGCCGGTGGAGACCGGAGTGCTGCGGCCGCCTTCCCGCGCCGACAGGACGTACACCTGCGCGGTGAAACGGCGACTCGGTACGACGCTGCCGGGCGCGGCCACCACATGGCCGCGGCGCACCGCGTCCCGTGGCACCCCGCGCAGCAGCAGCGCGACATTGTCGCCCGCCTCGGCGGAGTCCATCGGCTTGCCGAAGGTCTCAAGCCCGGTGACCACCGTCTCCGTGTCCGCGCCGAGTACCTGCACGCGGTCGCCGACGCGGACGGTGCCGCGCTCGATGGCGCCGGTGACGACCGTGCCGCGCCCGGTGATGGTGAGGACGTTCTCCACCGGGAGCAGGAACGGCGCGTCCGTGTACCTGACGGGCATCGGCACATAGGTGTCGACGGCGTCGAGCAGCGCCTCGACAGCGGCGGTCCAGCGGGGGTCGCCCTCCAGCGCCTTCAGCCCGGAGACCCTGACGACCGGCGCGGCGTCACCTCCGTAGCCGTTGGCCGTCAGCAGCTCGCGTACCTCCAGCTCCACCAGGTCGGTGAGCTCGTCGTCGCCCGCGTCCGCCTTGTTGAGGGCGACGACGATGTGGTCGACGCCCACCTGGCGGGCGAGCAGGACGTGCTCGGCGGTCTGCGGCATGACACCGTCGAGCGCGGAGACGACGAGAATTGCCCCGTCCAGCTGGGCGGCTCCCGTCACCATGTTCTTGACGTAGTCGGCATGGCCTGGCATGTCCACATGCGCGTAGTGCCGGGTGTCGGTCTCGTACTCGACGTGCGCGATGTTGATGGTGATGCCGCGCAGGGCCTCCTCCGGGGCCCGGTCGATGCGGTCGAAGGGCACGAAGGTGCCGGTCCCGCGCTCGGCGAGGACCTTGGTGATGGCGGCGGTCAGCGTGGTCTTGCCGTGGTCGACGTGGCCCATGGTGCCGATGTTGAGGTGCGGCTTGGTGCGTACGTATGCCGTCTTGGGCATGGCTGATTCCCTCGGAACTCGAAGCGTGATGGGAACCCCTGGGCCTTGCCGACCCTCCCCCTGCGGGGTCCGCCGGACGATCCGGGAAGGGTCAGCTTCGGGCGCCGCCGAGGGGCGCTGCGACAGCGGCCGCGGCCGCTGCGGGGAATGCGGCAGCCTTCGGCGCGCCCGCGACTGCGGACGGCGCTGCGAGGAAGGCGTACCGGAACATGTCGTTGATATTCGCTCACGGCCGTGGCTGCGTCGAATGGTTTTCCGCGTACGGGAGTTCAGCAGGTCACAGGTGCTTCATGGCTTCCCGGACGGACAGCGGCGAAAGGCGGTCGCGGGCGCCGTCGACGAAGTCGCGTACCGCGTCCGGATCGATCTTGGCGTACTCGCGCAGACACCAGCCGATCGCCTTGCGGATGAAGAAGTCCGGGTCGTCGGCGCGGGTCAGGCAGTAGCCAAAGAGCCGCTCGGTGTCGGTCGCGTCCTTGTAGCGGAGCTGGTGCAGCAGCGCGGTGCGTGCGACCCACAGGTTGTCGTCGTCGATCCAGGTGTCCATGGCGGACTTCAGCTCGGTGTCGGCTGTCACCAGCGGGCCGACGACGTGCGAGGCGAGCGCGTCGACGGTGTCCCACCAGGAGAGGGTGACGACGAGCCGGCGAACGACCGGCAGGAAGCCGGACGAGCAGCGCCCCACATACCGGCGCAGGTAGTCGACGGCGAAGTACTGGTACTCCCGCTCGGGCAGCTCCCAGCAGCGCAGCGCGATCGCCGTGCAGTCCGCCTCGTCGGGGCGCGGGGTGCCCCGGAGGACAGTGCGTGAGAGGGCGCGGCGGGCCGCTGTGTAGATCCCGAGGTGGGGCGCGATGTCCTTCATATAGGCGGCGGCCTCGGCGGCCCGCGTCGGGTCCGCGCCGGTCGGGTACACCGCGGTCAGCCGCACCATGACGGTGTCGGCGAGATCGCTGCGGGGGACGGCCGGGCTCATGAGGCTCACATTACGGCGATCAGGACCCTGTGTCGGTTAGTCTCCCCGGATGCTCGAGCCCGTCCCCAGACCGTCCTCCGGCCTCGCCATCCGCTGTACCAGGGCGCTGTTCTCGCCGTGGTCGCGGCTGTCGCTGCTCGTCGCCGTGCTGGCCGCGGCGGCGGTGACGGTGGTGCTGTACGAGCCGCAGCGGCTGCTCTCGGCAGGCTGGCCGCCGCAGTTGAGCGGCGGCGCCGCGGTGGTGATGTTCGGTGTCGCGTACGGGGCGTGCACGGCGGCGTTCGTACCGAGGCCGCTGCTGAACCTGGCGGCAGGAGCGCTCTTCGGCTCCCAGGCCGGTTTTGTCTCGGCGCTGGCGGGGACGGTGCTGGGGGCAGGTATCGCGTTCGCGCTCGGCCGGGTGCTGGGCCAGGACGCGCTGCGGCCGCTGCTGCGGGGCCGCTGGCTGAAGGCCGCCGACACTCAGCTGAGCCGGCACGGCTTCCGTTCGATGCTGGCGCTGAGACTCTTCCCGGGTGTGCCGTTCGCCGCGGCCAACTACTGCGCGGCCGTGTCCCGCATGGGCTGCATGGCCTTCCTGCTGGCGACGGGCCTCGGCTCGGTCCCGAACACGGCGGCGTATGTGGTGGCCGGCAGCAGGGCGGGTTCGCCGACGTCACCGGCATTCCTGATCGCGATGGGTTTCATCGTGCTGACCGGTGCGGGGGCTGCCGTGGTCGCCTGGCGCAAGCGTCACGGGCTGCGCGGCGCCGCTCCCGCCGAAGATCACCGAGCCGTGGGCGCAGCCGCGTTGGAGGCATCCCGGCGGACGGGACCGGGCACCGGCTGAGGTGCCGTCCGCCGGATCCCGCAGGGGCTGCCACATTGCGCGTAACCCAAGGACGCTACGCTCCTCGCAACTGGCGCATGATCGGGAACGCTACGCGCCGTCAGACCGTGATCTTTTCTTGGGTGGCGTAGTTTTCGATGTCTTGGTTCGAATCATTCATCCTCGGGCTCGTCCAGGGGCTGACCGAGTTCCTTCCGATCTCCTCCAGTGCACATCTGCGGCTCACCGCCGCGTTCGCCGGCTGGCAGGACCCGGGCGCGGCATTCACGGCGATCACCCAGATCGGCACGGAGACGGCCGTGCTCATCTACTTCCGCAAGGACATCGTCCGGATCGTCTCCGCCTGGTCGCGTTCGCTCACGAACAAGGCGATGCGCAGCGATCATGACGCCCAGATGGGCTGGCTCGTCATCGTCGGCTCGATCCCGATCGGTGTGCTCGGCGTCACCTTCAAGGACCAGATCGAGGGACCCTTCCGTGATCTGCGGCTGATCGCCACGACCCTGATCGTGATGGGCATCGTCCTCGGCATCGCCGACCGTCTGGCCGCCCGCGACGAGGCGGGCGGCAAGCACCGCGCCGCCAGGGAGCGCAAGACTCTCCAGGAGCTGGGCGTCAAGGACGGTCTGATCTACGGCCTCTGCCAGGCGATGGCCCTGATCCCCGGCGTCTCCCGCTCGGGCGCCACGATCAGCGGCGGTCTGCTGATGGGCTACACCCGTGAGGCGGCGGCCCGCTATTCGTTCCTGCTGGCCATCCCGGCCGTCCTGGCCTCCGGCGTCTTCGAGCTGAAGGACGCGAGCCAGGGCGGGCATGTGTCCTGGCCGCAGACGATCTTCGCGACGGTCATTGCCTTCGCGGTGGGCTACGCGGTGATCGCGTGGTTCATGAAGTTCATCACTACGAAGAGCTTCATGCCGTTCGTGATCTATCGCATCCTGCTGGGAATCGCGCTGTT
Organism: Streptomyces sp. NPDC002926; assembly: GCF_053591755.1. Taxonomy (NCBI): domain Bacteria; kingdom Bacillati; phylum Actinomycetota; class Actinomycetes; order Kitasatosporales; family Streptomycetaceae; genus Streptomyces; species Streptomyces sp. NPDC002926. The sequence goes on from NZ_JBSFUK010000025.1 coordinate 38,815, forward strand.
CATCCTGGTCGGAAGTGACGCGCTGAGCCCGCACGCGGGTGAGTCGGCCGGTTGACGCCCGCGGTCGCGGTGAAGACGGCCGTGGTACCGAGGCCGTACCTTGTGGGCATGTCCCCCTCTCCTCGCCCGTCGGAAACCGTGTTGTCCGCCACCGAGCTGAACGCCCGGATCCGTGAGCTGTGGGCGGACGGGGAGCTGCCCGACGACCGGCGTCAGGAGTACGAGGCGCTCGTGGTGGAGTGGGCCGCGGTGGCGCTCGATGACGTCCACCCCGCGGCATGACCATGGACCCGCACCGCGCGCGCACCCCTCGACCTGCGGTCCCGGCGGCTCCGGGGCACTCTGGGGACATGGCCTGGCAGGCACCGATCGTCGTGGATCCGCCGTCCCCCGGAGGTGGGCGGCGTGTCACGGTGCGCGGAGAAGACGTCGGTCTCGCGCACAGCGACAAGGACCTCATCGAGTTCCTGCGGCGGGCCGGGCTCGAGGACGCGGACATGATCCTCGACGATCCGCACCTTGTCGAATGGCGCGGCGGCCGCGCGCACCAGGGGTACGCGGCTTGAGGAATCACTCGGCTAGCCTGAGCGCACAATGAACCGTTTGACGACGTCATGGGGCGGGTTCGACCTCGCCCGCTTCCCCGAGGACCCTCGCGACCAGCTCCGGGCCTGGTCCGCCGCCGATGAGTACCTTCTCCGGCGGCTCGAGGGGATCGACGACGCCGGACCCACCGACCTCTCGGGCACCGTGGTCGTCGTCGGCGACCGGTGGGGCGCCCTGGTCACCTCGCTGGCGGAGCACCGTCCCGTACAGATCACCGACTCCTTCCTCGGCCAGCAGGCGACCCGGGCGAATCTGGAGCGCAACGGGATCGACGCGGACGCGGTGCGGCTGGCGTCGGTCAGGGACCTGCCGCCGGAGCGGATCGACGTACTGCTGATCCGGGTGCCCAAGAGTCTCGCGCTGCTGGAGGATCAGCTGCACCGTCTCGCGCCCGCCGTCCACCCGGACACCGTCGTCATCGGTACGGGGATGGTCACCGAGATCCACACCTCCACGCTGAAGCTGTTCGAGCGCATTCTCGGTCCGACACGGACCTCGCTGGCGGTGAAGAAGGCGCGGCTGATCTTCTGTACGCCCGATCCGCAGCTCGCCCGGGTCCCCAGCCCCTGGCCGCTGCGGTATGCGCTGCCTGCCGACGTCGGCGCGCTCGCGGGCCGGAGCGTCACCAACCACGCGGGCATCTTCTGCGCCGAGCGTCTCGACATCGGCACGAGGTTCTTCCTCCGCAGCCTGCCGGAGCGCCGCGGCACCGAGCGGGTTGTGGATCTGGGCTGCGGCAATGGCGTGATCGGGACGGCCGCCGCGCTGGCCAATCCGGAGGCCACGGTGACGTTCGTCGACGAATCGTTCTCGGCGGTGGCCTCGGCCGAGGCCACCTACCGGGAGAACGTCACTTCGGACGCCGAGGCGGAGTTCGTGGTGGGCGACGGGCTGTCCGGTGTGCCGGACGCGACCGTGGACCTGGTACTGAACAATCCGCCGTTCCACTCGCACCAGGCGACGACGGACGCGACGGCCCGCCGGATGTTCGGCGGATCGCGCCGTGTGCTGCGTCCCGGAGGCGAGCTGTGGGTCGTCGGCAACCGCCACCTCGGCTACCACGCGAAGCTGCGGCGCCTCTTCGGCAACTGCGAAGTCGTCGCGAGCGACCCGAAGTTCGTCGTCCTGCGAGCGGTCAAACGCTGACGGAGGCTGCGGGTCCGGTCATCGGGCCGCGTCCTCCGCGTCCTCCTGCCACTGCTTGTAGGGGACACGGGCGATCTCACGTACGCCGCCGAACGTGCCCCACTCGTTCTTGCCCAGCCGGGTGAGCGGCGCGAGCCTCGTCACCTCGGGGTGCCCGTCCACGACGGCCTCCTCCCTGATCGCCGCGTGCACCACCCGGCCGAAGACGACGGTGGAGTCGCCCAGCCGTACGGTGCTGTGCAGCTCGCACTCGAGCGCCACCGGCGAGGCGGCGACACGCGGCGGCTTCACGCGCAGGCTCGCCTCGCGGGCGACGCCGACCGCGTCGAACTCGCTGATGCCGCGCGGGAAGTCGGTGGCTGTCGCATTGATCTGCTCGAAGAGCGGTTCGGGCGCGAAGTTGACCACGAAGGCGCCGGTGTCCTCGATATTGCGCAGCGAGTCCTTACGGCCGACCGACGTGAACTGCACGATGGGCGGCGACACGCACGAGATGGTGAAGAAGGAGTGCGGGGCGAGGTTGTCGGTTCCCTCGGCGGACGTGGTGGAGACCCAGGCGATCGGCCTCGGGACGACGGTGGCGGTGAGCAGCCGGTAGAAGGTGTCGCGGTCGCACTGGGCGGGGTCGTAATCGATGCGCATGGGGGCAGTATGGCGGGTGCCGCGCACGATCCGCGGGTCCGCGAGGGGCCGCCGGTGGCCGGGGGCACGGCGGATGACGTACCTCCCCCGAGGACGACCGGCGCGCCGGAACGGCCTGGTCGGACTCCCGCCTCTCGCGCGGCGGGCAGTTGACCGACCGTCGCGTAGCGGCAGTTGACGGACCCCTTGTCCCACCGGAGTGCCGGCCGATTCGCGGATGGCCGCCGGACGCTGTCCGACCCCCGATGTCCTCACGGATGAACGGCGGGAACCGCTGCGGGCCCTGAAGGCCTCGACGCGCCCGGCTTCCCGGACGCCGAACCGACAGAGATCGACCGTTTGCCGACCAAGTGCGGGTGACTGGCGTGCACAGCCCTTGGCGTGGGGCCCGCGCTGCCCGAAACTGACCCGATGACGCAGCGCGTGGATCTCGCGACCGTGATGGACCGGCTGACCATCGATGAATTGATCACCAGTTACGCGGTGGCCGTGGACGATGCCGACTGGGGCGCCTACCGGGCCCTGTTCGCAGACGAAGGGCGTGCTGACTACCGCAGCTCGGGCGGTATCGAGGGCCCGGCCGCCGACGTCGCGGACTGGATGGCGGAGACGATGCGGCTCTTTCCCGTACGCCAGCACCTCATCGTCAACCGGCGGCTGCACATCCAGGACCTGGGCGGCTATCCGGGCGACCGTGCCGAGGTGCAGGCGGACTATGTGAACCCGATGCGGCTGGAGTCGGGCGACGACTTCGTCTCCGGCGGGCGGTATGCCTTCAGCCTGCTGCGTACGGACGCGGGCTGGCGGCTGCGCACCGTGGTGATCCACGAGAAGTGGCGGCGGGCCGCCGGGGCACCCGCGGGGAGCTGACACACCAGGGCGCACTGTCGGTGCCGGTCCCGCTCCCGCACACTGGAGGGGACACTGCTCGCGGGCCCTTCCAGGCAGGACGAGGAGGCGCGGCATGCGGATTCCGCCCGCCCGGCGGGAGCGGTTCGATGGGCGCGACCGGTGGGAGCGCCCGCTGCAGAAGCTGTCGTCTCCCTGGTGGCGCGGCGCGGCCGCGGTGGCGGCAGGGTCGCTGCCGGTGCTTGCCTTCCCGGAGCCGTCCCTGTGGTGGTTCGCGTACATCGCGCTGGTGCCGTGGATGCTCCTTGTCCGGTCCGCGCCCACAGGTCGCCGTGCGGCGGTCGACGGCTGGCTGGGCGGCATCGGTTTCATGATCGCCGTGCACCACTGGCTGGCGCCGAGCCTGCATGTGTTCCTCGTGGTGCTGGCGGCGCTGCTCGGGCTGATGTGGGCTCCGTGGGGGTGGCTGGTGTGGCGGCTGCTCGGCGGGTCGCCGTCGCCGGTCCGCGCAGCGGCCGCCCTCGCCGCTGTCCCCTCCGGCTGGCTCATGATCGAACTGGTCCGGTCCTGGGAGGGTTTGGGCGGCCCCTGGGGTCTGCTCGGGGCCAGTCAGTGGGAGGTCTCTCCTGCTCTACGGCTCGCTTCGGTGGGTGGCGTGTGGCTGGTGAGTCTTTTGGTGCTCGCGGTGAATACGGCGTTCACCGTGCTGGTGGCGGTGCCGCGGGCCCGTACCGCGGCGGTGGGCGGAAGCGTCATCTGCGCACTCGCCACAACCGCGGTCTGGATCTGGGTCCCGCAGCCCGAGCAGTCGGGCCGGGCACGGATCGCCGTCGTGCAGCCGGGGGTCGTCGTCGACGGCATCGGCAGCACTGACCGGCGCTTCGCCCGCAGCGAGGAGCTCACCCGCCAACTGGTGGGCCAGGACGTCGATCTGGTCGTCTGGGGCGAGAGCAGTGTCGGCGCGGATCTGCGCGAACGGCCCGATCTCGCGGCACGGATCGCCGTTCTCTCACGCGCCGTCGGCGCCGATGTGCTGGTCAATGTGGACGCCCGCCGTCAGGATGCTTCCGGCCGGACCGGCATCTTCAAGAGCTCGGTCCTCGTCGGTCCCCAGGGCCCGACGGGCGACCGCTACGACAAGATGCGGCTCGTCCCCTTCGGTGAGTACATACCGGCCCGTGCCGTCCTGGGCTGGGCGACCTCGGTGGGCAAGGCCGCGGGCGAGGACCGGCTGCGCGGCAGCCGCCCGGTGGTGATGGTGCTGCCGGGCGCCGGTGAGAGCGGGCTGCGGCTCGGGCCCCTGGTCTGCTTCGAGTCGGCGTTCCCCGACATGAGCCGGCGGCTCACCCGGGACGGCGCGCAGCTGCTGATCGCGCAGTCGGCGACCTCGTCGTTCCAGGGGAGTTGGGCGCCGGAGCAGCACGCCTCGCTGGCGGCGCTCCGGGCGGCGGAGAGCGGTCGTCCGATGGTCCACGCGACGCTCACCGGCGTCAGTGCGGTGTACGGTCCCGGCGGCGGCCGGGTCGGCCGGCCGCTCGGCACGGACAGCAGCACCAGCGCCGTCTACGACGTCCCACTGGCCGGCGGCAGGACGCTGTACGTCAGGTTCGGCGACTGGCCGGTCTACGGAGCGCTCGCCGTCCTCGCCGCCCTGTGCGCCGCCGAGGGCACGCGGTCCTTCAGGCGGCCCGGTCCAGGGACCGCCGTACCACCTGTTCACACAACTCGTGAGTCCGCAGCGCATCCTGCGCGGTGAGCAGCTTTCCGGCCCGCACGGCGTCGAGGAAGGAGAACACCGACTGCTCGATGCCGCGCTGCCTGGCGACGGGCACCCAGTCGCCGCGCCGCCGTACGCTCGGCTGACCCTTGTGGTCGACGACCTCCGCGAGGTTGCGGACCTCCCGCTTGGTGTCCTGTCCCGACACCTCGAGGATCTCCTCGGTGGAGCCGCTCATACGGTTCATCGTCCCGATGGCGGTGAATCCGTCGCCGGACAGCTGCAGCACGACATGGTGCATCAGCCCGTCGACGATCCGCGCCCTCACGTCGGTGTGGTCGACCGGTCCCGGCACCAGGAAACGCAAGGTGTCGACGACATGGATGAAGTCGTCGAGGACGAGGGTGCGCGGGTCCTCGGCGAGGCCCACGCGGTTCTTCTGCATCAGGATCAGCTCGCGCGGGTGCTCCAGGCACTGGGCGTAGCCGGGCGCGAGACGGCGGTTGAAGCCCACGGCCAGGCTGGTGCCGCGTTCCTCGGCGAGGCCCACCAGCCGCTCCGATTCGGCCAGTTCGTAGGCGAGCGGCTTGTCGACGTACGTCGCCACTCCCGCCTCCAGGAGCCGGGTGACGATCCCGGCGTGCGCGGAGGTCGGAGCGTGCACGAAGGCGGCGTCCAGGCCCGCGGCGAGGAGGGAGCCGAGGTCTGCGTGGCGCCGCTCGGCGGGGATGTGATGGGTATCGCCGACCCGTGCCAGGGTGGCCGGAGTGCGGGTCTGCAGGTGCAGTTCGACCCCGGGCAGGGTGGTGAGCACCGGCAGATAGGCCTTCTGCGCGATGTCGCCGAGCCCGATGCAGCCGACCTTCACAGGGGCCTCCCTTGGCGCTGTGCCGATTGTCCTTCTGCTGCGTCCTGTGCTCCGGCAGCATACGTGCGCTGCGGCGGCTGCCAGTCTGCGATGCCGTCGAAGGTCTGCAGGACGAGGCCGGGGGCGAGCCGGGAGACCGTGGACATCAGGGTGTCGCGCACCGCGACGGCCGGGGTGCCGGTCAGGGACACCAGCCGGGCGATCCGGGCGGACTTGCGGACGACGGCGGTGGTGCGCGGCAGCCGTTCGGCGCTGTAGGCGGCCAGGCCGGCGGCCAGGTCGCCGTCGGGCACCGCGTGGTGGGCGAGGACGATGCCGTCCTCGATGGCCTGGTTGCCGCCCTGGCCGAGCGTGGGCGCCATGGCGTGGGCGGCGTCGCCCAGGAGCACGGTGCGGCCCCGGTGGAAGGCGGGCAACGGCTCGATGAGGTGGTGGACGTCGTGGCGCAGTACGAGGCCGGGTTCGGCGGCCGAGATGATCGCGGGGATCGGGTCGTGCCAGGAGCCGAAGCGGCGCAGCAGCTCTGCCTGCTCGTTGTCGGCGGCGCGGACTCCGGCAGGGGCCACGGCCGCCGCGTACGCGTAGATCCGGCCGTCCTTGAGCGGCTGGGTGCCCCAGAGCGCGCCGGGTCCCCAGGTCTCGTGGGGTTCGAAGGGCAGGTCGGGCGCGGGGACGACCACTCGCCAGGTGGTGAGTCCGGAGTAGGAGGGTCCAGGGTGCCCCGGGAACAGAAGACGGCGTACGGCGGAGTTGATGCCCTCGGCGCCGATGACCAGGTCGGCCTCGATCTCTTGGCCCGCAGTGGTGACCCGGGCGGGGCGGCCGCCCGCGACTCCCGGGTCGGCGAGCGCGGCGGGGCTGTCGGTGCGCACGGCGTCGGCGGGCAGCCGGGCAGCGAGCCGGTCGATCAGGGTGGCGCGGTGGACCATGACCAGGGGTCCGCCGAAGCGTTCGGCCGCGGCGGCGCTGTTCGTACGCGAGAGCCGGCGGCCGCCGGGACCGAACATGCCTCCGTCGCCCTGCCAGGCGGCCAGATCGCGGATGTCGTCGCCGAGGCCGATGACGTCGAGGGCGCGCTGGGCGTTGGGGGCCAGACCGATGCCGGCGCCGACCGGTTCCAGGGATGCGGCGCGCTCCAGGACGGTGACCTGCCAGCCGCTCTGGCGCAGGGCCACGGCGGCGGTCAGTCCACCGACTCCGCTTCCGATGACGACGGCTCGCGGTGCGGACATCGGCTCCTCCTCGATGCGTTGAGGCGCATGACGCACGTGATGACCGATGCGCCAACTACATCTGTAGTGTCCCACACTGTACTACAGCTGTAGTCGAAGGGGTAGGTTGAGCTCATGGCCGCACGCACCACGAAGAGCACCTCCCGTGCCGAACTGATCGCCGACGCCGCGCTGGGACTGCTCGCCGAGCGCGGGATGCGCGGACTCACCCACCGGGCGGTGGACGAGGCCGCCGGGCTCCCGCAGGGCTCGACGTCCAACCACGCACGCACCCGGCAGGCGCTCCTCGAAGCCGCGGTACGGCGGCTGGCGGAGCGTGAGGCGGCCGTCCTGACCCCGGACAGGCTGCCGGTACCGGACGGCGGCACGGACGGCCTGCCCGACGCGCTCGCGCTCGCGCTCCACCGCTATCTGACCCGCCATCGCGAACTGCTCGTCTCCCGCTACGAACTGGCCCTCGAGGCCACACGCCGGCCTGAGCTGCGAGAGTTCTACGACGCGGCCGGCAGGCAGTTCCGCGAGCAGCTCACAGCACTGATGGCCGCGGCGGGCTCCGCCGAACCGGACCGCCACGCACTGTCGTTGACGGCCTGGTGCGAGGGGCTGATGTTCTCCTGCGCGGCTGGGTCGTACCACGCGGCCGTCCCGGAACCGGCGGAGCTGCGCACCGGATTCCGTGAGCTGCTGCGCGGGATGCTCGGCGGATAAACCCGTGGCGGCACGAGGTCCGGTGGTTCAGGATGACCGCCATGACGACACCTGAACGCACCGAACCTTCGACCAACGCGGGCGAGCGCGACATGCTGGAGGGCTGGCTCGACTACCACCGCGGGACCTTGGCAGTGAAGTGCGCCGGGCTGGACGACGAGCAGCTGCGGCAGCTGTCGGTGCCGCCCTCCGAGATCTCGCTGCTCGGACTCGTACGGCACATGGCGGAGGTCGAGCGGGGCTGGTTCCGCAACGTCCTTGCCGGGGAGGGTGCCGAGTACCTCTACTCCAACGACGACCGGGACGGCGACTTCCACGTCACGGAGCAGGACACCTATGCCGAGGCGTACGCGACCTGGCAGGCCGAGATCGCACGGGCCCGTGAGCTTGCCGCGTCCCGGACGCTCGACGATGTGGGTGCAGGCAAGCACCACAGCGGGGAGACCTTCAGCCTGCGGTGGATCATGACGCACATGATCGAGGAGTACGCGCGCCACAACGGACACGCCGACCTCGTCCGCGAGAGGATCGACGGCGCCACCGGCGAATGACGCCGACCCGACCTGCGGCGTACGACCCGCACGGACCGGTGTCACCCGTGCGGACCACAGAGTGCCGGTCCGCCTTTGAAAGTGCCCCCGCGCACAGCAGAGTTGCGCGGGTGCACCGAACGAGAATCGCCGCAAAGGTCCTGGTAGCAGCGGCCGCCTGGGCTGTCACCGGCTGTGTGGCCGTCGAGCCGCGGCCGGCACCCGCACTTCCGCCACCGCCGCCGAGTGGCAGCCCGGCACACGTCGTGGAGGCGCAGATCGCGCAGGGCCCCGCCCGCGAGGTCCTTGAGCCCCCGTCCCCGGCCGCGACGCCTGTGGCCCGGAGCGCCGCTCCCCCGCCGCCGCCCGTCGCCGGACAGCTTCCGCGCGAGCGGCCGGAGCCCCGGCCGGCGAAACCCGGGACCGCGAAGCCGCCCGCCCCCGTACCCGCACCACCCGCACCGTCGGCCGCCCGCCCGGACGTCTGCGCGCTGGGCGAGGACTACGCCCACTTGCCGCCCGACAGCCTCGAGGCCCGGATCTGCCGCGAGGCCTACGGGAATTGAGTCTCACTCGGCGCGCAACCCGCGCTCCAGCCGGTCGATGGCGGCACGGACGCCGTTTCCGTATCCGTCGTCCCCCAGGGCGTCCGTCGCCGCGCGCGCCCGGTCGAGGTGGACCCGCGCCGCCCCCGGGCGCTGCAGCTTCACATAGTCGGCCGCGAGATTGAGATGCAGCGAGGGATAGAAGGCCCGCACCGCGAGCGCCTCCTGGTGCTCGGCCAGCCGCTGTTCGCTCAGCCCGTCGGCCGCCGACAGCGCCCGCAGGTCCCAGGCGAGCTCGTCGCCGGGGTCGTCCTGGGTGTCCGCCATGTAGTGCGCGAGCGTACAGCGGTGGAGTGGATCACCGTCCTCGCCGATCTCCGCCCAGAGCGCGCCGAAACGATTGCGCGCCTCTTCGCGGTCACCGCCGTGCAGCAGCATGATCGCCTGCCCGATCCGGGTCATGACGGCGTCCCCCGATGCCTCCTGCCGCTCCCTCACTTGGCCTCCCACGTCCGTGCAGCGAATTGCGACCCGCGGGGTCAGCCGCTGATGCCGACGCCGCGGATCACGACGCTAGCCGCCGCCACGGACATTGCCGCACAGGCTCGGGCACCTGCCCGAGCCTGTCAGCCGGGTGCGCGAACGCTCAGCCGAGGTCCGGGATCCGCCAGTCGATGGGCTCGTGCCCCTGGGCCGCGACCGCCTCATTGATCTGCGTGAACGGACGGGAGCCGAAGAACTTCTTCGCGGACAGGGGCGAGGGGTGCGCACCCTTCACCACCACATGCCGCTCCTCGTCGATCAGCGGCAGCTTCTTCTGCGCGTAGTTGCCCCAGAGGACGAACACCGCCGGGTCGGGCCGGGAGGCAACGGCGCTGATCACCGCGTCCGTCACCTTCTCCCACCCCTTGCCCTTGTGCGAGTTGGCCTCGCCGGCCCGCACCGTCAGCACCGCGTTGAGCAGCAGAACACCCTGCTCGGCCCACGGCATCAGATAGCCGTTGTCCGGGACGGGGTGGCCGAGCTCCTCCTTCATCTCCTTGTAGATGTTCCGCAGGGAGGGCGGGGTCTTCACACCCGGCCGCACGGAGAAGCAGAGGCCGTGCCCCTGCCCCTCTCCGTGGTACGGATCCTGGCCGAGGATCAACACCTTCACCCGCTCGTACGGGGTGGCGTCGAGCGCGGCGAACACCTCTTCGCGCGGCGGGTAGACCGGCCCCTTCGCCCGCTCCTCCTCCACGAACTCGGTGAGCTCCTTGAAGTAGGGCTTCTGCAGCTCTTCGTCGAGGACGCCACGCCAGGACTCGGGCAGCATGTCGGTGTCGGTCACGTCAACAACCTCCGGTTATGCGATCAGTTCTCGACCACAGAACCTACTGGGGGCCACTGACAACGGGGTCTACCAGCTGGCCTTGCGGTACAGCTGCCACATCTGCATGAAAGTCTGCGGGTTGATCGCGAGCTCGCCGCCGCCGATCTCCTCGCTGGAGGCGACGTACATCTTGCCCTGCCACAGCGGCAGCAGCCGGACATCGTCGCCGATGATCTCCTGTGCCCGCTCGAACTGCTTGGTGACCGCACCGCGGTCGCTCTGGCGCCGGGAGGCGGGCAGCAGCTGGTCGGTGATCTCGGGGCTCTGGTACGGCATGCTGAGCGCGTTCTTCTCGCCGACGAACGGCGCCACAAAGTTGTCCGGGTCCGGGAAGTCGGGGAACCAGCCGCGTCCGAAGGCGGGGTACTCGCCGGCCTTGTAGGCCTTCTGGAAGTCCTTCTCCGGCCTGCCCTCCACCGTTATCTTGAACAGGCCGGAGGCGTCGAGCTGCCGCTTGAGCTCTTCGAACTCGGGCTTGGAGGCGGAGCCGTAGCGGTCGGAGGAGTACCCGAACTTCATCGGCACCGGGGTGGTGATTCCGGCGTTCTTGAGGATGGCCCGCGCCTTGTCCACATCCGGCTCGCCATAGCGGTCGAAGAACTCGGTGGTGTGGCCGAAAATGCCCTTGGGGACCATGGAGTACAGCGGCTCGGCCGTGCCCTGGTAGACCTTGGCCACCAGCGCGCCACGGTCGACGACCTGGGCGATCGCACGGCGTACGGCGAGCTTGCCCGCCATGGGGTCCTTGGAGTTGAAGACGAGGTACCGGATGTCGGCGCCGACCGTCTCGACGAGCTGGAGGCTGTCGTACTCCGGCTGCTTCGTCTGGAACTTGACGACCTCCGCCGCGGTCAGACCACGGTAGATCGCGTCGATCTCCTTCTTCTTGAGGGCTCCGACCATCACGTCGGAGTCCTGGAAGTAGCGGATGTCGACGGCTTCGTTCTTGAGCTTGGCGAACCCTACGTACTTGGAGTTCTTGGTCAGCTCGGCCCGGTCGCCCTTCTTGTACGAACTCAGGACATACGGGCCCGAACCGGTCAGCCCGCCGTCCTCGCGGAGCTTGTCCGCCGGGTACTCCTTGGGCGGGACGATCGACATGGCGGGCGTGGCCAGGATGAACGGGAACGTGGCGTCCGGTGTCTTGAGGCTGAACTTCACGATGCGGTCGCCGGCGGTCTGGACGCTGCCGAGCGAGCCGAGCAAACCGTTCGGGCCACCCTTCGCATCGATCTTCTGGATGCGCTCGATGGAGTACTTGACCGCCGCAGCGTCGAGCTTGTCGCCGTTGGAGAAGGCAAGGCCGGGCTTCAGCTCGCACTCGAAGAGCTTGTTGCCGGCGTCGGTGAAGCGGCAGGATTCCGCGGCATCGGGCTGCGGCGCCGCGCTGCCCGACGGGAAGCTCACCAGCGTCTGGAAGACATTACTCAGCAATTCCCATGAGCCGTCCCAGGCTGCGGCCGGATCGAGGGTGGTGGGCTCACTCATCGTACCGACCGTAATCTTCTGCTCGCGCTCGGTGCTCTCACCCGAAAACAGGCTGCATCCGGCCAGCAGAGATATGGACGCTAGGGCTGCAGCGGCCTGCAGACAGGTCCGGTAGAACACGTGCACGCTCCTCGTTCAGCCATGGGTCGGCCGACCATACCGCAGCACCCCGCCGGGTCAACCTGGTGGCCCGGCGGGGCACTTGGCTCAATCAGGAACAAACCGGCTCAGTGCGCCTCTGTGCGCGTCAGTGCACACCGGCATTCAGGAAGATACCCCCATCGACCACCAGTGTCTGCCCCGTGATCCAGTCCGACTGCGCGGACGTGAGAAACGCGGCCGCTCCACCGATGTCCTCAGGCACTCCGAGCCGCCCCAGCGGATAGGCCGCGGCCGCCTCGGCCTCACGGCCCTCGTAGAGTGCCTGGGCGAACTTGGTCTTGATCACTGCGGGTGCGATCGCGTTGACCCGTACGGCCGGGGCGAACTCGTGCGCCAGTTGCAGGGTCAGATTGACCATGGCCGCCTTGCTCATGCCGTACGCGCCGATGAAGGGCGAGGCGGAGACGCCGGCGATCGAGGCGATGTTCACGATCGCGCCGCCGTTCTCCTTCTGCCAGGCCTTCCAGGTCTGCTGCGCGAAGCCGAGCGCCGAGATCACATTGGTCTCGAAGACCTTGCGCGCCACATTCAGGTCGAGCTCGGCGATCGGGCCGAAGACCGGATTCGTGCCGGCGTTGTTGACCAGGAAGTCGACGCGGCCGAACGCCTCCATGGTGCGCTCGACGGCGGCCGCCTGGTGGGCCTCGTCATGGGCCTTGCCCGCGACGCCGATCACCCGGTCCGAGCCGAGCTGCTCCACGGCCTCCTTGAGCGCGTCCTCACCCCGACCGGTGATGCACACCCGGTCGCCGCGGGCGACGAGCGCCTCCGCGATGCCGTAACCAATACCGCGGCTCGCGCCCGTGACCAGGGCGACCTTTCCGCTGTCCTGTACCTCTGCGGTCATGTTCGTCGTCTCCCGATTCAGTTGAGCGGTCCGCCGGCCACGTACATGACCTGGCCGGAGACAAAGCCGGCCTCCTCGCCCGTGAAGAAGGCGATGGCGTTGGCGATGTCCTCGGGCCATCCGACGCGCTGGACCGGGATCTGGGTGGCGGCGGCGGCCTGGAACTCCTCGAAGCCCATGCCGATGCGGGCGGCCGTCTGAGCCGTCATCTCGGTGACGATGAATCCGGGGGCGACGGCGTTGGCGGTGATGCCGAACTTGCCGAGCTCCTTGGCGAGAGTCTTGGTCAGGCCCTGCAGGCCGGCCTTGACGGCGGAGTAGTTGGCCTGGCCCCGGTTGCCGAGCGCCGAGCTGGAGGACAGCGAGACGATACGGCCGAATCCGGCATCCACCATGTGCTTCTGACAGGCCTTGGCCATCAGGAAAGCGCCCTTGAGGTGCACGTTCATCACGATGTCCCAGTCGGACTCGCTCATCTTGAAGAGCAGGTTGTCGCGCAGCACGCCCGCGTTGTTGACGAGGATCGTGGGCGCGCCGAGCTCGGCGGCGACGCGCGCCACGGCGGCCTCCACCTGGGCGCTGTCGGACACGTCGCAGCCGATCGCGAGGGCCTTGCCGCCCGCCGCGGTGATCTTCTCGACGGTGTCCTTGCAAGCGGCCTCGTCGAGGTCGAGCACGGCTACGGCGCGGCCTTCCGCCGCCAGCCGTACCGCGGTGGCGGCGCCAATGCCGCGCGCGCCCCCGGTCACGACGGCGACGCGCTGCTCGGTGGTGGACATGCTGGTTCTCCTCGTCCTGGAAACTCTGGAAACCCTCTGCCGTCGGCTCTCGATCGCTGAGCAACCGCTTAGTACCTTCAGCAGTCGAGACGCTAGAAGCCCTGGCACGCGGTGTCAACGGCGCCGGGGATCAACGGCGCATGTCACATCCCCGCGAGCCCTTCCTCAGCACCCCGTCGGCGCACCGTCAGCGCACCAGCAGGTCGAGCAGCCGCTCCACCTCGGCCTCCGGATCGGCGGTCAGCCCGGTGTGGACCGGGCCCGGCTGTACGACGGTGGAGCGGGGCGCGATCAGCCACCGGAAGCGGCGTCCGGCGTCGTCACGCGCGGCCTGGCCGGCGTCCTCGCCGCCCCGGCAGACGCCCTCGACGGCGTGGAGTGCGGCACGCACACCGATGACATCGGCGCGGGGGTCCAGCGCCTTGAGTTTCACCTCGTCCAGATGGGTGCGGGCGGCCACGAAGGACTTGGCCCGGCAGTAGACCACCACACCCGCGTTGAAGCATTCGCCGCGCTCGACCCGCGGGACCACGCGCAGCAGCGCGTACTCGAAGACATCGCGCTCACTCACTTGGCGCCGCCCCGGTCCTTCTTGGTGGCGTGCGGCCACGGCGTGAGGTGATCGGTCAGCCAGCCCGGGGCCTGCGAGGGCCTCTCCTTGGCCGGAGCATCCAGGCTGATGCGCGTGTGGATCGTCGCGGCGCGCGACAGCAGCGCCTCGACATAGGCACGGCGCAGCGCGCCGGTGGACTCAAAACCCGGCTCGTCGACCAGCCACTCGTCGGGGACGTCGGCGGCGATCTCGGTCAGGAGCTCCTCGGTGACGAGCGGAGCGAGTTCGGCGGCGGCCGACGCGATGTCGGGGCGGAACGGAGCGAGAGCATGGTCCGAGGCGTCGTAGGCCTTGGCGGCGGAGGCCTGGGCGCCCGGCCAGTTGTGGTGCCAGATCATGGTGGCGCCGTGGTCGATGAGCCACAGGTCGCCGTGCCACACCAGCATGTTGGGGTTGCGCCAGGAGCGGTCGACGTTGTTGATCAGCGCGTCGAACCAGACGACTTTGCCGGCCTCGGCCGCCTCCACCTCGTAGGCGAGCGGATCGAAGCCGAGCGAACCGGGCAGGAAGTCCATCCCGAGGTTCAGCCCGCCGCTCGCCTTCAGCAGCTCCTGCACCTCCTGGTCGGGCTCGCCGAGTCCGATGACCGGGTCCAGCTGGATACTGACCAGGTCGGGCACGCGCAGCCCGAGCCTGCGGCCCAGCTGTCCGCAGATGACCTCGGCGACGAGCGTCTTGCGGCCCTGTCCCGCGCCGGTGAACTTCATGACGTACGTTCCGAGATCGTCGGCCTCGACGATCCCCGGGAGCGAGCCGCCTTCACGCAAGGGCGTGACGTAGCGGGTCGCTGTGACTTCGGAAAGCATTGCCCCACAGTACGTGGGGACGGTCCGGTGATCACTCCGTAATCCCGCTCCCGGAGGGAGCCGTCCGGTCACTCAGGAGCACACAGTTGCCGGACTTCTGTCGTTCGAGGCCGGCTTCCTCCAGGAATTCCTTGAGAATGTGAACGTTGCAGCTCTCCGTCGCGTACAACGTCAAGAACCGGCCGACGAGGGGCCGGCCGTTGAAAGGGAGCCGGCATGACCGGATCGCAGGGACCCGCGCGGATCGTCGCACGCCGTACCGTCGTCGCCGCGGTGGGCGGAGCCGGTCTCGCCGTCGCGCTGACCGCGTGCGGCGGCTCGGACGACGGCGGGCAGACGGTGGGCGAGCAGCCGGCCGGCGGCGAAGCAGGCGGGGACGCCGGCGGCAAGGTGCTCGCCAAGACCACGGACATCCCCGAGGGCGGCGGCAAGGTCATCGGCAATGTGGTGGTCACTCAGCCGAAGCCGGGCGAGTTCAAGGCGTTCTCGTCCAAGTGCACTCATCAGGGCTGCGCGGTGAAGGACGTATCCAACGGCGTCATCCACTGCCCGTGCCACGGCAGCCAGTTCGACGCGTCGGACGGCAGCGTCAAGACCGGGCCGGCCACTACTGCGCTGCCCGCCGCGTCGATCACGGTCGACGGAGGCTCGATCAAGCTCGCCTGACGCGGCGCGGCCTCTTCCAGCAGGCGAGCACATCGTCGGTGGTGGTGATCGTGGCAACGAGCGCGAGCGTGTTACGGATCATCGCGGGGGTGTAGTCGGAGGGGACCCCCGCGATGGCGTCGCCCGGAACGACCGCCGCATAGCCGAGGTTGACGGCGTCGAAGACGGCGTTGGGGATGGCGATATTCGCCGAGACCCCTGTGATCAGCAGGCTGCGGCAGCCGAGGTTGCGCAGCAGGGCGTCGACATCGGTGCCCGCGATGGGTGACAGGCCGTGCAGTCTCCGTACGACGAGGTCCTCGTCGGCGACTTCGATCGGCGCGGCGATACGGACGGCCGTCGAGCCCGTGTGCTGCTGGACGGGCAGCCGCCCGGCAGCCCGGAAGAGCCGGGCGTTGTGGTTGGCGCCTCGGCCGTCGGGGCGCCGCTCGGCGACGGCGTGCAGCACCTGTACGCCTGCTTCATGAGCTCCCGCGACCAGACGTGCCACGTTGTGGAGCGCGCCGGACGAACGGGCCTCGGCGGCGAGTTCGGGCAGGGCGCTGTCCTTGCCCACGACACCCTGCTGGCACTCGACGGTGAGCAGCGCCGTGCTGGCCGGGTCGAGTTGCTCCGCCAGCTGTTCGAAGGTCGGCACAGCTCCCCCTCGTGTCACCGGGACCCGGACCATCACTGGACCTGCCACTGAGTCAGGGCGGCGAGAGTAGCCACCATTGCGTGATGAAGGAAGAGCCCCCATGATTTCTGACACTTGGTCAGTTACAGGGAGGGGCCGCACATGGCCGTCACACAACGCCGGGGCCGTCGCATCATGATGACGCCCGGCGAGCTGGACGAGTTCCTGGCCGAGCAGCGCACCTGCCGGGTGGCCACCGTCTCCGCGGACGGCCGTCCGCATGTCAGCGCATTGTGGTTCGCCTGGGACGGGACCTCGCTGTGGCTGTACTCCATCACGCGCAGCCGGCGCTGGGCCGAGCTGCGGCACGATCCGAGACTCGCCGTCGTGGTCGACGACGGCGAGGAGTACGGCGAACTGCGCGGCGTCGAGCTCTCCGGCACCGCCGTCTTTGTGGGCGAGGCCCCGCGCACCGGTGAGCCGCGCTCCGAACTGGACGTGCCCGAAAGGCTGTTCGCGCGGAAGAACTTCGGCATGGACGAGATGCCGCACGACGGCAGGCACGCCTGGCTGCGGCTGACTCCCGACACGATCGCGTCCTGGGACTTCAGGAAGCTGTCAGCCCTCTGACCTGCCTCACGCCGCCGACCCGCCGGATCCCTCGGATCCGGCCGAACCGGCGGCCTCGCGCAGCGCCTCGACGCCGCCCGGTTCGAGGGGCGGCGGTCCGCGGCGGCACACCGCGTAGAGGTGCCTGCGCCTCCGCTGCCGTACAGGCACCATCCGTACGCTCTCGGGCACCCGGTCGCGTCCGAGCCCGGGCGTGACGGTGCCCCGGGCACCGGCTTCGCGCTGCTCCTCCAGTACGGCCCGGTCGCCGAAGTCGGCCCGGCGACCGCACAGATGGTCACCTGCTTCGTCCCGGTCATCGCCACCACGGCCGGCCTCGCGGTCCTGGACGAGCAGTTGGGCCGGAACACATCGGTGGACACACTGATCGTCCTCGGGGGCGCTGCGCTCACCCAGAGCCGCCCCAGGGCGCCCGCACGTGCGGCTCAGCCGTAACTGCGGGCGGGCGCCGGGCCGGTCGCCGATGCCACCGCGTCGGCGACCGGCCCGATGTCGTCCATCGTCAGGCCCGAGACGGTGATCCGCACGGCGGGAGGCGCCGCCATCCTGAACCGCGCCCCCGGCGCGACGGCCCAGCCGGCATGCAGCAGACGCGCCACAGCCCCCGTCTCGTCCGGGACCGGCACCCAGACATTCATCCCGCTGCGCCCATGGGCCTCGATCCCCCGCTCCGCGAGCGCCCGCACGAGCGCGTCACGCCGTTCCCCGTACGAGCGCGCGACGGCATGCGAATCCACCGCATGCGACGTCCACAGGTGCACGACCGCGCGCTGCAGCAGCCTGCTGACCCAGCCGGGTCCGAGCTGCTGCCGTCCCATGACCCGGTCGACGGTGACGGCATCGCCGGTCAGCACGGCGACACGCAGATCAGGGCCGTAGGCCTTGGCCGTGGAGCGTACGAGGGCCCAGCTGTCCGTCACTCCGGCGAGAGGGTGCAGCGGCAGATCGACGATGGCGTGGCCGTGGTCGTCCTCGATGAGCAGGGTCCGGGGGAACCGGGCGAGTACGGCCCGCAGTTCACGCGCGCGCTCCGCGCTCACCACGGCGCCGGTCGGGTTCTGCGCCCGGTCGGTGACGATCAGCGCCCTGGCCCCGGCGGTCAGCGCCTTCTCGACCTCGCTCGCCAGCGGCCCGTCGTCGTCGAGCGCCACCGGCACGGGCTTCAGCCCCAGCGCCGGCACCAAGTCCAGCAGGCTTCCCCAGCCGGGGTCCTCGACGGCGACCGCGTCACCGGGCCTGAGATGCGCGGCGAGGACACGCTCGATGGCGTCCAGCGATCCGGAGGTGACGGCGACCTGCCCGTCGGGTACGCCGTCGTCGTCCATTGCGGCTCGCGCGAGCCGGGCGAAATCCGCGTCGACGGGCGCCTGTCCGTACAGTCCGGGCTCCTCCGCATTGCGCCTGGCCGCGGCGGCGAGCGCGTCGTGCAGCGGTGGCAGCAGCGCGGGGTCGGGATTGCCCTGGCCCAGGTCCCGTACGCCCGGTGGCGCCTCGACCCGGATGGTTCCACGCGACGTGCTGGCCGGCCGCGGGCGGACCCGACTGCCCTTGCGCCCCGAGGTCTCGATCACTCCCCGGTCGCGCAGGGTCCGGTACGCGGACGCGACGGTGTTCGCGTTGACGCCGAGGTCGGCCGCCAACTCCCTCATGGGTGGAAGCAGTTGCCCTGGTTCCAGCTCACCAGCGCCGACCGCGCGCTCGACGCTCGCGGCAATCTCCGATGCACCCCGGCCAACGATCCGATACTCTCCTAGCACAAAGATGATTATGCACTAGTGCAATGGAGTACGCAATGCCGGACGCCTACGAGCCGACCGATCGCACCCTCCCCACCCGTGCTCGGGAGCGGGCCGCGTACGACCATGAGCTCGTCCACTCGATACTCGACGAGGCATACGTCTGCCATCTCGGCTTCGTACGCGACGGCGCGCCCGTCGTCCTGCCGACGCTGTACGCCCGGGTCGACGGTCACCTGTACGTCC
The DNA here is from genome assembly GCF_053591755.1 of Streptomyces sp. NPDC002926. Classification (NCBI taxonomy): domain Bacteria; kingdom Bacillati; phylum Actinomycetota; class Actinomycetes; order Kitasatosporales; family Streptomycetaceae; genus Streptomyces; species Streptomyces sp. NPDC002926. The sequence goes on from NZ_JBSFUK010000025.1 coordinate 57,619, forward strand.
ACGGGTCGACGGGTTCGCGGCCGCTGCGCATGGCGGGCGAGGCCGACCCGGGCCTCGCCGTCTGCCTCACGGTCACCCATGTCGACGGCCTGGTCCTGGCCCGCTCCGCCTTCCACCACTCGCTCAACTACCGCTCGGTCGTGGTCCACGGTACGGCCCACCAGGTCACCGACCCCGAGGAGAAGCGCTCTGCCCTGGACGCCCTGGTGGACCACGTCGTGGCGGGCCGCTCACGCGACTCGCGCCCGGCGAACGCGAAGGAGCTCGCGGCGACGGCGGTTCTGCGCCTGGACCTGACGGAGGTCTCCGCCAAGATCCGCACCGGCGGCCCGAACGACGACCCGGAGGACGCGACGCTCCCCCACTGGACGGGAGTGGTCCCACTGCTCACCACGTACGGCACCCCGATCCCGGCGCAGGATCTCGACGGCTCGATCGCGGTCCCGGAGTACCTCTCGGCACGCTGACGGGCGGCCCGGTCGGCGTGCGCGGTGCACGGTGCAGGGGTGTTTGCCTCCGCACCCCGCACCGTGCACCGTGCACCGTGCACCGGCCGTTATGCCTGCACCGCCGTCCTTCTCCGTACCACCGCGACCCGTGCCTCCGCCGCCGCGAGCCCGGCCACCGCCGCCAGCAGCAACAAGGTCCCCACCACCGTCGCCGCCGTGAGCCGCTCGTCCAGCGCCGTCACCGCGATGACCGCCGCGCTCACCGGCTCCAGCAGCATGATCACCGAAACCGTCGCGGCACGGACGACGGCCGCCCCCGCGAAGTAGAGCGCGTACGCAAGAGCCGTCGGCACCGCCGCCACGTACGCCAGCAGCCACACCACACGCGCCAGTTCGGCCGTGTGCGGCAGCAGCCCTTCTCCGATCGCCATCGGCAGCAGCCCCACCGACCCGATCGCGAAGGCCCATGCCGTCGTGGAGAGCGAATCGCCGCCGCCGTCACGGCCGAGCCACCGCGTCAGCAGTGTGATCGCCGCATACCCGGCGGCCGCGAGAACCGCGAGCGCGATCCCCACCGGTCGCACCGTCCCGCCCTCGCCGCCCAGCACCAGGACCATCAGACCCACCAGCGCGCCGGTGACGGCGATGACGCCGCCCCGCCCGAGCCGCTCCCCCATCGTCAGCCGCGCGCCCACCGCGATGAGCACGGGGCCCGCGCCCAGCGTGACGACGGTGCCCACCGCGAGGCCCGTCGCCTGGACGGCCGCGAAGTAGGCGCTCTGGAAGACGGTGAGCCCGATACCCGTAGCGAGGATCCGCAGCAGCCGTCGGCGCCGCGGTTCCGCGGGACCCCCGGCAGCGGCACCGGCCTTGGCCCGGCGCGACCGCCACACCAGCGCGCCGAGCAACAGCACCAGTCCGCCCGCGCAGCGCCAGAACGACAGCGCCAGCGGACCCATGTCGCTCACCTGGAAGACCAGCGAGGCGGCCGCGCCGGCGGTCCCCCACGCCACTCCGGCGACGATCAGATAGAGGAGGCTCCGCCCGACGGGCGAGGGCACGCCGACAGCGGAAGCGGAAGAAAGAGGGGTGGAAAGATCCGACACGTGACTTCTCCGTGTGAAGAACGGGATGGTGGTCGCTTCGCTCCGCCACGCGGGCAGCGACAAACCGCTCGGGGACACCCCGAGCCCGGTCTTCGTCAGAGAACTGCCGCCCGCGCTATGCGGCAGGCGGCGGAAGTACGGTCGAATGCATGATCGCCACCCTACGGGGCCCCGTGCGGGACGGACAACTCCGCCCCGGCCCCGGCCGACCGGGCCGGCCCGCCCTCCGGCCCACCGCCCGCCACCGGCCGCGACGGCGCCTTCGGTGCCTGCGACTGCGCGATGAACGCCCCCACCAGGACCAGCGCGCCGCCGATGATCTGCGGCGCCGACAGATGCTCCCGCAGCAGCACCCACGCCAGCACGGTCGCGATGACCGCCTCCAGGCACGCCACCACGCCCGCCACCTGTGGCGACAGCTTGCGCACCGAGATGACTCCGGTGACGTACGCGACCACCGTGGCGATCAGTACGACCCAGCCGAGCAGCAGCACCGCGGGCACCTGCGTACCGCCGAGGTCGGCGCGGCCGCCCAGCAGCGACCAGTCCATGCCCCACGGCCGCGCCACAGCGGTCAGCACCGCCGTGCCGATGAGCAGTCCGTACGCGATCACACCCAGCGGATCCGCCGGGTCTTCCCCGTCGCTGCCCTGGTCCGCGAGGACGAAGTAGCCGACCTGGCAGCATGCCGCGGCCAGCGCGAGCATCAGTCCGAAGGCGTCGAAGGTGAGCCCCGCCCACACCTCCACGACACAGGCGAGACCGCCGACGGCGAGGACCACACCGACCGCCGCGGCCCGGGTGACGGGTCGGCGCTGTACGAAGCGGACCCAGCCGAGGACGAGCGCGGGTGCGAGGTATTCGACGAGCAGCGCGACACCGACCGGGATCCGGGAGATCGCCGCGAAGTAGCAGGCCTGTACACCCGCGACGGCGAGGAGCCCGAAGCCGACCAGCAGCGCCGGCCTGCGCAGCACCAGGTCACGGTGACGCCAGGCGACCGGCAGCATGATCAGCGCGGAACCGGCCACGCGCAACCACACCACATGCAGCGGGTCGAGACCCGCTTCGATCAGCGGCTTGGCCGCGACACCTGATCCACCGAATGCGAACGCCGAGCCCAGGGCGAGTCCCAGGCCGGCGCTCTTTCCCAAAGGCGCGTGCATCGGCACATCATGTCAGCGCGAGTCAGCACCGTCATCCCTGTGACACATGTCGAGACATCTCGGCTATCCGCCCGGCCAGCAGCGCCGCGTCCACTCCGGCCCGCCCGAGCACCTCCACCGCCCTGCTCTCGCGATCCGCGGCGAGACAGGCGAGCAGATCGATGCCGCCGGCCTGCGCGTCGCCGCGGAGCCGGGCCCGCTCCAGCGCGCCCTCCATGGCGGTGACCGCCGACGGCGACCACCCCGAGGCATCCGCATCCGCCTCCCGCACAACGGCAACCGTGCCGGAATCCTCCACCGAACCCTGCCAGCGCAGGCCGTAGCCGATGCTCCGCTGGACGAGATAGCCGAGCACCCGCGCGACCTGCGGCCCGTCGCCGACGACGGTCCGCACCTCGGGGACCGACTCGATCAGCGAGTGCAGGAGATGGGCCGTGTCGATCTGCCGGTCGCCGTCGCGCAGCGCCCTTCTGCGCGCACCCTCTACCACCAGGGCCAGCTCCGCGGTGAGTCTGGCGTCGGTCTCTGTACGGATGGCGGTCGGCTGCCGGGGCACCCGCGGGGTAGGGCTTTGCACGTCTCCCACCCCATCACTTCGCCAGGGCTCGAGCGTCCCCGCCGGGTCCCATTCGTACATCCCGCAGAAGTTGGGCACGCACGACAGGCTCTCCTCCTTACGGATGAGATCGAGCCAGATCTCCCCGAAGACCGCGCGCCGCCTTGCCATTCCGACCGGTCGAGAGGATCTGACTATTCATCAGTATTGAATGTTCGGGAAGGTACGGCTACGTTCCGCGACACCGTAATCCGACGAGAAGGGGTGGTCATATGGCCGAGGTCAGTGCCGAGGCCCGCATCGAAGCGCCGGCCGAGAAGGTCTGGGCCCAGCTGACGGACTTCACCGCGTACGGCCAGTGGAACGCCACCCACACGAGCTTCCCCCAGGGCGGCCCGGCGACGCTGGAACTGGGAGCCACGTACGAGGAGAACATGAAGCTCATGGGCTTTCCCGCCGAGGTGGCCTGGACCGTGGACGAGTTCGAGGCCGGCCGGGTGCTGGGGATCAGGGGCAAGGGGCCGATGGGCGTCAGTGTCGGCAACCGTTACACGCTCACCCCTGACGGAGACGCGACGCAGGTCCGGATCGACGGTGCGTTCACCGGCGCCGCCGTGTCGCTGATGGCCGGCAGGCTCAAGGACTCGGCGACCGCCGCGCTGAACGAATCGCTGCGAAAGCTGGGCGGACTGGTGGCCTGACACCGGACATACGAGAAGGGCCCCGCGCGACTGCGCGGGGCCCTCGTCGCGCCGACGAGTCAGTGCTCGCCGGCGAGGATCAGATAGAGCTTCTTGCGGGCTTCATTGATAACGGCGACGGCCTTCTGCCGCTGCTCGGTGGTGCCGGTCTTCCAGACCTGGCCGAACGCCTCCATCAGGCCGAACCCGGCCTGCCGGATCTCGTTGACCGTCTCCCAGTCGACTCCGCGCCCGGCCTCTTCCCACGGAGCCTCCGGCCCCGATTCGGCCTCGGTACGCCCCGAGTCGGTGAGCGTGAACAGCTTCTTGCCGCCGTCGCTCGCACTGGTGATCAGACCTTCGTCCTCCAGCAGCTGGAGCGTCGGGTAGACCGAGCCGGGGCTGGGCCGCCAGGCCCCGCCGCTGCGCTCGCCGATCTCCTGGATCATCTCGTAACCGTGCATCGGCCGGTCCTTCAGCAGCGCCAGGATCGAGGCACGCACGTCACCGCGCCGCGCCCTCCCCCGGCCGCCGCCACGACCGCGTCCGCCCCCGAAAGGCCCGCCGAACGGCGGCCCGAACGGACCGAATGCCGCGCGCCGCCCCTCGAAGTCGCCCCGACCCTGATGGCCGGGCCCGCAGTGCCCATGCCCGTGTTCCTGTCCTTGACCGTGTCCATGTGAACGCATCGCTACGCTCCTTCCATCGTTGATCTGTCGCGATGCGTCAACGATATATCGGAATGCATCGCCTGGCAACGCCCAATCGGTCCAACAACCCCGAATTGGCCTTGGCCTGCGGCTTTGGCCGGCCCCTACGGTCACGGCATGCGGATTCGAATCGTCGACGCTTTCACCGACCGTCCCTTCGCCGGAAACCCCGCCGGAGTCCTGCTGCTGGACTCCGACCGCTTCCCCGCCGACTCCTGGCTCCAGCAGGTGGCGACGGAGGTGAACCTTTCGGAGACCGCCTTCGCCCATCCCCTCCCCTTGGGCGGCGAGGCCGACTGGGCGCTGCGCTGGTTCGCACCGGCCGCCGAGGTCAGCATGTGCGGACACGCCACGCTGGCCACCGCGCATGTCCTGCACACCACGGGCACCGCGAGCGGCACGGTGCGCTTCGCCGCGCGCTGCGGCATCCTGTCCGCCACCGCCCACGAGGACGGCACGCTCACCCTTGACTTCCCCACGTCCCCGCTCACCCCGGTCGACATCCCGGACGGCGTCGCCGACGCCCTGGGCGCGAAGGTGGTCTCCGTCCATGACACGGGCGAACACATCGGCGATCTGGTGGTCGAGCTGGCCGACGAGCGGACCGTGCGCACGCTGACGCCGGACTTCCCCGCTCTCGTGGCGCACTCGGAGCGCGGCATCATCGCCACGGCCGCCGCCGAGGACCCCGCCTCCGGCTACGACTTCGTCTCGCGCGGATTCTTCCCGCGGGTCGGCATCGACGAGGACCCGGTGACCGGCAGCGCGCACACGGCCCTCGCGCCGTTCTGGTCGGCGCGCCTCGGCCGCGGCGAACTGACCGGCCTCCAGGCCTCCGCCCGCTCCGGCCTGGTCCGCACCTCCCTGCGCGGTGACCGCACCCTGCTGACCGGCCGGGCCGTGACCGTCATCCACGGCGAACTGCTCACCGCACCCTGACACCGGCAAACGCCAGGCCGCGCGCAGCAAGGGGGATACGGGAACAGGGTGTACGGGAAAGGGGCGTACAGGCACTCGCCGTACGCCCCTCGAGCCCGCCCCCGGTCACGGAGTGGGCAGCCACCCCACCTTCCCGGCCAGCAGCCCGTAGCCGACGAAGGCCACGATGTCCAGCAGCGCATGGGCCACCACCAGCGGCCCGACCCGGCCCCACCGCCGGTAGAGCAGCACAAACACCACACCCATCACCATGTTGCCGACGAAGCCGCCGATGCCCTGGTAGAGGTGGTACGAACCGCGCAGCACCGAACTCGCCACCAGCGCGGCCATCGGCGTCCAGCCCAACTGCCCGAGTCTGCGCAGCACATACCCGACGACGATCACTTCCTCCAGTACGGAGTTCTGGATCGCCGAGAGGATCAGCACCGGGTACTTCCACCACACCTCGGGCAGCGCTTCGGGCACCACGGTGAGGTTGAACCCGGCGGCGCGCGCCCCAAGGTAGAACGCCAGCCCGGCGCTGCCGATGCCCGCCGCGATCAGCGCGCCCCGCCCCAGGTCGGACCAGGGTCTGGTCCGGTCGAAGCCGATCGAGCGCAGACCGGCGCCCTCCCGCAGCAGCAGATGCGCGACGAGAAGGACAGGCACCAGTGCCGTCGCGATATCGAAGAGCTGCCAGGTGAGATCGAGCCACGGCCGCCCGGGGGCGTACGACTTGTTCAGCGTCGCCGCCTGGTCCTTGAGTCCGCCCGGTTTCGTCACCGACCCGATAAAGCTGATCAGCGACGAGACTCCGCTCGCGCCCAGCGAGATGGCCAGTACGAGGAGCGTCTCGGACCGCAAGATCCTCCGCGACATGCCCTCTTGAGGAAGAGAATCAGCCACGCGTCCCGCCTCCGCCTGCACGCCTGCCTCCAGTTGAGTAATCCCGCCTCATCCCCATCCTCGCCCCGCCAGGGTCTCGAAAGCAGGTGCGAAATTCGCGTGCGACAGGCCGGGGGACGAGCGTCACCGAGATGACGCCGGTCCCCTTTTCCTCAGCTCACCGTCCAAGGAGGGGCGTCACCGCATGGGACGTCACAGCTTGCCCGACGACGAGACGACGGACGCAGGCAGGTCCCGACCGCGCGTGCGCCGCCGCACGGTCCCCATCGCCACGATGCTCGTCGTCGCGGTGGCGGCGGGGGCGCAGGTCGCCGCGCGGCGCGGCCGAATCTCCCGGCTGAAGGAGCTCACGGACCCGAAGCGCCCGGTGCCGCTGATCGCCATCGCCGGCGGCCCGGCACCGGCCGACAGGACGTCGACCCGATCGCCGGATCGCCAGGGCGGCGGGCGGCGATGGCCGGCGGCGGGCGTACCAGGTGAGCGACCTCGCCGAGATCCATCCGGGCCGTGGTCCTCACGGTGATCGTCGCGGTCGGGCAGACGGGGGGACGAGCCGCTCAGGAGTGAGGGCCGGGGAAGCCGACCGGCCAGGTATGCACCGGATCGCCCTCGTGCATCAGCTCGCAGTAGCGGCGGGTGGTCGCGGCGAGGGCGGCGTCCCGCTCCAGCCCGGCCTCCAGCGCCCGGTGGTAGGTATCCGCCTGCCACGAGGCCCCGTTCACACGCAGTCGGCACCGCTCCTCGATCACGCCGAGGTAGAAGTCGCGGTCCGCGGGCTCCACGTGCCATGCGTCGAGCCCCGCCGCGGCGAGCGGCAGCAGTTCGTCGCGTATGAGCTTGACGGCCGGCACCCGTGTGATGCCGCCGCCTCGGCCGGGACGCGGCCACAGAAGCTCCGCGTCGATGCCGCGGTGGCACGCGGTGTCGAAGTTCTCGGCCGCGACGGCGAAGGGCAGCCGGGTCCACACCGGCCTGGCCTCCTCGGCGAGGGCGCGCACCAGCCCGTAGTAGAAGGCGACATTGGCGATCACATCGGTGACCGTGGGGCCGGCTGGCAGCACGCGGTTCTCCACCCGCAGATGCGGTACGCCGTCGGCGACTCCGTACACCGGCCGGTTCCAGCGGTAGACCGTGCCGTTGTGCAGGACGAGTTCCTGCAGCCCGGGCACACCGCCGTCGTCGAGCACCCGCAGCGGGTCCTCGTCGTCGCAGATCGGCAGCAGCGCCGGGAAGTAGCGCAGATTCTCCGCGAAGAGGTCGTAGGCGGAGTCCACCCACCGCTCGCCGAACCAGGTCCGGGGCCGTACGCCCTGTGCCTGGAGCTCGGGCGGGCGGGTGTCGGTGGCCTGCTGGAACAGCGGTGGGCGCGACTCGCGCCACAGCTCCTTGCCGAACAGGAAGGGCGAGTTGGCGCCGACCGCGACCTGTACCGCGGCCACCGCCTGCGCGGCGTTCCACACATCGGCGAAGCGTCCGGGTGTCACCTGGAGGTGCAGTTGCACGGAGGTACAGGCGGCTTCGGGAGCGATGGACGTCGAGGTACAGCTCAGCCGCTCCACGCCCTCGATGTCGAGCGCGAAGTCCTCGCCGCGTGCGGCGACGATCTGGTCGTTGAGCAGCGTGTACCGGTCGACGTCCGAGAGGTTCGCGGAGACCAGGTCGTGCTGGGCGAGCGTCGGAAGAATTCCGATCATCACGATCCCCGCGCCGACCTCGTTCGCTTTTCGGTGGGCATATCCAAGGCCGGTGCGCAGCTCTTCGGCGAGTTGATCGAGCACGCGCCCGGCCAGCCGGTGCGGAACGATATTTACTTCCAGGTTGAACATTCCGAGCTCGGTCTGGAAATCATGGCTCGCGATCCGCTCCAGCACTTCCTTATTAATCATCCGCGGCAGTCCGTCGGCACCTGCGAGATTCAGCTCGATCTCCAGACCCATGAGATTTTTGGGCCGGTCGAACCTCTTCTCGGCCAGCAGCCGCCCCAGTCCCGCGAGGCACTGCTGCAGCTTCCTCCGGTACCTTTGCCGATCGGACAGGTCAGCTCCGCCTGCCACGACCTTCTCCCCCATCGAAGCGTCCCTCCTCGAGTGGGCACCACAGAGCATCGACCGCTCGCCTCACCGACGATAATGCCCAGACTGACTGATCTATAACGCCCCGCGTTCAGCGCGCGACCGGTAGTGTGGGCAGAGGCTCCAGTGGCACATTCCTTAGGCATGGTGCAGTACGCAGTTACCACTGCCCGATGCCTGGTGAAAAACACCGACCGGTTCCAGCCGTCCGCGCCGAAGAGAAAATCCCAGGCCGCGGCCCCGCCTTCACGAAATATCGGTAGAAAGGCCGCCGGAGAAGGGCCTGATACCACCTTGCCGGAAATACGTGCGACCGCTAGCAGAAACACTGTGAGAACACGTGTCGTATAAACTCGGCAAACGAGGTAGAGAGTTGGCGCCCGGTGGCCTTTCCGGCCCCCCTCTGGCCCCGCACGCTGACAGTGCCGTCCGCACCTGCCCACGCTCCAACGTGTCTCCGAAGTGAGAGGCGACCCACCATGCCGCTGCATGTCCCCCCGGCTCCCGCGCCTGCCCTGCGCACCGTCCTCACGGCGCTCGGTTCTCCCACCGCCGTCCGCGAAGCCCGCACACCCGCTCTCAGGTCCGCCCAGGGCCCGCTGAGCCCCGAACTCCCGCTACCCGTCCACGTACTGGACCAGATCGTGCCGAGCGGCGGCGCCCCCTACACCCGCCTCGCCGGCTGGCGCTTCCTGATCCGCAGCGGCGAACGAGCCGTGGCCGCTGCGGAGACGATGCTCACCCCCGACGGCTGGGCCTTCTCGCACTTCTTCGAAGGCCCCTACCTCAGCTCCACCGAACGGGCGCTGCGCCAGGCCGAGTCGATGCACACCCCTTTCCAGCCGCGCCTGCTGTCCATTCCCGAGCTCTACATGCTCACCCTCTGGCTGCACGGCGACACGGACGCCGACGCCTCGGCCGGCACCCCCCGGCCGACGGACGTACTGGTGCCGCTGGCTCCGGCGCCACCCGGCATCGCGGCACACCGTCCGCACCGCGTCGCCGATCTGCTGCCCGTGATGACACTGCGGCTCGCGCCTGCCCCGCTGCTCGGCTCACCCGCCTGAAAACCGCACGTCGCGCCCCGTGACCAGCCGGTCGCGGGGCGCACGTCTGCTCCATCCGGACTAGCCCATACCGGCCCCCCTGAACCACCCGAAAGGACAGTGGAGTTGAGCTGAACCGTCCGCCTGGGTGATACGTCCTTAACCAGTAAGAAGAGCTGCCGCGAAATCCCTGCGGATTGACGCCCGTGGGGCAACACTGGGAGCCGACCGACAGATACGGGGGGCGGCCATGAACACCTCATCAAGCCGCAGGACACTCACTACAACGCAGCGAGAGAACCCACCCATGTGCCAGCACCAGCCACTCTGCCCTACATCCGACTCAGCCGACCGGGAAGCGGCCCGACTCGTGGCGCACCACCCGGAGCAGGGCTGGAGCCTGCTGTGCAACGGCGTCCTGCTCTTCGAGGACACCGGTGAGCTTCTGCCGGACGGGCAGATCATCGCTCCGCACCGGGCACGGGAGACCGGGCAGGTGATGACGGCCGCCTGAGGCGCCGTCGGTACGACAAGGGGGCCGGCCGGAGACTTCTCTCCGCACCGGCCCCGACGCATGCGCTCCCCGCGTCAGTTGTCGTACTCGTCCAGCGGCGGGCAGGAGCAGACGAGGTTACGGTCGCCGAACGCACCGTCGATCCTGCGCACCGGCGGCCAGTACTTGTCCGCGGCGCTCACTCCGGCCGGGAAGACGGCCTCGTCCCGGCTGTAGGCGTGCTCCCACTCCCCGCCGAGCGCCGCCGCCGTGTGCGGGGCGTTGCGCAGCGGGTTGTCCTCCGCGGGCCACTCGCCCGAGGCGACCTTCTCGATCTCGCCGCGGATCGCGATCATCGTGTCGCAGAAGCGGTCGATCTCGTTCAGGTCCTCACTCTCGGTGGGCTCGATCATCAGTGTGCCGGCCACCGGGAAGGACATCGTCGGCGCGTGGAAGCCGTAGTCGATCAGACGCTTGGCGATGTCGTCGACGCTGACGCCGGTCGCCTTCGACAGCGGCCGCAGGTCCACGATGCACTCGTGCGCGACCAGGCCGGCCGGGCCCGTGTAGAGCACCGGGTAGTGCGGCTCAAGGCGCTTGGCGATGTAGTTGGCCGCGAGCACGGCGACCTGCGTCGCGCGCTTGAGGCCTTCGCCACCCATCAGACGTACGTACGCCCAGGAGATCGGCAGGATGCCCGCCGAGCCCCACGGCGCGGCCGAGATCGGCCCTACGCCCGTTTCCGGTCCCGCGGTCGGCTGGAGCGGGTGGTTCGGGAGGTAGGGGGCGAGGTGCGCCCGTACCCCGACCGGGCCGACGCCCGGACCGCCGCCGCCGTGCGGGATGCAGAAGGTCTTGTGCAGATTGAGGTGCGAGACGTCGCCGCCGAACTTGCCCGGCTTGGCGAGACCCACCAGCGCGTTGAGGTTGGCGCCGTCGACGTACACCTGGCCGCCGGCGTCGTGCACCTGCGCGCAGATGTCGGCGACGTGCTCCTCGAAGACACCGTGCGTGGACGGGTACGTGATCATCAGCACGGACAGCTCGTCGCGGTACTGCTCGATCTTGGCGCGGAGGTCCTCGATGTCCACCTCGCCGTCGTCGGCGGTCTTCACCACGACGACCTTCATGCCCGCCATCACGGCGCTGGCGGCGTTGGTGCCGTGCGCGGAGGAGGGGATGAGGCAGATGGTGCGCTGGGCGTCGCCGTTGGCGCGGTGATACGCGCGTACGGCGAGCAGGCCCGCGAGCTCGCCCTGCGAACCGGCGTTGGGCTGGATGGACACCGCGTCGTACCCGGTGACCTCGGCGAGGCGCTCCTCCAGCTCATGGATGAGCGTGAGATACCCGGCGGCCTGCTCGACCGGGGCGAAGGGGTGCATCTGCCCGAACTCCGGCCAGGTCACCGACTCCATCTCGGTGGTCGCGTTCAGCTTCATGGTGCAGGAGCCGAGCGGGATCATGCCGCGGTCCAGCGCGTAGTCACGGTCTGCGAGCCTGCGCAGGTAGCGCAGCATCGCGGTCTCGGAACGGTGCTCGTGGAAGACGGGGTGCGTGAGGTAGTCGTCGGTCCTCAGCAGGGCCTGAGGCAACGTTTCCGCGGTGGTCGCGTCGAGCGCCTCGACGTCGCCCTCGACACCGAAGGCGGACCAGACTGCGGACAGCTGCTCACGGCCGGTGGTCTCGTCGCAGGAGATGGAGACCTGGTCGGCGTCGACGAGGTGGAGGTTCACTCCGCCCTCGCGTGCGGCGGCCACGACCTCGGCGGCCCTGCCCGGCACCCGGGCGGTCACCGTGTCGAAGAAGGAACCGTGCACGACCTCCACACCGCCGGCCCGCAGTCCCGCCTCGAGCAGCGCGGCATAGCGGTGAGTGCGCTGTGCGATCGACCGCAGGCCCTCGGGACCGTGGTAGACCGCGTACATCCCCGCCATGACGGCGAGCAGCACCTGCGCGGTGCAGATGTTGCTGGTGGCCTTCTCCCGGCGGATGTGCTGCTCACGAGTCTGCAGCGCGAGCCGGTAGGCCCTGTTGCCGTCCGCGTCCACGGAGACGCCGACGAGGCGCCCCGGCAGGCTGCGGGCGAACTTGTCACGTACCGCCATGTAGCCGGCGTGCGGACCGCCGAAGCCCATCGGGACACCGAAGCGCTGGGTGGTGCCGACGGCGATGTCGGCACCCAGTTCGCCGGGTGACGTGAGAAGGGTCAGGGCCAGCAGATCGGCGGCGACCGTGACGATCGCGCCGAGCTCGTGCGCCTGCTCGACGACGGGCTTGAGGTCCCGTACGGCACCGGAGGCACCCGGGTACTGCAGCAGTACGCCGAAGACGCCGCGCTCGGCGATCTCGGCCGGAATGCCCTCGCTCAGATCCGCGGTGACGACCTCGACACCGGTCGGCTCGGCGCGGGTCCGGATCACCGCGATGGTCTGGGGCAGCGCGTCGGCGTCGACCAGGAAGACACCGTCCTTGACCTTGCCGACGCGGCGGGCGAGCGACATGGCCTCAGCGGCGGCGGTGGCCTCGTCGAGCAGCGATGCGCCGGAGGTGGGCAGGCCGGTCAGATCGGCCACCATCGTCTGGAAGTTCAGCAGTGCCTCGAGCCGCCCCTGCGAGATCTCCGGCTGGTACGGCGTGTAGGCGGTGTACCAGGCCGGGCTCTCCATGACATTGCGCAGGATGACCGGCGGCGTGAAGGTGCCGTAGTAGCCGAGGCCGATCATCGGCGCCAGCACCTGATTGCGGTCGGCGAGGGTGCGCAGCTCGGCGAGAACGTCGGCTTCGGTGCGGGCGCCCGGGAGGTTCAGCGCCTCGGCGCTCTTGATCACATCGGGCACCGCGGCGGAGGTCAGCTCGTCGAGCGAGCCGTAGCCCACCTGCGCGAGCATCTTGGCCTGAGCCCCGGCGTCGGGCCCGATGTGGCGCTGCTCGAAGGGGGTGCCTCGCTCCAGTTGGGAGAGCGGAATGCGGTTGGCGGTCATTAAGGAGGCCTCCTGGTCAGACACGACCTACGAGGGGCACCACGGCGCGGATGCCCGGACGGCCTCCCCCTCTGTCATCTCAACCTGAGAGCTTCACCGACGCGCACAGGGCACGCCGACTTTCACCGTCGGTGAGAGCGGATGCCGTCCGACGCCCGCCCTGCTTTCCAGAGTGACCTCGTCCGTGCGGTACAGGGGCCTGAGAGATTCCGGGGAGGATTTGCTCCTTCGGCGCCGCCGGTACTTTCACCGGAGGACTCTCCCGCACGGGGTCAGCAGCCGTTAGCCAGCCTACCAGCGCGCCTCGTCGTCGATCGCTCGAGTGGCCGATACCTCCGATGTGCACTTTTGTAGTATTTAAACACCAGTTGCGACCTATTGGAGGGACCGTGCAGACCGATATCGATCCGCGCAGCCTGATCGGCCGCAAGGCGTTCGACAGCCATGGCACCAAAATCGGGACTGTGGACGAGGTGTATCTGGACGATGCGACAGGGGCGCCCGAGTGGGCGGCCGTGCGCACGGGCCTCTTCAGCCGGGACGCCTTCGTCCCGCTCGAGCCCAGCAAGGTCGTCAACGACACCCTGCGCGTCCCGTACGAGCGCGCGCTGATCAAGGATGCCCCCGACTTCGGTGTCGGCCGCCATCTCTCCCCCGAGCAGGAGCTCCAGCTCTACCACCACTACGGACTCGAACTCCCCGAAGCTCCCGAGACGCCTGCCGCCTCCTCCGACCCCTCGGGCCCGTCCGACGGGGACTCCGGCTCCGGCCCCGGCTCCCGACCCGACCGGGACTTCGGCCGGCTGGCTGGCCGGGAGGACTGAGCGGCGTCCGCTGCCGCAGGCGGTGCCACCAGCGGCAGCGGATCGCCCGGCTCCAGGTCCGGGTCGTCGACCATGAAGGTGCGCACCCGCCCCGGCCGCCGCGACCACGGCTCCTCGAACCGCACCGTCACCCGCCCCACCCCGCTGCCCTGCACCCACCCTGCCCCGTACTCGGCATGCCGTACGTCATGCCCGGCCGGCCAGCGCCGCTCGGCGGGCGGCTTTTGTTCCGCACCTACGGTGCCGGCCCCTTCGCCGGCCCGTTCGCCGGCCTCGTGCGGCTCCGGATCGCCGTCCGGCTCCCCGGCCTCGGCCTGCTCACCGGCTGCGGCCTGGGCGAACAGATCCTCCTGCGTGTAGTCGGCGAGCCCGGTCACGCCCACTCCCAGCAGCCGAACCCCGCCCGTGGTGTCCACAGCCTCCAGCAGCCGCCCGGCGGCCTCCCGCACCACCGCGGGGTCGTCCGTCGGCCCGCGCAGCGTCTCGGAGCGCGTCAGCGTCGAGAAGTCGTACCGCCGTACCTTCAGCACGATGGTCCGCCCCGAGTGCCCGGACGACCGCAGCCGCTGCACGCACCGCTCGGCAAGCCGCTCCACCTCGATCCGCACCCGTACCCGGTCGTGCAGATCCACATCGAAGGTGTCCTCCACCGACACCGACTTCGCGTCCCTCTCGGCCACCACCGGCCGGTCGTCGCGCCCCACCGCCATCCGGAACAGCGAGGCTCCGTGTGCCTTGCCCAGCAGACGTACGAGCTCGTCCTCGCCCGCCTCCGCCAGATCGGCCACGGTCGTCATTCCGGCCCGCCGCAGATGCTCCCCGGTCGCCGGCCCGACCCCGGGCAGCGTACGCACGGACATCGGCCCGAGCAGCTCTCGCTCCGTGCCGGGCTCGATGAGGACCAGGCCGTCGGGCTTTGCCTGCTCGGAGGCGATTTTGGCGAGCATCTTGGACCCCGCGAGCCCGACCGAACCAGTGAGCCCCGTGACCGCTCGGATATCGGCGCGCAGCCGCTCACCGGTGGCCCTGGCCGACGCCGAGTCGTCGGCCGAGCCGCCCGCCTCCAGGTCCACAAAGGCCTCGTCCAGGCTCAGCGGCTCCACCAGCGGCGAGAGTCCGCCCAGCAGTTCCATCACCTGCTCGCTGACCGCCCGGTAGAGGGAGAAACGCGGCACGAGATACGCGGCGTTCGGCGCCAGCCGCCTGGCCTGCGCCATCGGCATCGCGGAGTGCACACCGAACCGTCTGGCCTCGTACGAAGCGGTGGCGACGACTCCGCGCGGCCCGAGCCCGCCGACCACCACCGGCTTCCCGCGCAGACTCGGCTTCGCCGCCTGTTCGGCGGCGGCGAAGAAGGCATCCATGTCCAGATGCAGAATCGTCGGCGCGGTTCTCACATCTCCGATGCTGCCCTACGCCACTGACAACGGAGGCGTCAGACGGCCCGGTCGCGCCTGCGTCTGGCCAGCTCGTCGGCGGGATTGTTCCCGACCAGGGTCTCGCCGGTGTCGACCCGCTCGCCGTGCAGTTGCGAGAGCGCGGCCTCGACATCCCGCCACACCACGCCCACGGCGATCCCGAAGACGCCCTGGCCGCCCTGCAGCAGATCGACCACCTCGTCGGGCGAGGAGCACTCGTAGACCGTCGCGCCGTCGCTCATCAGCGTCATACGTTCGAGATCGGTGAAGCCGCGGGCTCTCAGATGCTGCACCGCGGCACGGATGTTCTGCAGCGCGACGCCGGTGTCCAGGAAACGCTTGACGATCTTGAGGACGACCACGTCGCGGAAGCTGTAGAGCCGTTGGGTTCCGGAGCCGTACGCCGACCGCACACTGGGCTCGACCAGGCCCGTACGCGCCCAGTAGTCGAGCTGCCGATAGGTGATGCCCGCCGCCGCACACGCGGTGGGCCCGCGGTAGCCGATCGTCTCCGTAGAGAGGTCGGCCGCGCTGTCGTGAAGCGGGTACGGCCCGCCTGCCGCCGTACCGTCGCCGCTGCTGCTCACGCCGACCTCCGTCCTTGACCTGCCATCTCGACGGTAGGCAGTCGCCCGGGGTGCGTCAACGATCGCCACACTCGGCACGCCGAGTGATAATCACCCTGAGAGTGGTTTCCCGTGCCCCTATTCGGGGAAAGGCTGCTCGAATGCGCCAACAGAGCCCGGCTGGGCGGTCACTGACTGTTGGTGCCGAAGTCCTCCGGCGAGATCTGATCGAGGAACTCGCGGAACTTCTCCACCTCGTCCTCCTGCTCGTCCGGGATCGCGATTCCCGCGTCGTCGAGCACCCCGTCACTGCCGTAGATCGGCGTACCGGTGCGCAGGGCCAGCGCTATGGCGTCGGACGGTCTGGCGCTCACCTCGACTCCGCTGGCGAAGACCAGCTCCGCGTAGAAGACCCCTTCACGCAAGTCAGTGATGCGGACCTCGGTGAGCTCCTGCCCCACCGCCTCCAGCACATCCTTGAAGAGGTCATGGGTCAGCGGCCTGGCAGGAGCCATGCCTTGCTGGGCAAAGGCAATGGCGGTCGCCTCCCCGGGACCGATCCAAATGGGGAGGTACCGGTCGCCTCCCACTTCACGCAGGAGCACGATCGGTTGGTTCGAGGGCATTTCGACCCGGACACCCACAACGTCGAGCTCGTTCACACAGCAACCCTAGGACGTGCCCGACCGGTTTGGGTAGTCGGGCTCCCCCATGATCAGTGGAGCCGTACCCCGAGTGCCGTCTGCACAAGGGCCGCATGGAGCCGTACGGAAAGGGCCGCAAGCTCCTTCGTGGTCGCCTCGGCATGGGCCCTGGTCTGCGGATTGCGGTGCCGCCGCAAGGGTGCAACCACCTGTTCCACGAGCCCGGCCTCACGCTCGGCAGCGGCTTTCATGGCACGCAGATGCCGCGGCTCGAGTCCGAATCTCCCCAGATCCGCGACAAGCCTGGCCACGGTGACCGACTCGGCGTCGTAGGCGCCGTCCTCGTCCGCCGCGAGAAGGCCGTACGACTCCCACTCGGCCACCTCCTCCTCGCTCACCTCGGCGGACGCGAGAAGCTCCGCGCGACCCACCCGGGCAGCGGTCGGACGTTCGGACTCCGCATCCCAGGGGCCGTCGAGCAGTTCCCGCTGCGCGCCCTGCGCGGGCAGCTGCACCTGCTCACCGCGCCCCAGGGCGTCGAGATGCTCCCGGATGACCTTCAGCGGAAGATAGTGGTCCCGCTGCATCCGCAGCACCTGTGCCAGCCGCTCCACGTCCTCCGGGCTGAACTTGCGATACCCGGACGGCGTCCGCCGCGGCTCGACCAGTCCTTCGGCCTCCAAAAAGCGGATCTTGGAGATGGTGACTTCGGGAAACTCGTCGCGCAGCTGACTGAGCACCGTGCCGATACTCATCAGCCGGTTGCCCGCGGTGGCGGTGCCGTGACCGGCACCGCCCGTCGGTGTTCGCCGCATGTGCCTTCCTGGGGTCCCCCCGGACGGAGTCTGGGGAGGGTCACACGCCCCGCTGGCTGGCGTAGAAGACCAGCCGGTACTTGCCGATCTGGACTTCGTCGCCGTTCGACAGGAGGACCGAGTCGATCCGCTCGCGGTTGACGTACGTGCCGTTCAGACTGCCGACGTCGGCGACGCCGAAGCGGCCGTCCGGCCCTCTGCGGAACTCCACATGACGCCGCGAGACCGTCACGTCGTCGAGGAAGATGTCGCTCTGCGGGTGGCGGCCGGCCGTGGTCAGCTCACCGTCCAGCAGGAACCGGCTGCCGGAGTTCGGACCGCGGCGCACCACGAGAAGTGCCGAGCCGAGCGGCAGCGCGTCGACGGCCGCCTGAGCCTCGGGCGACAGCGAAGGAACCGCGGTCTGTCCGGTCACCTCGGCGTCGTAGGCCTCGATGCCGGAGATGGAGATCGTCGAGGTCGTCTCCGAGGCGCGCTCCGCCGGCGCTCCGCCCCGCAGCGGCGCACCGCAGTTGGAGCAGAACCGGCTGGCCTCGGCATTGCGGTGCCCACACCTCGTACAAACCAAGGCCGACATGGACGGGTCCTCCTGCCGCGGCTGCCCCGCGTGGGGATTGGTCGCATACGGGTCGGAGGTAAACCCTCCACCCGTACTTGAGGTTGATGGTTCCCCGAAACCTATGCGGCCGGGACCGGCAGGGTCAACAGATGACGCGCCCTGACCGCCCGAAATGTCACCACCCGGACCACCCACCTCATCCCGGAAGAGCGGCCGCTCCGCGCCCTGCTCCTCACTCTGGCCGTGGCGTGGCGCGCGGTGCCGGGCGTTGCCGCCGTCCTCGCGTGCGCTCTTGCCGAACAACTTCCCAAACAACTTCACGGGCGATTCCCCTTGACCGAAATAGACCCGCCCGTGGGGCAGGACGAACCCTCAATGATCAGACCTGCCGACCCGGACATCATCACAACGTCCGAAACCGCAAGACAGTTTCCACCACGCACCACGCTTGTGATGTGCCGACCCCCCGAACCCTCATGCCCTCGTCCGCCGGACCTCATACTCCCCGCCTCACTGCGATGACGACCGAGCGTAGTCAGGCCGCTTCGCAGGTCTCAACGCATCCACAACGATCTTCTCCGACCGCGCTACCGTGGCCGTGGCCTGCTCCTTCTCCAGCGTCTGCACCACACCGCCCGGGATGTTCAGGGCGGGCTCCAGATCCTGCGGCTTGCCGATGACCTTGAACGTGTACGGCGCGGTGATCCGCTTGCCGTCCACCTCGATGTCGCCGCCGGTGCCGGTGAAATACGTGTCCGCCACGACCCTGGTGTCGTTGACCTGGATCGCCTCCGCACCCGCGGCGCGCAGCTCCTGGATCGCGTCGAGCAGCATGTCCGACTCGACGGTGCCGGACGGGTCCTGGATGGTCAGCGTGATGCCCGGTCCCTGCGCCGCGACTGTGCCGGCCAGGATGCCCAGCTGCTGTTCCTTCTGCAGTGTCTGCTTGCGCGCTTCCTCGGCCTGGTCCGAGCTGCTCTCCAGCTCGGTGCGCTGGTCCTCCAGACGCTGCTTCTCGTCCTCGAGCCGCTGGGTGCGGTTGTCGAGCTCGTCCAGGATGCGCACCAGGTCCTCCTGGCGGGCGCCACGCAGCGCACTGTTGTCACTGTTCGAACGGACCTGGATGGCGAGTCCAAGACCGAGGACGAACAGCAGCAGGGCGACGATGAGTTGAGCGCGCGTGACCCGCGGCGGCCACAACACCGCGACGAGCCGCTGCCGGCCGGTCTGCTCCCCGAGGTGCTCGCCGGTCTGCTCTTCAGGCTGCTCGCCGACCTGCTTCCCGGGCTGCTCGCCGGCCTGCTCTTCAGGCTGCTCGCCGGCCTGCTCTTCAGGCTGCTCGCCGACCTGCTTCCCGGGCTGCTCCTCCGCAGGGGGCGTCACCGACTCCGGCTCCTCGCCCTTCGGGTTCTCTTCGCTGTTCATCGGCCTCACGCCCGGAACACATGCCGGCGGATCGCGGCAGCGTTGGAGAAGATCCGGATACCGAGCACGACCACCACACCCGTGGACAGCTGGGCACCGACGCCCAACTTGTCGCCCAGGAACACGATCAGCGCGGCCACCACCACATTCGACAGGAAGGAGACAACGAAGACCTTGTCGACGAAGATGCCGTCAAGCATGGCCCGCAGGCCACCGAATACGGCGTCGAGAGCCGCGACGACGGCGATCGGCAGATAGGGCTCGACCACCGCCGGTACTTCGGGTCGGACCAACAGTCCGACCACGACTCCCACGACGAGGCCCAGTACGGCGATCACGATGTGCCCTTCCCTGTGTCAGCCGTATCCTGCCCGTTGCCCTTTCCGGCGTCGGCGGTCTTCGGCTCTGCTGTACGTACGATCAAGCTGGGCGCCGCCGGCAGACGCACCTTTTCCTGGTCGGAAATGCTCGTGCGGATACCGAAGTTCTCCTGCAGCGCGTGCAGATACTGCCCGTCGGCACTGTCCTGGAAGGCGGTGCTCAACTTCTTCCCGTCCCCCACCGCAAGCACCGTGTACGGCGGCACCAGCGGTTTGTTGTCCACCAGTATGGCGTCGCCCGCCGCACGGATCGCAGACAGGGCGGTCAACCGCTGACCGTTGATGGCGACAGCCTCCGCGCCGGACTCCCACAGGCCGTTGACGATCCGCTGCATATCGCGGTCCCGCACCCGGCCCGTGTCGTTGAAGCCGCTGCTCGCCCGCGGTCCGTCGCCGCCCTGCTCGGTGTCCTTCGCGTCATCGACGACGAGCTTCACGCCCGGCCCCTGGACCTCTGTGGCACCGGAGAGCAGCGCGACCAGTTCCCCCTGCCCCCCGCCTCCGGTCTTGAGCGCCTTCCGCTGCCGGTCCCCCACCTGCTCACGGAGCGTGTCGACACTGCGTTCGAGCTCGTCCGCAGCAGTGGTCTCCGCGTCGATACGGTCGATGAGCTCCTCGCGCTCCTTCGCCACGACCGGTGCGGATATCCGCGCCTGCGCGGCTCCGACGGTCACGACCAGGGCCGCGAGTACCAGGCCGGCGGCGAGACCGAGCTTCGCACGCAGCGGACGGGGCAGCCCGCCGCCTTCCGCCGCCCGGCGGGCCGTCGCCTCCGCGTATCCGTCGTCGAGGCTGTGCTCCATGACATTCGTCAGCAGCGACATGGACGCATCGGGACGCGGAGGTGGAGAGCCGGTGCTCCGAACGGGGTGCTGCTGCGACATGCCGCACATCGTCGCACGTCGCGGCTGCTACCGCCGAATGGCCCCACCGGTGTGCCGGAAGCCGTCCACAGACAACTCCCGACACACCGGCCCCAGGCTAGAGACCTGCGCTGTCCAGGACGGCGGACCACTCGTCGAGCAGCGCCTGCGCCGAGGCGTCGTCCGGGCCCTCGGCCCACAGATGAGTGACGGCCTCCGCGGGGTCGGGAAGCACCATGACCCAGCGGCCGTCGGGCTCGACGATCCGCACACCGTCGGTCGTATCGACATCCCGGTCGCCGGCCGCCTCGACGACACGTCGCATCACGAGTCCCTTGACCGCCCACGGCGTCGCCAGATCACGCCGCAGCACATGCGCCCGCGGGATCCGGGCGTCGATCTGGCTCAGCGTGAGCTGCGTACGAGCCACCAGGCCGACCAGCCGGACAAAGGCCGCGAAGCCGTCGAAGACACTGCTGAACTCCGGAACGATGAAGCCACCACGGCCGTCTCCGCCGAAGATGGTGGTTTCCTCCCGGCACACACGCGTCAGATCGTCGGGCGATGTGGTCGTCCATTCCACCTGAGTGCCGTGGTACGCCGCCACCTGCTCGGCGATCCTGGTGGTCGTCACCGGCAGGGCCACCCGCCCGCTGCGCCGTTCGGCCGCGACCAGGTCGAGCAGCACCAGCAGCGCGCGATCGTCCTCGACGATCCGCCCCCGCTCGTCAACGAGGGACAGCCGCTCGCCGACGGGGTCGAAGCGCACGCCGAAGGCTGCCCGCGCGGAGGCCACGATCTCGCCCAGCCGCACCATCCCGGACCGGCGGGTGTCCGCCGTTTCGGTGGGCCGCGACTCGTCGAGCCCCGGGTTGATCGTCAGGGCGTCCACACCGAGCCGTCCGAGCAGGTTGGGCAGCACAAGTCCGGCACTGCCGTTGGATGCGTCGATGACGACTTTGAGCCCCGATTCGGCGATGCCCGAGGTGTCGACATTGCGCAGCAGTGAGCCGGTGTACGAGTCGAAGACGCTGGACGGGAAGTGCAGATCCCCGATCTCGCCCGGGAACGCACGCCGGTACTCCTGGCGCGCGTACACCCGGTCCAGCTTTCGCTGTCCGCCCTGCGAGAGGTCCGCTCCGCGCTCGTCGATGAACATGATGTCCACGGAGTCCGGCACACCCGGCGACGTACGGATCATGATGCCGCCGGCGCTTCCCCGCGCGGTCTGCTGTCGGGCGACCGGCAGCGGCACGTTCTCCAGATCTCGTACATCGATGGCACTGGTCTGCAGCGCCGAGATCACGGCCCGCTTCAGCGCGCGGGCACCCCGGGAGTGGTCACGCGCCGTGGTGACCGTCGCCCCCTTCTTGAGAGTGGTGGCGTACGCACCCGCCAGCCGCACCGCCAGCTCGGGCGTGATCTCCACATTGAGGATGCCGGTGACTCCGCGAGCTCCGAAGAGATGCGCCTGGCCCCGCGACTCCCAGATGACGGAGGTATTGACGAAGGCGCCGGCCTCGATCGTCTTGAACGGGTAGACCCGCACATTGCCCTGGATGATCGATTCCTCGCCCACGAGGCACTCGTCACCGATCACGGCGCCGTCCTCGATGCGCGCGGCACGCATGATGTCGGTGTTCTTGCCGATCACGCAGCCCCGGAGATTGCAGTGGTCACCGATGTAGACGTTGTCGTGGATCACGGCCCTGTGGAGAAAGGCGCCGCTCTTGACGACCACGTTGGACCCGACGACGGTGTGCTCGCGGATCTCCACATCGGCTTCGACCTTGGCGTAGTCGCCGATGTACAGCGGACCGCGGAGCACGGCGTCGGGGTGTACTTCCGCGCCTTCCGCGACCCAGACACCCGGCGAGATCTCGAATCCGTCGATCTCCACATCGACCTTGCCCTCGAGGACATCCGCCTGTGCCTTCACATAGCTTTCGTGCGTGCCCACGTCCTCCCAGTAGCCCTCGGCGACATAGCCGTAGATCGGCTTGCCTTCCTTCATGAGCTGCGGGAACACATCACCGGACCAGTCCACGGAAACATCGGCCTCGACGTAGTCGAATACCTCGGGCTCCATGACATAGATGCCCGTATTGACGGTGTCCGAGAAAACCTGTCCCCAGGTCGGCTTCTCCAGGAAGCGCTCGACCTTTCCGCCTTCGTCCACGATGGTGATACCGAATTCCAGTGGATTCGGCACCCGGGTCAGACAGACCGTGACCAGTCCGCCCTTCTCCCTGTGGAAGGCGATCAGATCGGTGAGGTCGAAGTCGGTCAGCGCATCACCGGAGATGACGAGGAACGTATCGTCCTTCAGCGCCTCCTCGGCGTTCTTCACGCTCCCCGCAGTGCCGAGTGGCTTCTCCTCATTGGCATAGGTGAGCTCCATCCCGAGCTCTTCACCGTCGCCGAAGTAGTTCTTGACGAGCGAGGCGAGAAACTGCACGGTTACGACGGTCTCATTGAGCCCATGCCGCTTGAGCAACCGCAGCACATGCTCCATGATCGGCCGGTTGACCACCGGCAGGAGCGGCTTGGGCATACTCGAGGTCATGGGGCGAAGTCGAGTTCCTTCGCCACCGGCCATCACGACGGCCTTCATGTCGGAAGCGTCCTCCTTGAAGAGACGACGGTCTAGCCGACTTCACCCGTCCAAAGAGCCGCTTTGGCGTCATGCGCGGCCGGCAACACTGCGCGGCAACACATCGACGAGGTCAATCGGCCACTGCATCCGCCTTGACGAGGCGGCGGACCTGGACCACATAGAGGATCCCTGCCCACCAATACAGTGTTGTACCCCATACCGCGAACGCCCATCCGAAAATAGCAGCGAGTGACGCAAGCCACCCCTTGCCGTCGCTGAGGAGCAGCAACGGGAAGGCATACATCAGGTTGAACGTGGCTGCCTTGCCCAGGAAGTTCACCTGGGGCGGCGGATAACCGTGCCTGCGGAGGATACCCACCATCACCAGCAGCATCAGTTCCCGAGCCAATAGGGCCGCGGTGAGCCAGATGGGTAGGATCTCGCGCCAGGTCAGTCCGACGAGGGTGGAGAGGATGTAGAGACGGTCGGCGGCGGGATCCAGAAGCCGGCCGAGGGTGCTGATCTGGTTCCATCGGCGGGCAAGCTTGCCGTCGAGATAGTCGGTGACACCGCTGAGCATCAGCACCAGCAACGCCCAGCCATCGCTCTTGGGGCCCCCGAACTCGGGGCGGAGAATCAGCCACAGGAAGAGAGGCACGCCAAGCAGGCGCGCCATGCTGAGGATGTTGGGGATGGTGAGTACCCGGTCCGTCTGAACGCGGGTCTCCTGGACCTCCACCCGGGAGCCTCCTGTGCGGAACGTGCCAACGATGCCCCCTGACCCTACCCTCAGCCATGCGCTGGTCCTACACAGGGGTTGGCGCAATGGGTTCCGAACGCAGAAAAGCCCCGCACCATGACGGTGCGGGGCTTTCCCACAATGATTGTTCGGCGGTGTCCTACTCTCCCACAGGGTCCCCCCTGCAGTACCATCGGCGCTGAAAGGCTTAGCTTCCGGGTTCGGAATGT
>NZ_JBSFUK010000026.1:0-76403 GCF_053591755.1 Streptomyces sp. NPDC002926
GACGGTGTCGCGGCCCCGGCCGTCCGCCGCGGTGACGAGGACACGGTCCTGGCCGTCCGCCGCGCCGGCGATGACATGGTCCTGGCCGTCCACCCCGGCGTGCGCGTCGGCGCCCGGCGCGATCGCATCCTTCCCGGCGTGTGCTCCCCCTCCCCGCCCGCCCGCCGCCGCCTCCGACGCCGCGTCGACCGCGTTGTCGATCAGGTTCCCCAGGATCGTCACCAGATCGCGCGACGGCAGCGACGGCGGCAGAACGCCGTCGTCGATGCAGCTGTCCTCCGCGAGGATCAGCTCCACGCCGCGCTCGTTCGCCTGCGCCGCCTTGCCCAGCAGCAGCGCGGCCAGCACCGGCTCGCCCACCGCGCCGACGACCCGGTCGGTCAGCACCTGAGCCAGCTCCAGCTCCGCGGTCGCGAAGTCGACCGCCTCGTCCGCCCGCCCGAGCTCGATCAGCGAGACGACCGTGTGCAGGCGATTGGCCGCTTCGTGCGCCTGGGATCGCAAAGCCTGGGTGAAGCCGCGTTCCGAGTCCAACTCGCCCGACAGAGACTGGAGTTCGGTGTGGTCCCGCAAGGTCACCACCGTGCCGCGCTGCTCGCCGCCGACGACCGGGCTGGTGTTCACGACGATGACCCGGTCGGTGGTCAGATGGACCTCGTCGACGCGTGGCTCGGACGCCAGCAGCGCGCCCGTGAGCCGGGCCGGCAGGCCGAGCTCGGCCACCGGCCGGCCGACGGCGTGGTCGTCGAGACCCAGCAGCTCCCGGCCCGCGTCGTTGACCAGGGCGATCCGCCGCCGGCCGTCGAGCATCAACAGCCCCTCGCGCACGGCATGCAACGCGGCCTCGTGGTAGTCGTGCAGTCGGCTCAGCTCGGCCGCGTTCATACCGTGCGTATGCCGGCGCAGCCGCGCGTTGATCACGTATGTGCCGAGGCCGCCCAGCGCGAGCGCCGCGCCCGCGACACCGAGCAGCGCGGCGACCTGCTTGCTCACCTGCTCGCTGATCTTCTGGATGGTGATGCCCGCGCTGACGAGCCCGGTGATCTTCCCGTGGTCATGGATCGGCACCACGGTCCGCACCGAGGGTCCGAGCACGCCCAGGTGCTTCTCGCTGTATGTCCTGCCCTTCAGTGCCTCGCCGATGTGCCCCAGATATGTCTTGCCGATCTCGCCCGGCTCCGGATGCGTCCACCGCGTGCCGTCCGGGGCCATGATCACGACGAAGGTGACGCCCGCGTCCCTGCGCAGCCGCTCCGTGTACGGCTGAAGCAGCTCGGTGGGCTGCGCGGAACGCGCCGCCGCGATCACCGAGGGGGACCGCGCCACGGCGGTGGCGGTGGCGGTGGACTGCAGCCGCGCCGTCTCCTCGGCCTGGGAGCGGTCGGTGAGATACGCGAAGAGGGCACAGCCCGCCACGATCGCGGCGACCAGCACGACCTGCATCGCGAAGAGCTGGCCGGCGAGGCTTCGGGGGCGAGGTATGCGCATGCAATCAGTCTGCCTGGCCGATTTTGTGTGAACGAAACGAACGTAAGGGTGACCGTCGTCACAGGCTGGTGGATAGTCACGGCATCCATAGGGACATGGACGAATCGGAACGAGGAGGACCCCGTGGTTGGTGGAGCCGTCAGGCGGGACCGTACCCACTATCTCTATATCGCCGTGATCATCGCGGTCGCGTTGGGCATCACGGTGGGCCTGGTCGCCCCCGAGTTCGCCGTTGAACTCAAGCCGCTGGGTACCGGCTTTGTGAATCTGATCAAGATGATGATCTCGCCGATCATCTTCTGCACGATCGTGCTGGGCATCGGATCGGTACGAAAGGCCGCCAAGGTCGGCGCGGTCGGCGGCATAGCGCTCGGCTACTTCATGGTGATGTCGATGGTCGCCCTCGCCATCGGCCTGGTCGTCGGCAACATCCTGCACCCCGGTGACGGCCTGGCGCTGACCGACGCGGTCAAGGAGGCGGGCCAGGGCCAGGTGTCGGCCGAGGCCAAGCCCCCGGTCGAGTTCGTGCTCGGGATCATCCCGACCACGATGGTCTCCGCCTTCACCTCGGGCGAGGTCCTGCAGACCCTGCTCGTCGCGCTGCTCGCCGGCTTCGCGCTGCAGGCGATGGGACCTGTCGGCGAACCGGTGCTGCGCGGTGTCGAGCACATCCAGCGACTCGTCTTCCGCATTCTCGCCATGGTGATGTGGGCCGCGCCGATCGGCGCCTTCGGCGCGATCGCCGCCGTCACCGGGTCGGCCGGTCTGGACGCGCTCAAGAGCCTCGCCGTGCTGATGCTCGGCTTCTACGTGACCTGCTTCCTCTTCGTCGTCATCGTGCTCGGCACGCTGCTGCGCCTCGTCGCGGGCCTCAACATCCTCACGCTCTTCAAGTACCTGGGCCGTGAGTTCCTGCTGATCCTGTCCACCTCCTCCTCCGAGTCCGCGCTCCCGCGGCTCATCGCGAAGATGGAGCACCTGGGCGTGAGCAAGCCGGTGGTCGGCATCACCGTTCCGACCGGCTACTCCTTCAACCTCGACGGCACCATGATCTACATGACGATGGCCTCGCTCTTCATCGCCGACGCCATGGGCAACCCGATGTCGGTCGGGGAGCAGATTCCGCTCCTCCTCTTCCTCTTCGTCGCGTCGAAGGGCGCGGCGGGCGTCTCCGGAGCCGGGCTGGCCACGCTGGCGGGCGGTCTGCAGTCGCACCGGCCGGAGCTGGTCGACGGCGTCGGCCTGATCGTCGGTATCGACCGCTTCATGAGCGAGGCGCGCGCCCTGACCAACTTTGCGGGCAACGCGGTCGCGACGGTGCTGATCGGGACGTGGACGAAGGAGATCGACAGGGCGCGGGTCGACGAGGTCCTGGCCGGGAGGCTCCCGTTCGACGAGAGGACGCTGCTCGACGACGGCCGGGGTGACGCGGCGCCGGAGGCGGACGTGGACCTTCCTGAGCCGCGGGAGGAGAACGAGGCGGGCGTGAAGGTCTGACCGCCGGCCGGTACCGAACTTCCGCCGCTTGTCCGGCGGTTGAGGACCGCCTCTTCCGCTCCGCCCTTCGCCTGCCCCCGTGGCGGAGGGCGCAGCGGTACGCCACGGTCACGGTGTCCGTGCCCGTCAGGCTCCGTTCGGTTCGGCATCTTCCGCGACGCGGCCCAGGGTGTCGAGCTTGCTGCTCCACATGGACCGGAGGAATTCGCAGAGCGGTCCGAGGGCTTGCCGGTCGGCCCGGTAGAACCGCTTGGTCCCGTCCCTGCGCAGTGTCACCAGGCCCGCGTCCCGCAGCACCTTCAGATGCTGGGACACCGCGCCGAAGGTGACCTCGAAGCGGGCCGCGATCTCGCCTGCGGGCAGTTCGTCGTTCCAGATCAGCCGGAGAATCTCGCGCCGTCTGGGCTCGGCGACCGCCTGGACCACGTCCATGCCCCAGATTTTAGCCGATGCGGCAATCCGCTCACCGGCCCTGCAGCCCCGCCACGATCTCCCGTGCCCGTTCGGCCCCGACTCCCGCCGAGATCAGCGCCGTCGCCGCCGCCGCGCGCCCCGCATCGGCCGGATCCAGCGCGCCGTCGTTCACCGCCTCCATCAGACCGAAGAGCTGCTGCTCGTGAACGTACGCGAGAGCCGCCGCCGGCAGCGGAGCGGTGAACGCGCCCTCGTCCATGCCCTGTTGGAGCAGCTCCAGGCAGGACTTGCGGACCGGGGCCAGACGTTGCTTGATGCCTTCCATCGTCACGCTGCGCTGCGCCAGGGCCACCAGCAGGCGGTAGCGGTCGGCGATCTCCCAGACCGCGAGTGTCGCGCGGGCCAGTGCCTCGGAGGGGTCGCTCACGCCTTCGCGGCCGCGGGCGTGCGCCTCGGCGACCGTGGCGACCGCGTCGTCCACCAGGGCCGTGATCAGCGCGTCGCGGCTGGGGAAGTGGCCGTACACCGTCCGGCGCACCACGCCGGCCGCGCGGGCCAGCTGGTCCATGGACGCGTCCGGGTCGCGCAGCAGTTCCGTGAGCGCGACCTGCATGATGCGGCGGCGGTTCGCGTCGGCCCGGCCGCTGTTACCCGTGGCACCCATCGTCATGGCTCCATTTTGCACACGGCTGTGCATTGACGTAAATTGCACAGCAGTGTGTAATTGCACATGAGTGTGCAAGACAGTGGAAGGTGGAGCCTCGTGTCCCTCGTCATGAAGCGGCCCGTCGAGCAGATGGACCGGCCCTACGCCCGGCGCTGGTGGGCGCTGCTCGTCCTCTGCCTGAGCCTGCTGATCATCGTCATGGCGAACACCGCGCTGACCGTCGCCGCCCCCGACATGACCAAGGACCTGGGCCTGACCAGCTCCGATCTGCAGTGGGTCATCGACGGCTACACCGTCCCCTACGCCGCGCTGATGCTGCTCCTCGGCGCGATCGGCGACAAATACAGCCGCCGTGGCGCCCTCGTCCTCGGACTCGTCGTCTTCGGCGCGGGCGCGGTGGCCGGATCGCTCGTCGACAGTTCGGCCGGGGTCATCTCGGCACGCGCCGTCATGGGCGTCGGCGCCGCGATGATCATGCCTGCCACGCTCTCGCTGCTCGCCGCGACCTTCCCGCGGGCCGAGCGCGCCAAGGCCATCGTCATGTGGACCGCCACCGCCGGACTTGCCATCGCCGCCGGGCCGCTCGTCGCCGGCGCGCTGCTGGAGAAGCACGGCTGGGCCTCGACGTTCCTCATCAACGTGCCGGTCGCCGCGCTCGCGATCGTCGGCACGCTCGTCCTCGTACCGCCGTCGAAGGCCGCCCGCCACGACCGGATCGACTACACCGGCGGGCTGCTCTCCGTGGTCTGGATCGGCTCGCTCGTCTACATGATCATCCAGGGGCCGCATTTCGGGTGGGGCGCCGAGGCGATCACGGCCGCCGTCGTCGCGGGCGCGGGCCTGGTCCTGTTCGTGGTGTGGGAGCTGCGCCACCCGCGTCCCGTCCTGGATGTGCGCCGGTTCGCCCACCGCGGCTTCGCCGGCGCCAATCTCGCTGTCGCGCTCTTCTTCCTCGCCGTGTTCGGGGCCTTCTACTACCTCACGCAGCATCTGCAGTTCGTCCTCGGCTACAACCCCTTCGAGACCGGCGTACGGATGCTCCCGCTCGCCGGGGCCGTCTTCGTCGGCTCCGCCCTGACCGGCTTCCTCACCCCGCGCCTCGGTATGAAGGTCACCGTCACCGCGGGCATGGTCGGCGGTACGTCCGCGCTCGCCCTGCTCACCCGTATCGACGCCGGATCGGCGTACGGCGACTTCGTGCCGCCGCTCGTCATCCTCGGGCTCGCGATCGGCCTCGCGCTCTCGCCCTGCACGGACGCGATCATGGGTGCCTTCCCCGAGTCCGAACTCGGCGTCGGCGGCGCCGTCAACGACACCTCCCTCGAGCTCGGCGGGTCGCTCGGGATCGCCATCCTCGGCTCGGTGCTGGCCGGTTCGTACTCCTCCCACCTCGACGATGCCGTGGGAA
Organism: Streptomyces sp. NPDC002926; assembly: GCF_053591755.1. Taxonomy (NCBI): domain Bacteria; kingdom Bacillati; phylum Actinomycetota; class Actinomycetes; order Kitasatosporales; family Streptomycetaceae; genus Streptomyces; species Streptomyces sp. NPDC002926. Next base: position 5,475 of record NZ_JBSFUK010000026.1, read on the forward strand.
CCAAGCTCCCGGCCGAGGCGCTCGACGCCGCCCAGGACTCGGTCGGCGCGGGCCTCGCCGTCGCACAGCAGGTCGGCGTCCAGGCAGGTCCCCAGCAGGCGAAGGCCCTGGTGGACGCGGTGAACGGCGCCTTCTCGGACGCCGTCGCGCACACCAGCCTGGTGGGTGCGGTGATCCTCGGCGTCGGCACGGTGCTCGTCGCCGTACTGCTGCCGCGCCGCGGCAGGGCCACCGAGCCGCAGGTCGCGGCCGGCGAGGAGAGCGGGCTCACACGTTCCGGGGACGTACGGACCACGCCGGACGAACCGGACCGGGACGCCCTGACCCGCAGGCTGCTGGGCGTCCCGGCCCCGGAATCGGACGGATGAGGGTCACTGCTGGACCGGGTTGCCGTCCGTCCCGCAGATGTACCCCGCGACAATGCAGTTGGCCACCCGGCGCTTCAGCTCACCGTCGTCCCAGGCGTTGAAGAAGTCGCCGTGGAAGGTGTAGCCCGGCTGGTCGGTCACATTGACGCCGTTCCTGGTGCCCGCGAGCGTCAGCCCGCCGCCGTTGACCGGCCAGGTGATCAGCAGTTCCAGCCGCGGCACGACCACCGGGTGCGAGGCGGGGCAGGTCTGTCCGGCCGCGTACGCCATGTGGTCCCGGTGGTTGGCACTGTCCAGGTTCTTCCCGTCCCAGCAGGTCGGGAAGTCCAGATAGTTCTCCAGCTTGGTGCCGGGAGGGCAGTTGATGAACTCCCGGCCGGACTCGGGCCGGCCCACGCACGACCAGCGCGCCGCCGGGTTCTGGTCGGGAGAGGTGGCCAGGGCGTTTCCGACGACGTAGCGCAGACCGCGCGGATGGGCCACGGCCCGGGCGTGGTCGGTGATGCCCTGGTAGTAGACGGTGACCCGCTCGGGGGCCACGGGAACTCCGTTCTTGTAGAGGGTGGGGGTCCAGTACGAGGAGAGGTCCACCGCGGGCGTGCAGTTGGTGGTGCCGGCGGCCAGCGACTGCAGCGTCGAGGCCGCGTTCGCGGTCCGGTTTCCGTAGAACTCATGGATGTGCGAACGGCCCGCCTGTCCCGGGAAGACGATCGGGTCGTCGCCCTTGCGGTGGCTGGAGAAGCACTCCGCGCGGAATTCGCTGCCGCGCACCGGGGCCGCGGCCTGTGCGACGATCGCGGCCGTCTGGGCGCCGGTGAAGGTGTAGGCGTGGCCGTTGTGGCCCGACATGGCGGGACGGGATGCGGTGTGGCCCGAAACGGTGTCGGGAGCCGCCCGTTCAGTCCTCGCGGTGATCCATCCCGCCGTGATCAGGAAGATCACGGCGGCCAGGCCCGTGAGCAGTCGGCGCAACATTGCGGTCCTCCTGGATTCAGCCGAAGGGGATGCGTACGACGGACTGGTTGCCGACGCCGACCGTGCTTGCACCGCCGCCGATGGCGTTCCACACCTCGATCCGCACCTTGCCGTTCGCCAGATCGCCGAGCGCCCCGGTGGACGACTTGAGGCCTGTCGCCTGGGTGTAGTGCTCCCAGCCGGCGACGGGGTCGGTGGCGAAGTAGCTGTACGTCTCCGTCCGGTCCCAGTTCCCGTCGTCCGTACGGTCGTAACTCACCCTGATCTGCTGGCCGTTGGCGACGGTGGAGCCCGCGTCGACGAACAGGTCGAACTGCGTCGGGCCGCCGTTGTACTTCCTGGTGATCCCGGACGAGGTGAAGACCTGCGGATTGTGCGGGGTGCCGTCGTAGTTGGCGCCGCCCGCCGAGGCGAGGCTCACCGTGGAGGCCGATGCCGCCGCGTCGCCCGCGCCGCCTCCCGTACGCAGATACAGCTGGGAGGAGCCGGACGGCGGGGGAGTCGTGGGCGGGTCGGTCGTGGGAGGTGTCGTGGGCGGGGTGGTCGAGCCGCCGCCCTTGGTCCAGACGGCGACGTAGTCGACGAGCATGGGGCGGCCGGGGACGGTCGCGGCCGTCGGGGTCTTGCCTGCCAGCGCGTCGGGGAACGCGCCGCCGATCGCGACATTGAGCAGGATGAAGTAGCCCGCGTGGCTGGTCATGTTCGCCCAGGTCCCGGCGTCCACACGGTTCTCCGCGACGCTGTGGAACAGCTGGTCGTCCACATACCAGCGCAGTTCGTTGGGGGAGGCGGAACGGTCCCACTCGAAGCGGTACGTGTGGAATGCGGACTGGCAACTCGCTCCGGGGCAGGCGCGGTTGTTGGCGATGCCGCTGGTCTCGTTGCAGGGGCCGCCGGGGTTGACCCCGCAGTGCAGCACCCCCCAGACGGAGTTGATGCCGTTGACGTTCTCCATGATGTCGAACTCGCCGATGGACGGCCAGTTCCAGTAGTTGCCACGGTAGGGCGCGCCGAGGGCCCAGAAGGCGGGCCAGTAGCCGAGGGCGGACTGGCCGGTCACATTCGGCATCTGGATCCGGCCTTCGATGCGCAGCGTGCCGCCGGCCGGGGCCTTGAAGTCGGTGCGCCGGGTCTCGATCCGGCCGGAGGTCCAGTTGCCCCCGCCGTCCCGGAGCGGGGTGATGCGGAGATTGCCGGCGCCGTCGAGACTGAGGTTGTCGGGGTTGCCGGTGTAGTTCTGGATTTCACCGGTGCCCCAGTTTCCCGGCCCGTTCGGGTAGGCGTGGCCGAGGTCGATCTGCCAGTTGGCCGACGAGGGCAGGGTGCGGTTGGCGCCGTTGAAATCGTCGCTCCACTGGAGATTCCAGCCGGGCGTGGGCGGTACGTCACCGCGGGCGGAGCCCGCGCCGGTCACGGCGATGAAACCGGCGAGGGCCACGGACATGGCGACGATCATGGTGACCAGGGGGGTGCGTTTGATGCGGCTCGTGCTCAAGGAACACCTCCGGGAGGGTGGTGCCGAGGGAGTTGAGAGCGCTCTCAAACAGTTTTGTAGATGTAGACAGTCCAGTCGTCAATGGCTGCACATCGTTGACTTCCTGAACGCGTTGCCGGTTTGGGCTGAACCGCTGGTCAGGAGCGGACGGCCGGTTCCGACCCGTCGTTCCCGTTGGCCGTGGTCGACGAGGCGTCGAGCGCCGCCAGTTCCGCGGCGCTCAGAGTGAGTCCGGCGGCCGCCGCCGAATTCCGGATGGTCAACGGCCTGCTCGCCCCCGGGATCGGGATCACGGTCGGCGACTTCGCCAGAAGCCAGGCCAGGGCGGTCTGTTGGGGACTCACGCCGTGCTCCCGAGCCACCTGGTGGAAGGCGGCGTACGGACCGGTCACTTCCCTGCTCCCCCGGTCCGCTCCCGCGCCGTGCGGATCCGACGGCCCGTCCAGCGAACTCCGTGAGATCCCGCCGAGCGGACTCCACGGAAGAAAGGCGAGGCCCAGCTCCGCGCAGAGCCGCAGCTCCGCCTCGCTGTCACGCACCGCCGGCGAGTACCGGTTCTGTATGGAGACCAGCCGCTCTCCCAGCATCTGCCTGGCCAGCCGGATCTGAGCCGCGTTCGTGTTGGAGATCCCGGCAAACCGGATCGTGCCCTCCGTCAGCAGTTCCTGGAGCGCGCCGAGCGAATCGGCGAAGGGGACGGACGGGTCCGGCTTGTGCAGCTGATAGAGCCCGATCGCCGCGACGCCGAGCCGGTCGAGCGAGCTCCTGGCGGCCTGCTTGAGATGGCGCGGATCGCCGTTGACCGTCCAGCCGCCGTCGGCGGTCCTGCCCCGGCCGCCTTTGGTGGCGACCAGGACGGAGTCCGTATCGCCGCCGTACGCGGCGAGCGCGCGTCGTACGAGCAACTCGCCGGCGCCCGGCTCGCCGCCGGGCGGATGGTAGGAGTCGGCCGTGTCCACCAGCGTCACGCCGGCGTCGAGAGCGGCATGGACGGTGGCGAGGGCCTGCCGCTCGTCGGGGTGGCCCTCGATGGACAGTGGCATGGCGCCGAACCCGATCGCGCTCACCTGGAGGCTGCCCAGCGTGCGGTACCGCATTACCGGACCTCCTTGCCGGAACCGAGAGTCTCGGCCATGGCCCGGGACAGCCATTCCTCGGTGCGGCTGAAGGTGTAACCCAGCTCCGCCGCACGCGAGTTGTCCATGCCGTACGAGCGGGCGAAGGAGAACGGCGAGGTCTTGCCGACCTCCACGGGAAGAAATTCCGTCTTTCCGCCGGTCACGCGCTCGATCGCCGCGCAGATATCGGCTGTGGAGAGCGGACCGTACGCATTCGCATTCACCGGTCCGGTGAATGCCTGACCCGCTGTCCACGCCAGGAATTCGGCGATCTCCGCCACATGCACATAGGTGGCGGGGTGGTTCTCCGCGGGTACGGCGATGGGCTCGCCCGCCCTGATCCGGGTCGCGTAGTGGTCCACGCGGCCGGTGAAGTCGTCGTCCCCGCCGAGCACATGGGCGACGCGCACCGACACGTACGGGAAGGCCGGATTCTGCGCCAGGACCGCCTCGGCCTGCCGCTTTCCCTCGCCGTAGTGCTCCTCACGGAAGTCCGGGTCCTCCCACGGAGCGGCCAGGTCCACGTTCACCGTCAGCGGGTCCACGGCCTCCTCGCTGACGAGGATTGTGGAGTGTTCGTACTCGTACACCTCGACGGTGGACGTCATCACATAGCGCCCGGTGCGGCCCGCGAACACCCGACGGGCGATGTCCGCCTGGCGTGGCGTATAGCAGACCTGATCGAAGACGACATCGAATGTACGAGAGCCGATCGCGGCCCGCAGGGAATTCTCGTCGTCGCGGTCAGCGACGAGATGGGTGACTCCGGCGGGCGGGGCGGACGACCCGCGATTGATGACGGTGACCCGGTCGCCCGAATCCAGCAGTCGAGCTGTCAACCGTTTGCCGAAATACCGGTTACCGCCGATGACGCATATCTCGCGCATTCCCAACTCCCTCTCGTCGTACGTCAAGTGTTACGTTTACGGATCGCATTCTGAAGGGGGAGACATGGGAGATCCGGCCGGCCTGCCGAAAGAACCACGGCCTCTGCGCGCTGCCGCCAGCGAAACGTCGGCGACCGCCTTCGACGCCGTCGACCGCCAGATCCTGGAGCTCGTCCAGACCGACGGCCGCATCAAACTCAGCGAACTGGGCCGCCGGGTGCGGCTGAGCCCGGCGGCGGTCACCGAACGGCTGCGCCGGCTGGAGGCCTGCGGCGCCATCACCGGTTACGGGGCGCATGTCTCACCGGCCCGCCTCGGCTACGGCATCCAGGCCTTCATCCGCGTCAGTCCGCACGGCGGCTACAACCTGAGGCACCCCAGAACTCTCGAACTGCTGGCGCGCCCCGAGGTGATCGAGGTTCACCATGTCGTCGGCGAGGACTGCTGGATCATCAAGGTCGCGGTGACCGACACGGTCCATCTCGAGGACGTACTGGAGCAGACGTCGGCGCTCGGCCGTACGACGACATCGGTGGTGCTGACCTCGCCGGTGGCCCGGAAACCGCTGCTGCCACCGCACTGACCTCGATGTTTTCCTCACGGTGCGTACCTGACTTATTTGTAGGTACTTGTGGCGGAGTTGGGCGCCGAAGAAGCATTGCGGGCATGTCCACCACCAACACCCCGCTCACCTCGGTCACCGTCCTCGGCCTCGGCGCGATGGGCAGGGCCCTCGCCGGCGCCCTCCTCGACGCAGGCCACCCCACCACCGTCTGGAACCGCTCCCAGGGCAAGGGCGACGAACTCGTCGCACGCGGCGCGGTCCGTGCCGCCAGTGCCGAAGAAGCCGTACTTGCAAGCGAGTTGACCGTCATTTGCGTGGTCGACCACGACGCCGCCCAGGCGGTCCTCGACCCCCTGGGCGACGCGCTCCGAGGCCGGGCGCTGGTCAATGTCACCTCGGACACGCCGGAGCGCTCGCGGGCGACGGCGGCCTGGGCGGCCGAGCGGTCCATCGCCTATCTGGACGGCGCGGTCATGGTGCCGACCCCGCTCATCGGCTCGCCCGACGCGCTGCTCTTCTACTCCGGCGCCCAGGAGGCGTTCGATCGGTACGAGTCCGCCCTGAAGGTCCTCGGTGGCAAGGCTGCCTTCGTCGGCACGGATCCCGGGCTCGCCGCGCTCTACGATCTGTCGCTGCTCGACTTCTTCTACGGCAGCATCTCGGGCCTGGTGCATGCGTACGCGCTGGCCACGGCCGACGGGGTCAAGGCGGTCGACATCGCCCCGTACCTGGGAACGATCGTCGGGATCCTGCCGCCCATCGCGGAGTACACGGCCGCCAATATCGACGCGGGCAGCTATCCGGGAGCACAGGCCAACCTCGGCATGATGGCGGCGGGCGTCGAGCACATCCTGCACGCGGCGCGCGCCCGCGGCCTCGACGTCTCTCATCTGGAAGCCATCAAGTCCGTCGCCGACAGGGCGATCGCGAAGGGCCATGGGGCCGACGACTGGGCGAGCACGGTCGAGGCCGTCACCGGGGTGGCCTGAGTTCCGGGAAAGGGCCAGCCTGTTGCCTTGACGCCGACGTCAAGGATTACCGTCGAAGACATGCGAATCGGCGAGCTGGCGGAGCGGGCCGGGACGACCACCCGCGCTCTGCGTTACTACGAGTCCCGCGGGCTCCTGCCCGCCCGGCGCGCGGTGAACGGCTACCGCACGTACGACGAGGACGATCTGCGGCTGCTCCAGCAGATCCGGACCCTGCAGGACTTCGGGTTCGACCTGGAGGAGACCAGGCCCTTCGTCGACTGCCTGCGCGCCGGGCACCCGGCGGGCGACTCCTGCCCCGCCTCGCTCGCCGTCTACCGCGCCAAGCTCGGTGAGCTGGACACGCTCATCGACCAGCTCCAGTCGGTGCGCGCCCAGGTCGGGGCGCAGCTCGCACGGGCGGAGCTGGAGGCGCGGGCCGCTGTTCCGGGCGGTCCGGAGCCACGCTGTGAACTGACGTACGGAGGGGAAGACGAATGATCCACGCACAGGGCGTCGCCGCGGTGACGGACGACGACTTCGACGACGAGGTACTGAAGGCGGGACTGCCGGTCCTGGTGGAGTTCACGGCCGACTGGTGCGGCCCGTGCCGCCAGCTCGCGCCCGTGCTGAGCGCGCTCGCCGCCGAGGAGGCCGACCGGCTCAAGGTCGTACAGCTCGACGTGGACACCAATCCGGAAATCATGGCGCGGTACGGCGTGCTGTCGATGCCGACGCTGATGGTGTTCCGCGGGGGCGAGCCGGTGAAGTCGATGATCGGCGCCCGGCCCAAACGACGGCTGCTCCAGGAGCTGGAGGAGGTGATCCGGCCGCTGTCGCGCCGACCGGAGAACGGCGACGTGAAGAACGGCGCACCCGCATCGGTGTGAAAGCGCGGGCGGCGCGGCTTCTGTTCGGACACGCCCTCCCCGGCTGAGGACTCATGTCCGCCACAGGCGCCCGGAGAAGGGGGCGGGTAGCACTACTTGCCGGTGGCGGGCGGCAAGACGGATCACCCTCTCCGGTTGATACCGGCCGGGTGGGAAAAGAGGTCTCAACGGACGGAACAAGCCCGGCTCGGCTGCCGCCGAGTTGTCCGTGCAGGGCGTGCCGGTGCGCGCGACGAGCGCGTCGGAATGGCGAGGGAGCCGACGTTCAGCGCGTCGGCGGCCTTCTCGACGGCAAGACGCGTGTCGCCCCTGATGGAGAGGCAGGCGGAGCGAAAGAGACGGCCCTCAGCAATTGGAGGAACTCGTCCTCGCGGGACTTGGTCATGCTGTCCCCTCCCCGTCCATCCCCGTTATGTGTTCGGTTATTGCGGGGCCTCCAAGCCCCTTCACCTCATTGATGCGATGAAATGTTTCATGCCGTCAGCACCATGTGTGGGACCGAACGTTTCCCGGCTACCTCGAGGGCATGGCCGGCGGACCCTGGTCCGCTGTTCCGCCGGGCCGGAGCGCGGTCACTGTTCCTCGCCGCGAAGTACCAGCAGATCGCGCACATCCGCTCGGGCGGCTTCGCTCAGCAGTGGCCGCCATGCGCTGAACAGCCGCAGCAGCGGCCCGCCGTGCCGGGACCGGAACGCGCTGTCCGTCCGGGCGAGGTCGAGTTCATTGACGGCGGTGAGCTCGGCGAAGTCCTGCCGCTGCTGGAGGCTCGGTGTGTATGTCACGCCCGTGAACCGGTCGCGGAACGCGGCGTCGTCCTCGGCCAGCGTGCTGTAGGAGGCCTTCCGGTCGCAGCTCGCGTAGAAGTACACGAGCTCCTCCGCCTCCGTGCCGACGGCGGCCGCCAGTTCGTCCCGCCGCTCCAGCGGCAGCAGGGCTGTCGCGAAGCCGTCCGTCCCGTAGAACGCGTGGCACAGACCGGCCAGCCGGAGCTCCGGCCGTGCGCCCCAGGCGGCCAGGCGTTCCCCCACGCGCTCCAGGTGGGCGAGCAGCGTCCCGCCGGGGTGTTCCAGCTGATCGGCGCCGTACTCGCGCAGCAGCGCCATGGCCTGCGCCCCGCCCATGTGTCTCCCCCTGGACTCTTCGACAACGCTACGACGCACAAAAATACCCCGGAACCGAATTGACGGCCGGGGTATTTCTCTGCGTATATTGAATGTTTCCGTGCCCGCGCACACTGAAGTGCGCGGATAAGTTCACTGGTGACACCGTATCGCGTCAGGAGCTGAATTGTCAACCGAGGAATTGCAGAATGAGCAGCAATTCGTCTCCCTGCTCTACAAGCGTCTCGATGCGCTTCGCGAGCAGGCCGAGGGTGCGGTCCGGACGGCGATCGGGCAGGCCGGCACCGGTCTTCAGGCCCGCGTGGAGCGCGATGTCAGCGTCGCGGAACAGTCCGGACAGCTGTCCGCGCTGAATGCCGTGGACTCGGGGCTCTGTTTCGGGCGCATGGATCTCGCGGACGGTGCCAGGCACCACATCGGACGCATCGGAATGCGGCAGGACGATGCGGAGCGCACACCGCTCCTCATCGACTGGCGGGCTCCTGTGGCCCGGCCTTTCTACCTCGCCACCGGCCATGAGCCGATGGGGCTGCGGCGGCGCCGGCACATCACCACCAAGGCGCGCACCGTCACCGCGCTGCACGACGAGATCCTCGATCTCGCCGATGCCACCCGCACCGGGTACGAGGACCACGACGCGGACGCCGTACTGCTCGCCGCGCTCGGGGCCGAGCGAACCGGGCGGATGAGCGACATCGTGCAGACCATCCAGGCCGAGCAGGACCGCATCATCCGCGCCCCGCGGCGTGGTGTGCTCGTTGTCGAGGGCGGGCCCGGCACCGGGAAGACCGCGGTCGCGCTGCACCGGGCCGCCTATCTGCTCTACGCCCACCGCGAGCAGCTCGCCCGGCGCGCCGTGCTGATCGTCGGGCCGAACCCGGCGTTCCTCGGATACATCGGTGAGGTGCTGCCCTCGCTCGGCGAGACCGGGGTGCTGCTGTCCACCATGGCGGAGCTCTTTCCCGGCGTACGGGCCACCGGGACCGACACCCAGCAGGCCGCGGCCGTCAAGGGCCGCGCGGAGATGGCCGATGTGCTGGCCCGTGTCGTACGCGACCGGCAGACGCTCCCGGAGTCCGTGCCCCGGGTCGATCACGAGGACAGCGGCACGCTGCCCGAGCCCGCGCTCGAGATCGACCATCAGGAGCACGGGACGTTGCTGCTCCACCGGGAGATGGCATACGAGGCCCGCGACCGTGCGCGCGCCACCGGGCTTCCGCACAACCTGGCCCGGCCGCACTTCGCCTTCCGGATCATCGACGCGCTGACCGAGCAGCTCGTGGACCGGCTCGGCGCCGACCCGTACGGAGGACCGAACCTCCTCGGCCCCGACGACATCGCCCAGCTCGGCAAGGAGATCGCCACCAGCGCCGAGGTGCACTCGGCCATCGACGAGCTCTGGCCCTCGCTCACCCCGCAGCGGGTCGTCGCCGACTTTCTCGCCGAGCCCGAGGCCCAACTGCCCAGCGAGCAGGCCGAGATGATCCGGCGTACGAAGGGTGCCTGGACGCCCGCCGATGTGCCGCTGCTCGACGAGGCCGCCGAACTGCTGGGCATCGACGACAGCGCGGAACAGGCCGTAGCGGAGGCCGAACGGCAGGACCGGATCGCCTACGCGCAGGGTGTCCTGGAGCTCTCGCAGGGCTCCAAGACGTACGAGTTCGAGGACGAGGAGTCCGAGGTTCTCGCGGCACACGACATCATCGACGCCGAGCGGATGGCCGAGCGCCAGGAGGAGACCGACCACCGCAGCGCGGCCGCGCGTGCCGCCGCCGACCGGACCTGGGCGTTCGGGCACATCATCGTCGACGAGGCGCAGGAGCTGTCCGCGATGGCGTGGCGGCTGCTGATGCGCCGCTGCCCCACCCGCTCGATGACCCTGGTCGGCGACCCGGCCCAGACGGGCGACGCGGCCGGCTGCGGGTCGTGGCAGGAGGTCCTGGAGCCGTACGTCGGCGACCGCTGGCAGCACAACCGACTGGGTGTCAACTACCGTACGCCCGCCGAGATCATGGAGCTCGCGGCGGAGGTGCGGCGCAGTGAGGACCCCGCCTTCGAGCCGCCCCGCTCGGTGCGTTCCACGGGCGTCCCGCCGTGGGAGGTGGCTGTCGCCCCGGACGAGCTGGCACGGACCGTCGCCGAGCGGGTGGCCGAAGTTCCGTACGAGGGACGGCTCGCGGTGATCGCACCGGCCGGGCTCCACACCGCGCTCGCGGCCGAGCTGCCCGACGTCCCGAGCGGCGGTGAACCGGACCTCACCCGGCCCGTCGTACTGCTCGACCCCCGCCAGGCGAAGGGCCTGGAGTTCGACACGGTGATCCTCGTCGAGCCGGAGCTGATCCGCGCCGGCTCGCCCCACGGGACGAACGACCTCTATGTGGCGCTGACCCGGGCCACCCAGCGCCTGGGGGTGGTGCGTACGGACCGCGGCCTGTCCAGGTGACCGCGCGGCAATGACCGGGCGGGACGACCGCGCGGGAATGACGGGGTCCGACCGGCAGCCGGTCCGTCCTCAACCGCCGGCCGGGCTCGGAGAGCAAGCCCGCCCGGCGATCGAGGGCATACGTTCACGCCGGGCGCAGCCACACCGTCGCCAGCGGCGGCAAGGTCAGCTGGATGCTCGACGGGCGGCCGTGCGACGGGACCGACTCCGGCTTCAGCGGATCCCCGTTGAGCACATCGCCGCCGCCGTAGCGCTCCGCGTCCGTGTTGAGGATCTCCGTCCACGCCTGGGCCGAGTCCGGCACCCCGAGGCGGTACTCATGGCGGACCACCGGCGAGAAGTGGCTGACGGCCAGCAGCGGTGCGCCCGAGGCGTCGTAACGCAGGAAGGCGAAGACATTGTCCTCCGCAGCGTCGCCGTCCACCCAGGCGAAGCCCTCGGGCACGGTGTCGCGCTGCCAGAGCGCGGGAGTCGCGCCGTACACCGCGTTGAGATCGCTGACCAGATTCCGTACCCCGCGGTGGTCCGCCTCCGCCGCGTACGACGGGTCGAGCAGCCACCAGTCCGGGCCGTGGCCCTCCGACCACTCGGCGCCCTGCGCGAACTCCTGGCCCATGAAGAGCAGTTGCTTGCCCGGATGCGCCCACATGAAGCCCAGATAGGCGCGGTGATTGGCGCGCTGCTGCCACCAGTCGCCGGGCATCTTGCTCACCAGCGACCGTTTGCCGTGCACCACCTCGTCGTGCGAGATCGGCAGGACGTAGTTCTCGCTGTACGCGTACACCATCGAGAAGGTCATCTCGTTGTGGTGGAACTTACGGTGCACCGGTTCGTGGGTGACGTAGTCCAGCGAGTCGTGCATCCAGCCCATGTTCCACTTCAGGCCGAAGCCGAGGCCGCCGAAGCCGCCGGGGCCCACATGGTGGGTGGCACGGGTGACGCCGTCCCAGGCAGTGGACTCCTCGGCGATGGTGACGACGCCGGGACAGCGCCGGTAGACCGTGGCGTTCATCTCCTGGAGGAAGGCGACGGCGTCCAGATTCTCCCGGCCGCCGTGGACGTTCGGCGACCACTCGCCCTGCTCGCGGGAGTAGTCGAGGTAGAGCATCGAGGCGACGGCGTCCACCCGCAGCCCGTCGATATGGAACTCCTCGCACCAGTACGTCGCGTTGGCGACCAGGAAGTTGCGCACCTCCTTGCGGCCGTAGTCGAACTCGAGGGTTCCCCAGTCCGGGTGCGCGGCACGCGCGGGATCCTCGTGCTCGTACAGGGTGCGGCCGTCGAACGCCGCGAGCGCCCAGTCGTCCTTCGGGAAGTGCGCGGGCACCCAGTCCACCAGCACCCCGATGCCGGCCCGGTGCAGGGCGTCGATCAGGAAGCGGAAATCGTCCGGGCTGCCCATCCGGGAGGTCGGTGCGTAGAAACCGGTGACCTGATATCCCCAGGAGCCGCCGAAGGGATGTTCGGCGACCGGCATCAGCTCGACATGAGTGAAGCCCAGGTCCTTGACGTACGCGGGGAGCTGGAGGGCGAGCTGGCGGTAGGTCAGACCGGGCCGCCAGGACGCCAGGTGCACCTCGTAGACGGAGAACGGCGCCTCGTGCACCGGCCGGTCACCGCGGTGCGCCATCCACTCCTCGTCCCGCCACACATGGTGGGACTCGATCACGATGGAGGCATTGGCGGGCGGTACCTCGGTGTGCCGCGCCATCGGGTCGGCGCGCATGGTGTGCGAGCCGTCGGGGCGGGTGACGTCGAACTTGTAGAGCGCCCCCTCGCCCACCCCCGGGACGAACAGCTCCCACACGCCCGTGGAGCCCAGCGACCGCATCGGATGGCCCGTGCCGTCCCAGTAGTTGAAGTCGCCGACGACGCGCACGCCGAGGGCGTTGGGTGCCCAGACGGTGAACCGGGTCCCGGTGACACCCTGGTGCGCCATCGGATGGGCGCCGAGCGCCTTCCACAGCTCCTCGTGCCGACCCTCGCCGATCAGATGCAGATCGAGTTCGCCGAGCGAGGGCAGGAAGCGGTACGGGTCCTGCACCTCGATCTCGTGCGTGCCGGGGCTCTCGTCCCCTTCGGCGGCCCCGCCCGCGTCGTACGTGACCAGCAACTGGTACTCCGGAGCCGTACGCAGCGGCAGCACACCGGAGAAGAACCCGTCGCCGTCCTCGTGCAGCTCGGCCCGCAGCCCCTTGGCCAGTACGGTCACCGCCCGCGCGTACGGGCGCAGCGCGCGCAGTTCGACGCCGCCCCGCACCGAGTGCGCGCCGAGCAGTCCGTGCGGATCGTGGTGGGCGCCGCTCAGCAGCCGTTCCCTGTCCCCGTCCGCGAGCGGCCGCGCGGCCCGCACGCCATGACTGCCGCCGGCGCGCGGCCGTGGTGCGGCGGACTGCTTGCGGCCGGTCCTGGCCGCTGCCGGCGGATTCGGTGCATCGGGGTCGGACGAATGACGGGACGGGGGGCGGGCGGTCACGGGGGTCGGCCTCCTTGGGCTGTGGGGGATCAGGTGAGCGCGGCCAGGCGGTCGATCGCCGCCATCGGCACCGGCAGCCAGTCGGGGCGGTGCCGGGCTTCGTACACGACCTCGTACACGGCCTTGTCCGTCTCGTACGCGCGCAGCAGTTCGGGTTCGGTGCGCGGATCGGCGCCGGAGATCTCGGCATAGCCCTCGCAGAACGCCGTACGGCAGCGCTCCGCCCAGGCGGGGTCCCACGGGCGGTGCGTACGGGCCGCGTAGTCGAACGAGCGGAGCATGCCGGCCACATCGCGTACCGGGGGCTGCGGCCTGCGCCGTTCGTTGAGCGGGCGCGCGGGCTCACCCTCGAAGTCGATGACCGACCAGTGGCCGTCGCCGGACGAACCGGATGAACCGGTGGGGCCTGAGGGACCGCCGGAACCGGCGCCGAGCAAGGTCTGACCCAGATGGAGGTCGCCATGGACGCGCTGGGCCCGCCAGGCGCGGCCGTGTCTGCCCAGCGAGGCGATCGCGTCGAAGGCGGAGCGCAGCCGGGGCGCGTACGGCTTCAGGGCGGGCACCGCTTGCGCGGCCGCGTCCAGCCGCTCCGACATCGCTGCCGCGAGGTGCTCGGCCTGTGGCCGGCGCAGCATCACGGTCGGCAGGGCATTCGCCAGCGCCGCGTGGACCTCGGCGGTGACCCGGCCCAGCGCGCAGGCCTCCGCGGTGAAGGAGCGCCCGCCCGCCAGTGAGTCCAGCGCGAGCAGCCAGCCGTCCTCGGAGCCGCGCAGGAACGGCTGCAGGACTCCGAGTGTGTACGGCTCCGGCGCGGTGGACTCGTACCAGGCGACGGGCGCGGGCACCCGGCCGCATCCGGCACGGGCGAGCGCGAGCGGCAGCTCGAGATCGGGGTTGGGGCCCGGATGGACCCGGCGGAAGAGCTTGAGGATGTACGCATCGCCGTACACGAGTGAGGAGTTGGACTGCTCGGCGTCCAGCGGCCGTGCGGTGAGCCCGCCGGGGATGTCCGGGCCGCGGTCGAACCGGTCGAAGCGGAGCGCCCCGAGCACGCCGGGCGTGCGCAGCCGCTCCAGGATCAGCTCGGCGAGGCGCGGGTCATGCAGGCCCTCGTAGACCGTCAGCCCGGCCAGCGGCCCCTCCGCGGGACGGCCGATCAGCGCGGGCGCGAGATACGGCGGCAGCGTCTTGCGTACGCCGAGCAGGAGTTGGTAGCAGTCGTTCGTGGACGGAGCGGGAGGTCCCGGCTGCTGGACACGTACGAGCAGATGCAGCAGTCCGGCACCTGGTCCCTCCACCGGCAGCAGTTCGGTCGCCGAGACGAGCGAGAAGCCGGTGACTGGACGGCCCTTGCCGGCGAACCAGCGCTGCCGGGGGAGCCATTCGTGCAGTAAGGGGGCGAGTGACGGGAGGAGAGCGACGGGAGTCCGGGTGGATGCAGCCTCCGACATGGCATCGCGTCCTTTCCCCGGGTACACCACGAATGCGCAGAGTGTCCCGGATTACAGCAGTGGCTGTCCGGCGGCGCGCGGGGATAAGGGGGAGAGTGCCCGGTGCGGGGCGGGGGAAACCGCCCCGCGGGACATACCTCTCCCCGTACGTGACTCAGGTCGGCGCCGAATCCTTTCGCAGGCGGAACCAGTAGAAGCCGTGACCGGCGAGAGTGAGCAGGTAGGGCCACTGACCGATGGCCGGGAACCGCACTCCGCCGATGAGCTCCACCGGATGCCGGCCGCTGAACGTCCGCAGATCGAGCTCGGTGGGCTGCGCGAAACGCGAGAAATTGTTCACGCAGAGCACGAGATCGTCGCCGTGTCCGTCAACTGACGGGGCCTCGCGCAGGAACGCGAGCACGGCCGGGTTCGACGAGGGCAGCTCGGTGTACGAACCGAGCCCGAAGGCGTGGTTCTGCTTACGGATCTCGATCATCCGCCGGGTCCAGTGCAGCAGCGAGGACGGCGAGGCCATCGCCGCCTCCACATTGGTGACCTGGTAGCCGTAGACCGGATCCATGATGGTCGGCAGATAGAGCCGGCCCGGGTCGCTGGAGGAGAATCCCGCGTTCCGGTCCGGTGTCCACTGCATCGGGGTGCGCACCGCGTCCCGGTCGCCGAGCCAGATGTTGTCGCCCATCCCGATCTCGTCGCCGTAGTACAGGATCGGCGAGCCCGGCAGCGACAGCAGCAGCGCCGTGAACAGCTCGATCTGATTGCGGTCGTTGTCCAGCAGCGGGGCCAGCCGCCGGCGGATGCCGATATTGGCGCGCATCCGTGGATCCTTGGCGTACTCCGCGTACATGTAGTCGCGCTCTTCGTCCGTGACCATCTCGAGCGTGAGCTCGTCGTGGTTGCGCAGGAAGATGCCCCACTGGCAGTTCTTCGGGATGGCCGGGGTCTTGGAGAGGATTTCGGAGACCGGGTAGCGCGATTCGCGCCGTACGGCCATGAAGATCCGGGGCATCACCGGGAAGTGGAACGCCATATGACACTCGTCGCCGCCGGCCGGGAACTCGCCGAAGTAGTCGACGACGTCCTCCGGCCACTGGTTGGCCTCGGCGAGCAGCACGGTGTCCGGGTAGTGGGCGTCGATCACCTTGCGTACGTGCTTGAGGAAGGTGTGGGTGGCGGGGAGGTTCTCGCAGTTCGTGCCCTCCTCCTGGTACAGGTACGGCACTGCGTCCAGCCGGAAGCCGTCGATGCCCAGGTCCAGCCAGAAGCGCAGCGCCGAGATGATCTCTTCCTGCACCGCCGGGTTCTCGTAGTTGAGATCGGGCTGGTGGGAGAAGAAGCGGTGGAAGTAGTACTGCTTGCGCACCGGGTCGAAGGTCCAGTTGGACGTCTCGGTGTCGACGAAGATGATCCGGGCGTCCTGGAACTGCTTGTCGTCGTCCGCCCAGACGTAGTAGTCGCCGTACGGTCCTTCCGGGGCGCTGCGGGACTCCTGGAACCACGGGTGCTGGTCGCTGGTGTGGTTCATGACAAAGTCGATGATGACGCGCATGCCCCGCTGGTGGGACGCGTCGACGAACTCCACGAAGTCCGCCAGGTCACCGAAGTCGGGCAGCACGGCGGTGTAGTCGGAGACGTCGTAACCACCGTCCCGCAGCGGCGACTTGAAGAACGGCGGCAGCCAGAGGCAGTCGACTCCCAGCCACTGCAGATAGTCCAGTTTGGCGGTGATGCCCTTCAGGTCGCCGATGCCGTCGCCGTTGCTGTCCTGGAAGGACCGCACCAGGACTTCGTAGAAGACGGCCCGTTTGAACCAGTCGGGGTCGCGGTCCTTGGCGGGTGTGTCCTCGAACGTGTCGTGGACGGGCTCATTGACGATCATGATGTGGGTGACCCTCCGATCGGCGGGGACGGTCGCAGAACGACGATGTGCGCGGGCGTTCTGCCCGGCTCGAGGCGCACATAGTTGGCCCTGCCCCAGTGATAGGTCTCGCCGGTGAGCTCGTCGCGCACCGGTGTGCTCTCGTGCCAGTCGAGGCCGAGGCGCGGCATGTCCAACGAGACTGTGGCCTCCTGGGTGTGGTGGGGGTCGAGGTTGGCGATCACGAGGACGGTGTTCGAGCCGGACCGTTTCGAGTACGCGATCACCGCGTCGTTGTCGGTGTGGTGGAAATGGATGTCACGCAGCTGCTGGAGGGCGGGATGGCGGCGCCGGATCCGGTTGAGGGCGGTGATCAGGGGGGCGATGGTGCGACCCTCACGCTCCGCCGACTCCCAGTCCCGCGGCCGTAGTTGGTACTTCTCCGAGTGAAGGTACTCCTCGCTGCCGGGCCGTACCGGGGTGTTCTCGCAGAGCTCGTAGCCGGCGTACACCCCCCAGGACGGCGCCATGGTCGCGGCAAGCACCGCGCGCACCTCGAACGCCGGGCGACCGCCCTGCTGGAGGTAGGCGTGCAGGATGTCGGGCGTGTTGACGAAGAAGTTGGGCCGCATGCAGGAGGCGGCCCCGCCGGAGAGCTCAGTGAGGTATTCGGTCAGCTCCTGCTTGGTGTTGCGCCAGGTGAAGTACGTGTACGACTGCTGGAAGCCGATCTCGGCGAGGGTGTGCATCATCGCCGGACGGGTGAACGCCTCGGCCAGGAAGAGCACATCGGGATCGCTGCGGTTGATGTCCGCGATCACCTTCTCCCAGAAGATGACCGGCTTGGTGTGCGGGTTGTCGACGCGGAAGATCCGTACGCCGTGGCCCATCCAGAAGCGCAGCACCCGCAGCGTCTCGCGGACCAGTCCGCGCATGTCCTGGTCGAAGGCGATGGGATAGATGTCCTGGTACTTCTTGGGCGGGTTCTCGGCGTACGCGATCGAACCGTCGGCCCGGTGGTGGAACCACTCGGGGTGCTCTTTCACCCAGGGATGGTCGGGGGAGCACTGGAGCGCGAAGTCCAGGGCCACCTCCATACGCAGAGCGGCTGCCGTTTCGACGAAGTGGTCGAAGTCCTCGAAGGTGCCGAGATCGGGGTGGAGCGCGTCATGGCCGCCGTCGGGCGAGCCGATGGCCCAGGGCACTCCGACATCGTGGGCGCCGGGGGAGAGGCTGTTGTTGGGGCCCTTGCGGAAGGTGGTGCCGATGGGGTGGACGGGTGGCAGATAGACGACGTCGAAGCCCATCGCGGCGACGGCAGGCAGCCGTTCGGCCGCGGTGCGGAGGGTGCCGGAGACGGGCGGCTCGCCCTCCTTGACGACCGCGCCCTCGGAGCGCGGGAAGAGCTCGTACCAGGAGCCGTACAGCGCGCGCTGCCGCTCGACCACGAGCGGCAACGGGCGGGAGGAGGTGACCAGTTCGCGCAGCGGGTGGCGGCCGAGCGCGGCGGCGGCGTCCGGGGCGAGGGCGGCGGCGAGCCGCGCGGCGGCGGACCGCGTGTCGTCGCGCAGCGCGTCGACGGCGGCGAGCACGGCCTCGCGCCCGTCGTTCTTGGGCACTCCGGCGGCGGCACGTTCGTACAGATCGGCGCCTTCGGCCAGGACGAGCGCGGTGTCGATACCGGCGGGGATCTTGATCTGGGCGTGGTGCCGCCAAGTGGCGACCGGGTCGCTCCAGGCCTCGACGGCGTACGTCCAGCGGCCCTCGGCATTCGGCGTGACGTCGGCTCCCCAGCGGTCGGTGCCGGGCGCGAGCTCGCGCATGGGGGTCCAGGGGCCGGGGTGACCGCTCGGATCGCGCAGGAGGACATTGGCGGCGACCGCGTCATGGCCCTCGCGGAAGACGGTGGCGGTGACCTGGAAGGTCTCACCGGCCACCGCTTTCGCCGGCCTCCTTCCACAGTCGACGAGGGGGCGGACGTCCAGGACGGGGATGCGACCGATCATGGGATCACCTGAGGGCTGTGCGGGCAGGGCGGATTGAGCGGGTTGTTTCTTTTTACGAGGTTTGGTTGTTCTTTGTAGCTGCTCAGGCGACGACTGGCGGGCTGTGGGCATGGCCGCTCCTGTCCGCGTTCACTCGGGTGGGCGGAAAGAATGCTGTGAGAGGTGCGCGATCGCATGCGTTACCGGAGGAGCCTTCCCCCGCACTTCGGGTGGGCAATCCGGTGGTTCGTTAACTACTAGGGCGTAGGTGACGACACAACACTTTCGCGGGCCCGGATCGAGTTCTGAGGGGATCCGGGGGTCGTCCCCTCGGGGGAGCGCGGCACTACTAGGGGGCGTAGGAGACGTCCCGGCACCTTCGCGGATCGGACCGTGTTTCCGGCTGAGCAGGCCGCCATGACAGAGCTTCAGCGGGGTGAACCGGCAGCCGGTCCCGAGGTCGTCGTCCATCTGGCTCATGAGCGGGCACCGGACGGCTGCACCGGCATCCACCAGGTGATACCCGTGCGGGAACTCGCCGAGACAGCGGCCCGGTGTCCGGCGACCGGGGCCGTCGGCCCGGCGACCGTCAACCGGGGTTCCCCGTAAGGAGTTTCGTTGGGTTCACCGCGCCGAGTACTCCCGCGGGCGCCCGCCGGACGGCCGCGCGCCGTGGTTGAGAAGGCGCGCTTACCACTACCGTCTGGGGTGACGGAGAGGCGCACACCGTCGTGCGTCCCCTCGGATGCGTACCTCCCCTGCGAAGGTGGGACCCGTGAAGGCCATTCGTCGATTCACCGTCCGCCCCGTCCTCCCCGAACCGCTCAGTCCGCTCAGCGATCTGGCGCGCAATCTGCGCTGGTCCTGGCATACCGAGACCCGTGACCTCTTCCAGGCCGTCGATCCCGAAGGATGGCAGGCGGCGGGCGGCGACCCCGTGCGGCTGCTCGGGGCCGTGTCCGCCGCCCGACTGGCCGAACTGGCCGGAGACCGGCGCTTTCTGCGCAGACTGACCGCCGTCGCCGACGACCTGGACGACTATCTGCTCGGGCGCAGGTGGTACCAGGCGCACAGCGGCACCTCCGGCGACATCGACCCCGAGGCGCCGGAGTTCCCGGCCGCGATCGCCTACTTCTCGCCGGAGTTCGGCGTCACCGCCGCACTCCCGCAGTACTCCGGCGGCCTCGGCATCCTCGCCGGTGACCATCTCAAGGCCGCCAGCGACCTCGGCGTACCGCTCATCGGCGTCGGGCTGCTCTACCGCCACGGCTACTTCCGCCAGTCGTTGTCCCGCGACGGCTGGCAGCAGGAGCACTATCCGCTTCTCGATCCGAACGAGCTCCCGGTGAGCCTCCTGCGGGAGACCGAAGGGAGCCCCGTCCAGGTGTCCCTGGCGCTGCCCGGCGGTCGCTCGCTGCGCGCGCACATCTGGGTCGCGCAGGTCGGCCGGGTACCACTGCTGATGCTCGACTCCGACGTCGAGGAGAACGATCCCGGCGAGCGCGATGTCACCGACCGGCTGTACGGCGGCGGCAGCGAGCACCGGCTGCTGCAGGAGATGCTGCTGGGGATCGGGGGGGTACGTGCGGTACGTGCGTACTGCCGGCTCGCCGGCCACCCCGCGCCCGAGGTGTTCCACACCAACGAGGGGCACGCCGGCTTCCTCGGCCTGGAGCGCATCCGCGAACTGGGTGACACGGGCCTGGACTTCGACGCGGCGCTGGAGGCGGTCCGGGCCGGGACCGTGTTCACCACCCACACGCCGGTGCCCGCCGGGATCGACCGCTTCGACCGCGAGCTCGTCGCCCGCCACTTCGGCGACCGCGCGGAGCTGGCCGGAGTCCCGGTCGAGAAGGTGCTCCAGCTCGGTATGGAGACCTATCCGGGCGGCGAGCCCAATCTCTTCAACATGGCGGTGATGGGGCTGCGGCTGGCCCAGCGCGCCAACGGGGTCTCGGTCCTGCACGGTGCGGTGAGCCGCGGCATGTTCGCCGGCCTGTGGCCCGGCTTCGACGCCGAGGAGGTGCCGATCACCTCGGTCACCAACGGGGTGCACGCGCCGACCTGGGTGGCGCCCGAAGTGTTCCGGCTCGGTGCGCGCCAGATCGGCCCGGGCCGCACCGAGGACGCCCTGTCCGTGGGCGACTCCGAGCGCTGGGACGCCGTCGCCGACATCCCGGACGCCGACATCTGGGAGCTGCGCCGCGGCCTGCGGGAGCAGCTGGTCCTGGAGGTACGGGAGCGGCTGCACGCCTCGTGGCGCCAGCGCGGCGCCGGTGCGGCCGAACTGGGCTGGATCGACGGGGTGCTCGACCCGGACGTGCTGACGATCGGGTTCGCCCGCCGGGTTCCCTCGTACAAACGGCTCACCCTGATGCTGCGCGACCGCGACCGGCTGATGGAGCTGCTGCTCCACCCCACCAGGCCCATCCAGATCGTCGTCGCGGGCAAGGCGCATCCGGCGGACGACAGCGGCAAGCGGCTGGTGCGGGAGCTGGTGCGGTTCGCCGATGATCCGCGGGTCCGTCATCGCATCGTCTTCCTGCCCGACTACGGCATGGCGATGGCGCAGAAGCTCTACCCGGGCTGCGATGTGTGGCTGAACAATCCGCTGCGGCCGCTGGAGGCCTGCGGGACGAGCGGGATGAAGGCCGCGCTGAACGGCTGTCTCAACCTGTCCGTGCTCGACGGCTGGTGGGACGAGTGGTTCGAGCCGGACTTCGGCTGGGCCATTCCCACCGCGGACGGCTCGGCCACCGACGACGACCGCCGCGACGAGCTGGAGGCGGGCGCGCTGTACGAGCTGATCGAGGAGCGGGTGGCGCCCCGCTTCTACGACCGCAACGGCGGCGGACTGCCCGAGCGCTGGATCGAGATGGTCCGCCGGACACTGACGACGCTCGGCCCCAAGGTGCTCGCCGGCCGCATGGTGCGCGAGTACGTGGAGCGGCTGTACGCCCCGGCCGCCCGGGCCCACCGGTCCCTGAACGCGGACACCGCACGCGAGCTGGCGGCCTGGAAGTCCCGGGTACGCATCGCCTGGCCGCGGGTGGCCGTCGACCATGTGGAGGCCCTCGAACAGGCCTCGCCCGCGGGCACGGCGGAGCTGGGCGCCACCCTCGCGCTCCGGGTGCGCGTTGCCCTGGGCGACCTGCAGCCGGACGACGTGGAGGTGCAGGCGGTGGCGGGCCAGGTCGACTCCGACGACGCGATCGCCGGCGCCCAGACCTCCCCGCTGAAGCCGACGAGCGGCCCCGACCTGGACGGCCGCTGGGTGTACGAGGGTCCGCTCGCGCTCGACCGTACGGGTCCGTTCGGCTATACGGTGCGGATCCTGCCGGACCACCGACTGCTCGCCGCCAGTGCGGATCTGGGGCTGGTCGCGCTGCCGACGGAGGCGACGGGGGAGGGCGCGGGCGTTCTGATGCGCTGATGCGCTGCTCAATGAGGTTGACGGGCTGATCCACGGTGGTGTCCGCGCACCGCCGCACGGCGAACCCGGTCGCACCCGCGGCCGGGTTCGCCTGCGTGTACCGCCCCAGCATTCCGGCGGACCGACCGTTCTCCTTCACGCCCTGAACTCGAAGCCTTGACGTGCTCATGGGATGCCTTTGAGCAGCAACGGCCCCGCCGGGTCCAACAACCTGTTCGTCGCCTGGGAGACCCTCACCCATGCCGGCGATCCCGGGCGGCGGCTGCGCACCCCGAAGCCGCGGTCACGAACACGCGGAAGCTGCCCGGGGCGATGGTGCACCCCCGGGCAGCCTCGTGCGGCAGGACTCAGAAAGTGAGCTTGAAGCTGTTGATGTAGCCGGTGTCCCATGCCGCCTTGTCCTGGACGCGCAGCTTCCAGGCGCCGTTGGCGACCTCGGAGGAGGCGTTGACCGTGTAGGTCGTCTGGACGTTGTCGGCCGAGTCGGAGGAGCTGAACGGCTTCAGGTTGTAGACCGTTCCGTCCGGGGCGATCAGGTCGACGACCAGGTCGCCGCGCCAGGTGTGGATGATGTCCACGCCGACCTTGAGGGCGGCCGGGGCGTTGCCCGTGCGGCCCGTGACGTTGACCGTCGAGGTGACAGCGGCGCCGTTGTCCGGGATCGCGACGTCAGCGGTGTTCTCGAAGACCGTGCCGCCCGGGTCCGGGTCGCCGCCGGGGCGGGCGCCGACGTTGATGCCGGCCCACGCGTCGGTCACGGACTTGACCTCGGCGCTGGTGGCTCCGTACAGCTCCGTCGCGACCGCGATGGTGCCGGTGCGGGCCGCCGCGTAGTTCGTCGTGGAGTTGAACTTCGTGGTGAGCGCCTTGAACCAGATCAGCGAGGCCTTGTCCCGGCCGATGCCGGTCACGGGCAGACCGTCGGAGGTCGGGGAGTCGTAGTTGACGCCGTTGATGGTCTTGGCACCGCTGCCCTCGGAGAGCAGGTAGTACCAGTGGTTCGCCGGACCCGAGGAGTAGTGGACGTCGACGCCGCCGATACCCGAGTACCAGGCGTCCTTGGACGCGCCGTCCTTGCTCGGCTTGTCCATGTAGCGCAGCGGGGTGCCGTCGCCGTTGATGTCGATCTTCTCGCCGACCAGGTAGTCACCCTTGTCCTGGGCGTTGTTGGCGTAGAACTCGACGGCCGCGGCGAAGATGTCGGACGTCGCCTCGTTGAGGCCGCCGGACTCGCCGCTGTAGACGAGCTTCGCGGTGGCGGCGGTGACACCGTGGGTCATCTCGTGCGCGGCCACGTCGATGGACGTGAGCGGCTTGGCGTTGCCCGAGCCGTCGCCGTACGTCATGCAGAAGCAGCTGTCCTGCCAGAACGCGTTGACGTACGCGTTGCCGTAGTGGACACGGGAGTACGCGCCGACACCGTCACCACGGATGCCGGAGCGGCCGTGCACGTTCTTGTAGTAGTCCCAGGTGAGCCCGGCGCCGTAGGCGGCATCCGCGCCGGCGGTCTCCGGTTCGGAGGCCTGGCCGTTGCCCCAGACGTCGTCCGCACCCGAGTACAGGGTGCCGGTGCCGCTGGAGCCGTGGTTCAGGTTGTACGTCTTGTGGTTGCCGCGCCCGGAGTCGGTGAGGTTGTACGTGCTTCCGGACTGCACGCTGCCGACCGTCACCGAGCCGCTGTACTGCGTGTTGCCGGTGCCGTTCTCGACGGCCTGCCACTCGAAGAGCTTCTTGCCGGTGGAGGCGTCGGTGACGACGTGCAGCTCGTTCGGAGTGCCGTCGTGCTGGAGGCCACCGACGACGGTCTCGTACGCGAGAGTCGGCGTGCCCGACGCCAGCCAGACCACCTTGCGCGGTGCGCGGTCGGCCTTGGCCTTCGCCGAGCCCTCCGCCCTGGCCGCGCCCAGCGCCTGCTTCTCGGCGGCGGCGGGAGCGACGTCGGCGCTGGTGTCGATGTTCTTCAGGACCGACCGGGAGGCCTTGCTGACCGACTCGGTGGCGCCCGCCTTGGTCTCGGAGACCACGAGGTCGCCGCCGAGGACCGGGAGCCCGGCGTAGGTACGCTCGTAGCGGGTGTGCGTGGTGCCGTCACGGTCCTGCGTGACGTCCCGCACGACGAGCTTCTCCTGGGCGGTGAGGCCCAGTTCCTTGGCGGTCGCCGCCGTGGTGGCGCTCGCCTTGCGGATCAGCTCGGCGCGCTGCGCGGGGCTGAGAGTCAACGGCAGGGCGCCGGGGTCGGCCTTCCCCGCTTTCGCTGCCGCCGGCGCGGCGGATGCCGCCGGTTCGGCCGATGACGTACCTGTCTGGAATCCGACCGCCAGGAGGGCGGCGGTGGCTATAAGAGCTCCGGTCGCGGTGGTGCGCCGGCGAGGCGTGGGTCTCACGCGAACTCCTTCTGCGAGGGGGGTACCGGTCGGCTGGGTGGGGCCGGCCGGGCAGAGCATGCGGAGCATGTGGTGCGTGGATGCTGGGGAAGAGTGGCAGCACTTGAGGTCTCCTGTCAGGACCGCGTCAAAAAGATGGCTGGAAATCGTCCGCTGCGTGAACAGTCATGTTCGTTAAGCGGACGTTTCGCTGATCATCACTGGGATGCCGTCGATTGTTCGGCGCAGCCCGAACTCGAAGAGCGTTTCGAGGTCCGGCCCGAACCCGTCCGGTGTGAACGGCGTGTTGAGCAGGGCATGGTTCCCGGTCGCGGCGATCGCCCCGGAACATGGCGCGTTCCGTGCCGTCCACTCGGCGTCCGGCATTCCGGTGTCCTGCTCCGCCCGGGTCCCCGACTCCGCGGTCACAGCCGGCCCTTGGACGTACGCGAAGAGCGTGAGGTGGGTGTGGATAGCCTCGAAGGGGTCGGGCCGGTGCCGTGCCGGGCGCGCGGTACCCGTTCGGTGTACTTCGTCGCGTCCGGCGAGACGGTCGGCCGCGTGAGGGGCGCCATCGCCCGCGCCGTCCACGGATGGCGGGTGTACGCCGCGAAGCCCGGCGAGTGGCGAGCTCGGGCGCGGCCCGCCGATCGGCCGGAACCGGTCCGTCGAATCCTCGCCACGGATCGCGTCCGTGCGAACGGACCGGCCCCGGGCGCGGCCCCGCCCGAGCACGCGGGTGCGGCGGTGGCCGTCCCCTGTGGGGGCGGGTGCCCGGTCCTGTGCCGCCGGCCGTCCGGGGCCGGCGTGTCCCGCGTGCCCGTGCTTCCCGGAGGTGGGTCGCCGCGCGGCGCGAAGCCGGCGATCACAGGGAGCGGTCCACGGCCTTCACACCGAGGCCCGCACCCCGCGATCTCACCCCACCACGCTGTCGCGCCACGCCCGGTGCAGGCCCGCGAAGCGGCCCTCCCCGGCGATCAGCCGGCCCGGCGCGCCGTCCTCCACGATGCGGCCGTGTTCCATCACCAGCACCCGGTCCGCGATCTCCACCGTCGACAGGCGGTGTGCGATCACCACTGCCGTGCGCCCGTGCAGCACCGTGTCCATCGCGCGCTGCACCGCCCGTTCACCCGGGATGTCGAGCGAGCTCGTCGCCTCGTCAAGGATCAGCACCGCCGGGTCGGCGAGCAGCGCGCGGGCGAAGGCCACCAGTTGTCGCTGGCCGGCGGAGATCCGGCCGCCCCGTTTGCGTACGTCCGTGTCGTAGCCGTCCGGCAGGCCGCTGATGAAGCCGTGCGCGCCGATCGCCTTCGCCGCCTGCTCGATCTCCTCGCGGGAGGCGTCCGGCCGTCCGATCGCGATGTTCTCCGCGACCGTCCCGGAGAACAGGAACGCCTCCTGGGTCACCATCACCACCCCGCGCCGCAGTTCCGGCGTCGCCAGCTCGCGCAGCTCGACGCCGTCGAGGAGGACCCGGCCCTCCGTGGGGTCGTAGAAGCGGGCCAGCAGCTTCGCGAGCGTGGACTTGCCCGCGCCGGTCGAGCCGACGACGGCGACGGTCTGGCCGGCCGGGATCGTCAGATCGAAGCGGGGAAGCACCTCGCCGCCGGTGCGGTAGGCGAAACGGACGCCGTCGAAGACGACCTCGCGGCCCGGGTGGCCCGAGCGACGGGCAGGCAGTTCCTTCGGGTCCGGTGCCTCGGGGACCGACGGGACCTGGGCCAGCAGGCCCGCGATCTTCTCGAGGGAAGCCGCTGCGGACTGGTAGGAGTTGAGGAACATCCCGAGCCGGTCGATCGGGTCGTACAGCCGTCGCAGATAGAGGACGGCGGCGGCCAGCACACCGAGCGCCAGCGTGCCGTCCGCCACCCGGTACGCGCCCCACAGCACGATGCCGGCGACAGCGGTGTTGGCGACGAGCCGGGAGCCGACGACGTAGCGCGCCATCTCCAGCATGGCGTCGCCGTTGGTGCGCTCATGGTGGTGGTTGAGGGCCTGGAACCCCGTGTCGTTCGCGCGCTCGCGGCGGAAGGCGCGCACCGGCCGGATGCCGTTCATCGTCTCCGCGAACTTCACGATGACGGCGGCGATCGCTGTGGAACGGGTGCTGTAGACGGCCTTGGCGCGGCGCTGGTAGAGGCGTACGAGCAGATGGAGCGGGACGAACGAGAGGACCGCGAGCCCGCCGAGTCCGAGGTCCAGCCAGAGCAGCATTGCCGAGATGTAGACAAAGGCGAGGACAACCATGATCAGCTCCTGCAGGCCTTCGCTGAGCAGCTCCCGGAGGGACTCGACATCGGTGGTCGACCGCGAGATGAGCCGGCCCGAGGTGTACCGCTCGTGGAAGTCGACGCTCAGGGCCTGTGCGTGACGGAAGATCCGGCCGCGCAGATCGAGGAGGACGTCCTGGTTGACGCGGGCGGAGGCGCGGATGAAGGAGTACTGCAGGACACCGGCGCCGGAAGCGCACAGGGCGTACCCGACGGCGACCGCGATCAGCGGTCCGTAGTCGTGTGTGCGGAAGGCCGGTACGCCGCGGTCGATGGCGTACGCGACGAGGAGTGGACCGGCCTGGACGGCGGCCTGCTGAAGCAGCAGGAGCAGCGCCGCGATGCCGACGAAGCGGCGCCGCGGCGCGAGGAGCGAGCGCAACAGGGCGCCGGTCGCCCCCTGCGGCGCCGGCAGCGCGTCCCGGTCGAACGGGTCGGCCCTGACCGGCGCCGGCTTCTCCAGGGGCGGCGCGCCCTCGCCCGTGCGTTCGTCCTCGCCGTCGGCGTACGGCGCGGTGGTCGTCGATGACGTCATCGGACACTCTCCTCGGCGTTCTCCTGGGCATCGGCGCCGGACATCAGCCACGCGTACTCCCTGTTCGTACGCAGCAGTTCCTGATGAGTGCCGACCGCCGCGATCCGCCCGCCCGACAGCAGCGCCACCCGGTCCGCCAGCATCACCGTCGACGGGCGGTGCGCCACCACCAGCGCCGTCGTGTCCTCAAGCACTCGGCGCAGTGCGGCCTCGACCAGCGCCTCCGTATGCACATCCAGCGCCGACAGCGGGTCGTCGAGCACCAGGAAGCGCGGCTGCCCGACGACCGCCCTGGCCAGGGCCAGGCGCTGCCGCTGTCCGCCGGAGAGGCTGAGGCCCTGCTCGCCGACCTGGGTGTCGGTGCCGTGGGGCAGCGACTGCACGAACCCGGCCTGCGCGATGTCCAGGGCCCGGCCCAGCTCTTCGTCGCCCGCGCCCTCCGCGCCCATCAGAACGTTCTCTCCGACGCTCGCCGAGAACAGCGTCGGCTCCTCGAAAGCCACGGACACCAGCTCGCGCAACCGCTCGCGAGGCATCGCCGCGATGTCCTCCCCGTCCAGCGTGATCCGGCCCGCGGTCACCTCGTGCAGTCGCGGTACGAGCGCGGTGAGCGTGGTCTTTCCGGAACCGGTGCCGCCGACCAGGGCCATGGTCTCGCCGGGACGTACCCTCAGATCGATGCGGGCGAGCACGGGCGCGGCGCCGTCGGACGCGTCCGGGTAGCGGAACTCGACGCCCTCGAACCGGAGTCCGTCGGCACTGCCGGGCCCGGACGCGTCCGAACCCCCGGACGACTCCTCCGCCGCGTCCATCACCTCGAAGTACCGCTCCGTCGCCGTCGCCGCCTCCTGGCTCATCGCCAGCAGAAAGCCGATCGACTCCACCGGCCAGCGCAGCGCGAGCGCTGTCGACAGGAACGCCACCAGCGTGCCCGCCGACAGACCGCCGTCGGCGACCTGGATCGTGCCCAGCACCAGGGCCGCGCCGATCGCTACCTCCGGGATGGTCGTGATCAGTGCCCAGATCCCGGCCAGCAGCCGCGCTTTGCCCAGCTCCGTACCGCGCAGCCGCTCCGAGAGCCCGCGGAAGGCGCGGGCCTGGCTGCGGTGGCGGCCGAAGCCCTTGATGATGCGGATGCCGAGCACGCTCTCCTCGACGACGGTCGTCAGATCGCCGACCTGGTCCTGCGCCTTCCGGGCGACGATCGCGTACCGCGACTCGAAGACCGAGCAGAGAATCACCAGCGGCACGATGGGCGCGAGGAGTACGAGCCCCAGCGTCCACTGCTGGCCCAGCAGAATCACATAGCCGACCAGGATGGTCGTCGCGTTGACCACGAGGAAGGTCAGCGGAAAGGCCAGGAACATCCGCACCAGCATCAGATCCGTCGTTCCGCGCGAGAGCAACTGCCCCGACGCCCACCGGTCGTGGAAAGCCACCGGCAGCCGCTGCAGATGCCGGTAGAGACCGGCCCGCATGGCCGCCTCCACGCTCGCCAGCGGCCTGGCCACCAGCCACCGCCGGAGGCCGAAGAGCACCGCCTCGGCGACGCCCAGCATCAGCAGCACCAGCGCGCCGAGCCAGACCCCGCCGGGGTCCCTGCCGGCGACCGGGCCGTCCACCATCCACTTCAGGACGAGCGGGATGACCAGGCCGAGGCAGGAGGCCACTATGGCGACAAATCCCGCGCTGAACAGGCGCGTTCGGACGGGGCGTACGTACGGCCACAGCCGCAGCAGCGAACGCACGGCGGACCGGTTCCTGGTGGCTGCATGTGTGTCGGACATCAGCGGCGAGCCTACGGTTCACCACTGACATCGCTCATCCGGTTTTTGCCGCCACCGGGCGTATCCAGGCAGGGGCGCAGCCGCTGTGCCCGCCGGGGCGAAGACCGGGAACCGACCCCGTCGAGGACGACTTCGCCCCCCGGAATCCCGGTCACGTTCTGACGCGAAGCAGCAGCACCGACCGCGCCGGCACGGTCACCGTCTCCCCACCGGGATGCACGGTGCCCGGCGCCGTCTCCTGGTCCTCCCGCGAGGTGTCGACCACCAGCTCGTACGCCTGCGCCCAGGGCGGGCCCGGCAGCCGGAAGCTCGTCGGCCGGTCCGCCGAGTGCAGCACCGTCAGGAAGCTGTCGTCCGTCACCTCCGCCCCACGCGCGTCACGTCCGGGGATGTCGCGGCCGGAGAGATAGAGCGCCAGCGTCGACGCCGGGGCGTACCAGTCCCGTTCCGTCATCTCCGTGCCGTGCGGCGTGAACCAGGCGAGATCCCGCAGTCCGTCCGCCGCCCTCGCGCGGCCCGAGAAGAAGGCACGGCGGCGCAGCACCGGATGGCTGTGGCGCAGCGCCAGCAGCCGGGTCGTCAGCTCCAGCAGTCCGCGCGGGCCCGGCTGCTCGCGCAGTGACCAGTCCACCCAGCCGATCTCGTTGTCCTGGCAGTAGGCGTTGTTGCTGCCGCCCTGTGTACGGCCCATCTCGTCGCCCGCGACCAGCATCGGCACGCCCGTCGACACCAGCAGCGTCGTCAGCAGATTGCGCAGCTGCCGCCGCCGTAGCGCGTTGATCTGCGCATCGTCCGTCTCGCCCTCGGCGCCGCAGTTCCAGGACCGGTTGTCGTTCGTGCCGTCGCGGTTGCCCTCGCCATTGGCCTCGTTGTGCTTCTGCTCGTAACTGACCAGATCGCGCAGGGTGAACCCGTCGTGCGCGGTCACGAAGTTGATGGACGCGTACGGCCGCCGGCCGCCCCAGGCGTACAGATCGCTGGAGCCCGAGAGCCGGTATCCGAGATCCCTCACGTCGGGCAGCGCGCCGCGCCAGAAGTCCCGTACGGCATCGCGGTAGCGGTCGTTCCACTCCGTCCACAGCGGCGGGAACGCCCCCACCTGGTAGCCGCCGTTGCCCACGTCCCACGGCTCGGCGATCAGCTTCACCCGCCGCAGCACCGGATCCTGCGCGATCACTGCGAGGAAGGGGGAGAGCATGTCGACATCGTGCATGGAGCGCGCCAGCGCCGCCGCCAGGTCGAAGCGGAAGCCGTCGACCCCCATTTCGGTCACCCAGTAGCGCAGTGAATCGGTGATCAGCCGCAGCACATGCGGCTGCACCACATGCAGGGTGTTGCCGCACCCGGTGTAGTCCGCGTACGTCCGGGCGTCCGACTGGAGCCGGTAGTAGCCGCGGTTGTCGATACCGCGCAGCGACAGGGTCGGACCCAGCTCACCCGCCTCCGCCGTGTGGTTGTAGACCACATCGAGGATGACCTCGATCCCGGCGGCGTGCAGTGCCTGCACCATCCGTTTGAACTCGCCGACCTGCTGACCGCTCGTCCCGCTCGCCGAGTACGCGGCGTGCGGCGCGAAGTAGCCGATGGAGTTGTAGCCCCAGTAGTTGCGCAGGCCGCGCCGCAGCAGATGGTCCTCGTGCGCGTACTGGTGGACCGGCAGCAGCTCGACCGCCGTCACCCCGAGCCGCACCAGATGCTCTATCGCCGCCGGATGCGCGAGGCCCGCGTAGGTGCCCCGCAGTTCCTCCGGAACCCCCGGATGCAGCTTGGTGAACCCGCGCACATGCAGCTCGTAGATGACCGAGTCCGCCCACGGCGTCTTGGGCCTGCGGTCGTCCGTCCATTCGTCGTCGGGGGCGTCATCGTGGACGACGACGCCCTTGGGCACATACGGCGCCGAGTCCCGGTCGTCCCGCACCGTGTCCGCGACATGCTGCTGCGGCCAGTCGCGCACATGCCCGTACACCTCGGCGGGCAGTCGGAACTCGCCGTCCACCGCCCGCGCGTACGGATCCAGCAGCAGCTTCGCCGGATTCCATCGCGCGCCCGTCCACGGGTCCCAGCGGCCGTGCACCCGGAAGCCGTACCGCTGCCCCGGCCGGACCTCGGGCACAAAGCCGTGCCAGATCTCATGGGTCAGCTCGGTCAGCGGCAGCCGTGTCTCGGTGACCGAACCGCCCTCGTCGCCGAACAGGCACAGCTCCACCGCCTCCGCCCCGCCCGCCCAGAGCGCGAAGTTCGTGCCCGCGACCCCGTCGGGTCCGACCCGGAAACGCGCCCCGAGCGGCGTCGGCGCCCCCGGCCATACGGCCGGCCTGCGGGCGCCTGTCTCTCTGTGGCGGCCGTTGACACCGACCGCCGGGAGTGGGCCGGGAAATTCGCCCCGCACCCCCTCCTGCACTGTCTCCTGCTCGGCTGCGCTCGACACCTGCCGGCCTCCCGCGGCTCATCGGGCCCCGCCGGGGGTGCCCCCCAGGCCCGAAGGGCTCTGGGGGAGTACTGCTCACGGCGTCCCGGCCGCGGCACCCCACGCGTGGTCCTCCCACCTGTTCTGCCCGCACTGCTCTCATACCAACATGGCCCCGCGCTCACGTTTCCCCTGGAGGGGGGCGGTCGTTGGTCGGTACGTGAGACATGTACTGAAGCGGGCAGGACGGGGCGCGGCCGTCGTCCTGACATGGGCAGGACTGATGGCCGGGCTGGCCGGATGCACCGGCGCGGAGCTCGACGTCGGCAATAAGCCGCGGTCGCCCGAGGACGCGATCCAGGTCGTCCCCGAGGATGGCGCCAAGGGGGTCGGCCCCGAGGGCCCGCTCATGGTGAAGCTGCCCAGCGGGCGGCTCGAGCGGGTCAAGGTGATGCAGGTGGAGGACGGCCGGCCGACCGAGGTCCCCGGCGTGGTCTCCGAGGACGGGCTGCGCTGGAACCCGGCCGAGGGCACGCACCTCGATCTGTCCGCAAAGTACAGCGTCGACGTGGTGGCGCTGGACGGACACGGCCACCGTCAGGCCCGCCACACCACCTTCACCACACAGATTCCCGAGCGCCGTTTCATCGGCTACTTCAAACCGGAGAACCGCTCGACCGTCGGCACCGGCATGATCGTTTCCTTCGACTTCAACCGGGAGATCGAGAACCGCGGGGCCGTCGAACGTGCCATCCGCGTCACCTCCGAGCCGCCCGTCGAGGTGGTCGGCCACTGGTTCGGCAAGGAGCGCCTCGACTTCCGTCCGCGGGAGTACTGGAGACCGGGCACCAAGGTCACGGTCGATGTGCGGCTGCGTGATGTCGAGGCGGCGCCGCGGGTGTACGGCATCCAGCAGAAGACCGTCGCCTTCACGGTCGGCCGCTCGCAGGTCTCACAGGTCGACGCCACGGCGCACACCATGCGGATCACGCGCGACGGCGCCGTCCTGGCGACTCTGCCCATCACCGCGGGAGGGCCCAAGACGACGACGTACAACGGCAAGATGGTGGTCTCAGAGCTGTTCGACGTGACCCGGATGAACGGCCGGACGGTCGGCTTCGGCGGTGAGTACGACATCAAGGACGTCCCGCACGCGATGCGTCTGACCAACTCGGGGACGTTCCTGCACGGCAATTACTGGGCCGCGCCGGAGACCTTCGGCTCGGAGAACGTGAGCCATGGCTGCGTCGGACTGCGCGACGTCAAGGGCGGCAGCGAGGACACCCCGGCCGGCTGGTTCTTCGACCGGACGCTGATCGGCGATGTGGTCGAGGTCGTGGGCTCGCGGGACAAGCGGGTCGACCCCGACAACGGTCTCGGCGGCTGGAACCTGGACTGGAAGGCGTGGAAGGAGGGTTCCGCGCTGCGCTGACCCTCGCTGACCTGCAAGGCCCGCACCGTCTCAGGTGAGCCCGGCGGACAAGTTGGGACTGAACGGTGACATTCGTGGGGAGGTTCACCTACCCACGGTGTGATTATCTATCGCCGTGCGTGCGTGAGGCGCGCGGGGGTGCGGGCCGTGGCGGGGCCAGGCCGTGCGAGGGGAGAAGACCATTTTGAACGGGCAGCCGATATCGGGGGCATCGGCCGGGGCGGGAAGCGGACGCGGGCGTGGGGGCGCCGCTCTGCTGGCTCTGGTGCTGGGGGCGTTGCTGGTGCTGGTCACGGCTTGCGGTGGTGGGGACTCCGGCAAGGGCAGTGGCGACAAGGACAAGAAGGACGGCGGGAAGGTCGGGAACGCGGCCTCCCAGGCGGTGGTGACCATCGCGCCCAAGGACGGCGCCCGGTCGGTAGCCACCAGCGGCGCACTCAAGGTCACGGCCGAGAAGGGCAAGCTGACCACGGTCACGGTCCAGGACGACAAGGGCTCCGCGGTCGAGGGCAAGCTCGCCGCGGACGGCGCCAGTTGGCAGCCGCTGCAGCACCTGGCGGGCTCCACCAAGTACAAGGTGCACGCGATCGCCAAGGACGCGGACGGCCGTGAGTCGGCGAAGGACACCACCTTCACCACCCTCGTCCCGAAGAACACCTTCCTCGGGCAGTACACGCCCGAGGACGGCGCGACGGTCGGCGTCGGCATGCCGGTCTCGATCAACTTCACCCGTGGCATCACCAATCCGGAGTCCGTCGAGAAGGCCATCAAGGTGACCGCGGAGCCGGCCGTGCCGGTCGAGGGCCACTGGTTCGGCAACGACCGCCTCGACTTCCGCCCGGAGAAGTACTGGGCCGCGGGCACCAAGGTGACGGTCAGGCTCAGCCTGGACGGCGTCGAGGGTCGCCCCGGGGTGTACGGCAAGCAGTCCAAGACGGTGAAGTTCACCATCGGCCGCAGCCAGGTCTCCACCGTGGACGCCGGTGAGCACACCATGAAGGTCGTACGGGACGGCAAGCAGATCAAGTCCATCCCCATCACCGCGGGCGCGCCGTCGACCACGACGTACAACGGCCAGATGGTCATCAGTGAGAAGTACAAGGTGACCCGGATGAACGGCGCCACCGTGGGCTTCGGCGGCGAGTACGACATCAAGGACGTGCCGCACGCGATGCGTCTGTCCAACTCGGGCACCTTCATCCACGGCAACTACTGGGCCTCGTCCGGGACGTTCGGTTCGTCGAACGTCAGCCATGGCTGTGTGGGTCTGCGCGACGTCCGGGGGGCGTACGACGACGGCACCCCGGCGGCCTGGCTCTTCGACCGGTCGATCATCGGCGACGTGGTGATCGTGAAGAACTCCAAGGACCGCCAGATCGCTCCGGAGAACGGTCTGAACGGCTGGAACATGTCCTGGGCGGACTGGACCAAGTAGTACGTCCGCCTTCCGGAAACGCCGGACCCGGTGCTGTGAGCAACAGCACCGGGTCCGTTGTCGTTAGCGACGGTTAACCTGCCTCCATGACGACTGTTGCACTCGAGGTCTCCGAAGGCGTCGGCACCATCCGACTGGACCGCCCGCCGATGAACGCCCTGGACATCGCCATCCAGGACAGGCTGCGCGAGCTCGCCGAGGAGGCGACCCGCCGCGAGGACGTACGGGCCGTGATCCTGTACGGCGGCGAGAAGGTGTTCGCGGCCGGAGCGGACATCAAGGAGATGCAGGAGATGGACCACGCGGCGATGGTCGTGCGGTCCCGGGCCCTGCAGGATTCCTTCACCGCTGTCGCCCGTATCCCCAAGCCCGTCGTCGCCGCCGTCACCGGCTACGCACTCGGAGGCGGCTGCGAACTGGCCCTCTGCGCCGACTTCCGGATCGCCGCCGACAACGCCACGCTCGGGCAGCCCGAGATCCTGCTCGGCCTGATCCCGGGCGCCGGCGGCACCCAGCGGCTCTCGCGGCTGATCGGCCCGTCCAAGGCCAAGGACCTGATCTTCACCGGCCGTATGGTGAAGGCCGAGGAGGCGCTGGCGCTCGGTCTCGTCGACCGCCTCGTCCCCGCGGCCGAGGTGTACGAGCAGGCCCGCGCCTGGGCCGCACGGCTCGCGCGGGGGCCGGCCCTGGCGCTGCGTGCCGCCAAGGAGTCCATCGACGCCGGCCTGGAGACGGACATCGGGACGGGCCTCGCCGTCGAACGCAACTGGTTCGCGGGCCTGTTCGCGACGGAGGACCGCGAGCGCGGGATGCGCAGCTTCGTGGAGGAGGGCCCGGGTAAGGCCAAGTTCCTCTGAGCGCGGGCACGTTGGACACATCGATGCCGGGCGTCAATCCTGTGGCCGGCTTAGCCGGGTCTTAAAGGAGCCTTAAGGCCGAGCGGGCCGCTGCGCTGAGCGATCATCCGTGAGCGAGGCGTCAGCGCAGCTCAGCGAGTGTATGAATGGCTGCATGGGGCCAGTGGCATATGCCAGCGGGTTGCGCGGGAGTGGATTGTTCCGGGGGCCCTATTCCCCCGGAATGGCCCCGGAAGCCGCTCATTGCGGCCATGATGGGGGCATGGCGGGCCTGGAGGGTGTGGAGCAACCGCGACAGCGTGGCAGCGCTACCGTCGCGCGGCGGGTTCCGGCCGTCGAGGATGAACAGGCGCTCAAGGCACTGGAGTTGTTCGGCAATCCGACGGACGAGGAAGTCCGACTGCCTTCCCGCCCCGAATCCGCCGCCACCGCACGCCGGCTGACCCAGTGTGTGGTGCTGCGCCAGTGGGCGCTGTCCGCGCAGACCGCCGAGCATGCGGTGTTACTCGTCTCGGAGCTCGTCGGTAATGCCGTACGCCATACCGGCGCGCGCGTCTTCGGGTTGCGGATGCTGCGGCGCCGCGGCTGGATCAGGATCGAGGTTCATGATCCCTCCCGCGGGCTGCCCTGTCTGATGCCGGTCCAGGAGATGGACATCAGCGGCCGCGGCCTCTTTCTCGTGGACAAGCTCTCCGACCGGTGGGGCGTGGATCTGCTGCCCCGAGGCAAGACCACCTGGTTCGAGATGCGGGTCTCCGACCGCTGAGGAGCCGGGCAGCGGGGGCCGCGATCGGCGGACCGGGAAACACAGAAGCCCCCTGAGCGGGGGCTCCTGTGGAGCGCCGTGGATTGGGGGGGTGTATCCACGGCGGCTTACGACGACCTGGCCCGGGTCAATGGGGGTCGTGTCACCGACTATGGCAGACGGGCGTCGCGGCGCCAAAAGTCCATACTCGGTTGAAAGCTGGCAAATATGGACATGCGGGAAGTGAATCGTAGGTTAGATGGGCCACTCGCCTGGTAAACGCTGCATGAATATAGATTGCATCGAGTGTTTTAGTGGTCCACTGTCCCGGCGTTGAGTCTCGCGATCGCGACCCGTAATCGCCCTGAATTTGGACAATCGTTATCTTGCGGGCAGTCCGCGCCTACTGTGCTTCCCGTGACCTCGATCGACCGCCGCGGCGCACTGCGCGCAGGAGTGGGTGCGGCCGTCGCGGGTGCCCTCGCCACGAGCTGCACCGACGACAGTCCCGCTCCGCCACCGCCCGCCGCCCCCACGCCGCGGCCCCGCGGCTCCCGTCCCGGCCCCGCGCCCGCTCCCCGCCGCTTCCCCGGACAGCCCGCCCGGATCGCCCACGGCCCCCGCGACCGGGACCGGGTGGCCCTCACCTTCCACGGCCAGGGGGATCCGGCCGTGGCCAGGGCGTTACTGGCCGAGGCCG
This sequence comes from Streptomyces sp. NPDC002926, assembly GCF_053591755.1. Classification (NCBI taxonomy): domain Bacteria; kingdom Bacillati; phylum Actinomycetota; class Actinomycetes; order Kitasatosporales; family Streptomycetaceae; genus Streptomyces; species Streptomyces sp. NPDC002926. The sequence goes on from NZ_JBSFUK010000026.1 coordinate 42,039, forward strand.
AACGGGCAGGGGCTCATGTCACCGTCCTCGCCGTCGGCAGCTGGCTCGACGAGTACCCGGACCTCGCCCGCCGGATCCTCGACGGCGGGCACGACCTCGGCAATCACACCCAGCGCCATCTGGGCATCTCGGAGATGTCCGAGACGCAGGCGTACGCCGAGATCACCGGCTGTGCCGAGCGGCTGCGCCGGCTCACCGGCTCCATCGGCACCTGGTTCCGCCCCTCCCGAACGCGCGACGCGACCCCCCTCGTCACCGAACTCGCCCACCGGGCCGGCTACCCGCATGTTCTCTCGTACGACGTCGACTCCCTCGACCACACCAAGCCCGGCGCCACAGCCGTCACCCGCAATGTCACCGGGCAGATCCGGCGCGGATCGGTGGTGAGTCTGCACTTCGGCGTTCCCGACACGGTCGCCGCGCTGCCCGCACTCCTCGACGACCTCAACCGCCGCGGCCTGCGCGCGGTGACCACCACGGAGCTGCTGATCTGATGCACCCGATGACTCCCCTCGCCAAGCGGACCACCGCGCTGCTCGCGGGCGTCCTGCTCGCGCTGCTCGCGGGCTGTAGCTCACCCCCCGACCGGACCGAGGCGCTCGCAACCAAGGCCGCCGCGCCGCCCGCCAAACCCCGGTACGGGCAGCATTCCTGGCTGCGTGGCATGCCGCCCGTGCTGGACGCGCATGACGTCTACGCGGCGGACCGCCCGGGCCGGCTCTCGCCGGCGGTCAAAGGCTTCCCGTCCCGGGTCTACGTCCCCAACACCAACTCCAACACCGTCTCGGTCATCGACCCCACGACGTACAAGGTCATCCAGACGATCCCGGTCGGCGTCCAGCCGCAGCACGTCGTCCCCTCCTGGGACCTCAAGACGCTCTGGGTCAACAACAACCGCGGCCATACGCTCACCCCGATCAACCCCGCCACCGGTGCCGCGGGCAAGCCGGTCGACGTGCACGACCCGTACAACCTCTACTTCACGCCCGACGGCAAGTACGCGATCGTCATGGCCTCGCTGGACCGCGCGCTCGTCTTCCGCGACGCGCACACCATGAAGCGGATCAAGAGCACCCCTGTCTCCTGCTACGGCGTCAACCACGCGGACTTCTCCGCCGACGGCCGGTACTTCATCGTCTCCTGCGAGTTCTCCGGCGAGCTGCTGAAGGTCGACACGGAGGGCATGAATGTCCTCGGCCGGCAGAAGCTGCCCTTCAACGGTGCGATGCCGCAGGACGTGAAGATCTCGCCGGACGGCAAGACCTTCTACATCGCCGACATGATGGCGCACGGCGTGTGGGTGCTCGACGGCGAGAAGTTCACCACGCCCGAACTGCTCCCCACCGGCAAGGGCTGCCACGGCCTCTACGTCAGCCGTGACTCCAAGGAGATGTACATCTCCAACCGCGGCGAGGGCTCCGTCTCCGTCTTCGACTTCGCACAGAACAGGCTGACCAAGAAGTGGACGCTGCCGGACGGCGGCAGCCCCGACATGGGCGGTGTCTCGGCGGACGGCAAGGTGCTGTGGCTGTCCGGGCGTTACGACTCCGAGGTGTACGCCATCGACACCGTGACCGGTAAGCAGCTGGCCCGTATCAGGGTGGGCAGCGGTCCGCACGGACTCGCGGTCTATCCGCAGCCCGGGCGCTACTCGCTGGGTCACACGGGCATCTTCCGCTGAGCAGCGCCCCGGGGATCAGCCCCGGACCCGCGCCTCGAACGCGGGGCGGGGCCGCTCTCCGGACCCGCCCCGCGTTCGAGGACACCCTCGCGGTGAAGCGCGGCGTCGCCCGGCGGGCGAGTTCTGTGGCGCGGGCGGCGTGCTCGTCCGGCTCGTCCGGCCGACTCGACCACGGCTCATCGGGCCACGAACAGGGCTTCGGAGCCCACCGGCCGGAAGCCCGCCGTCTGGAACGTCCGTACGCTACGGGCGTTCCCCGGCGACTGCTGGGCCCACACCACGGAGTCCGGCACCAAGTGGCGTGCCGCCACAGCGAGTTCCACGCCGAGGCCCCGGCCGCGCGCCTGCTCGTCCACCTCGATCGCGGCCTCCCAGCGGCCCGCGACGCCCCGGCCGAGTACCAGCACCCCGCCGTCCGCGGCCCAGACCCTCACCCCCTCGCGGAACTTCAGGGCGCGTGCCACCCGAGGGTGCTCCGGGTCCTCGATCTCGCGCAGTTCGAGCGCCGGTCCGCCCCGGAGCGCGCCGGCGACGGTCACCAGGTCGATGGTGTGCATCGAGCGGCCGGTACGGGCCAGCATGGCGGAAAGGAACGCAGGGTTCATCGCCGCGGCCAGCCGGTCGGACGCGGTGGCGGCCAGCTCGGCCCCTACCCAGTCCGGATCCTCGTCCGTGAAGACCACCGAGTGCGCGGTGAACGCCATCACACCGGCGTCCCGGACGCTCGGCTGACCGATCACGGTGGTGGATCCGTCCGGCGGCGGGAACTTCCCGCGTGCTGCCGCGGCCAGGATCTCCGCCAGTGCCTTGCTCATCTCGTCTCCCTCTCCGCGACGTGAGCCTCCACCCGAACCCGGGCCCTCCCTGGAGGACGTACGCGGAGTGCTCAAGGGTGCGACAGGAGCCGCGGCCGCCTTCGATCGGACGGCCGCTGCCGTGAGGGCTCATCGGGGCGGTTAATCTGACCCCGTCAGTAATGCACCAAGGAGGGGCGGAAGCAGTGGCGGACATCGAAGAGGCGCGCAGGGCGTTCGAGCGCTACGACCTGGACGGCGACGGCCTGATCACGGCGAGCGAGTACAAGAGCGTGATGGCTCAGCTGGGCGACTTCCATGTCACCGAGACGGTCGCCGAGGCAGTGATCAGGACGAAGGACGCCAACGGCGACGGTCAGCTGACCTTCGACGAATTCTGGGCCTCGCTCAACAAGGCCTGAACAGAGCTGAACAGGGCCTGAGCCGAACAGGGCCTCAGGGCCTCGTCAGAGCCGCGCAAGGCCTTGACGCACCGGAGCGGCTCCCCGGCCAGGCCGGGGACCGCCCGGATTTCATCCGCCCTGCGCCGCCAGTGCCGCGTCCAGCGTCGGCAGCGTACGGAGCACGTCCAGCACGCCGCCCGCCTTGAAGACGCGCAGAATCGTCGGCCGGGCGCAGACCACGCACAGGCGGCCGCCGAACTCCGTGGTGCGCCGTCGGGCCCGGCAGAGCAGCGCCAGCCCGGAGCAGTCCAGGAACTCGACATGCGTCAGGTCGACGACCACTTCGTGGGCGCGGACCGAGGTGACCACATCGAGATAGGCGCCGATCACCGTCACTGCGGCGATGTCGATCTCGCCACGCAGCTCGACGACGGTGCGTTCCTGCCGTCGGTAGACCCGGCCGTACGCTTCTGGAAGCGTGGCGAGTAACCCGTACGGCCTGGACGTCAGCCCCTCGGACATCAGGGTTTCTCCTTGCTGGGTAGTGCCCGATCTGATCACCGGGGGCTTGGGTGAACAGGCTGTGAGACTAATGCGGAGGCTCGGGCCCGCGGCGGAGAAGAAACGTTCGGAGCTCGGAAAACTCACCCTTGTGGGTGAATTCCTGCGGACTGTCTTGACGTGCGCTCTATAGCTGCTGATCAGCACTCGATGATGTTCACCGCGAGGCCGCCGCGCGCGGTCTCCTTGTACTTGACCGACATGTCCGCCCCGGTCTCCTTCATGGTCTTGATGACCTTGTCGAGCGAGACCTTGTGGCTGCCGTCACCGCGCATCGCCATCTTCGCCGCCGTCACGGCCTTGACCGCGGCCATGCCGTTGCGTTCGATGCAAGGGATCTGGACCAGGCCGCCGACCGGGTCGCAGGTCAGGCCGAGGTTGTGCTCCATGCCTATCTCGGCCGCGTTCTCGACCTGCTCGGGAGTGCCGCCGAGCACCTCCGCCAGCGCACCCGCGGCCATCGAACATGCGGAGCCGACCTCGCCCTGGCAGCCGACCTCGGCGCCGGAGATCGAGGCGTTCTCCTTGAAGAGCATGCCGATCGCTCCGGCGGCGAGCAGGAAGCGGATCACGCCGTCCTCGTCCGCGCCCGGCACGAAGTTCATGTAGTAGTGCAGCACCGCCGGGATGATGCCCGCGGCGCCGTTGGTGGGTGCGGTGACGACGCGGCCGCCCGCGGCGTTCTCCTCGTTCACGGCCATCGCGTACAGCGTGATCCACTCCATGGAGCGGGCCAGTGCGTCGCCCTCGGCACGCAGCTGACGGGCGGAGTTGGCCGCGCGGCGGCGGACCTTGAGGCCGCCGGGCAGGATGCCCTCGCGGGACATCCCGCGCGAGACGCAGGCCTGCATGACCCGCCAGATCTCGAGCAGGCCCTCGCGGATCTCGTCCTCGGTGCGCCAGGCCTTCTCGTTCTCCAGCATCAGCGCGGAGATCGAAAGACCGGTCTCCTGCGCGAGCCGCAGCAGCTCGTCGCCGGTACGGAAGGGGTACTTCAGCACGGTGTCGTCGAGCTTGATCCGGTCCTCGCCGACGGCGTCCTCGTCGACCACGAAGCCGCCGCCCACCGAGTAGTACGTCTTCTCGAGGACGAGTCCGCCCTGGGCGTCGTACGCGAAGATCGTCATCCCGTTGGCGTGGTACGGCAGCGCCTTGCGGCGGTGCAGGATCAGATCCTTGTCGAAGTCGAAGTCGATCTCGTGCATACCGAGCAGATTGATCCGGCGGCCGGTGCGGATGCGCTCGACCTGGGCGTCTGCGGTCTCGACGTCGACGGTACGGGGAGAGTTGCCCTCAAGACCGAGCAGGACGGCCTTCGGGGTGCCGTGGCCGTGGCCGGTCGCGCCGAGTGAGCCGAAGAGCTCGGCGCGTATGGCGGCGGTGTGGGCCATCAGGCCCTCGTTCTTGAGCCGCCGCGCGAACAGGGCGGCCGCGCGCATCGGGCCGACGGTGTGGGAGCTGGACGGGCCGATGCCGATCGAGAACAGGTCGAAGACCGAAATGGCCACGGAAGACTCCTAGGGGGTTGGTAGACGCCTTTGTCTGCCGGGGTGGTGCAGAGGGCGGTGCGTGGGCGGTACCGAGGCGGTACCTGGTGCGGGGCACCGCACGCACTGACCAGTGTGCGCGGTGCCCCGTGAGTTCGTACAAAAGCGTACGGAATTACTTCAGGCCAGGGTAAAGCGGGTGCTTCGCGGCCAGGGCCGAGACCCGGGCGCTCAGCGCCTGCGTGTCGTACGAAGGCTTCAGCGCCTCGGCGATGATGTCGGCGACCTCACGGAAGTCCTCGTCCTGGAAACCGCGGGTGGCCAGCGCCGGGGTGCCGATCCGCAGACCCGAGGTGACCATCGGCGGCCGCGGGTCGTTCGGGATCGCGTTGCGGTTGACCGTGATGCCCACCTCGTGGAGGCGGTCCTCGGCCTGCTGGCCGTCCAGCTGGGAGTTGCGCAGGTCGACCAGGACCAGGTGCACATCCGTGCCGCCGGACAGTACGGAGACGCCGTGCTCGGTCACGTCGGCCTGGACCAGGCGCTCGGCGAGGATACGGGCGCCGTTCAGGGTGCGCTGCTGGCGCTCCTTGAACTCCTCGGTCGCCGCGACCTTGAAGGAGACTGCCTTCGCCGCGATGACGTGCTCCAGCGGACCGCCCTGCTGACCGGGGAAGACCGCGGAGTTGATCTTTTTGGCGAGCTCCTGCGTCGACAGGATCACGCCGCCGCGGGGACCACCGAGGGTCTTGTGCGTGGTGGTGGTGACGACATGGGCGTGCGGCACCGGGTTCGGGTGCAGACCGGCGGCGACCAGGCCCGCGAAGTGGGCCATGTCGACCATCAGGTACGCGCCGACCTCGTCCGCGATCCGGCGGAAGGCCGCGAAGTCCAGCTGGCGCGGGTACGCGGACCAGCCGGCGACGATCAGCTTCGGACGGGACTCCTTGGCGAGGCGCTCGACCTCGGCCATGTCGACCTGGCCGGTCTCGCTGTCCACGTGGTACGCGACCACGTTGTACAGCTTGCCGGAGAAGTTGATCTTCATGCCGTGGGTCAGGTGCCCGCCGTGGGCGAGGTTCAGACCCATGATCGTGTCGCCCGGCTTCAGCAGCGCGAACATCGCGGCCGCGTTCGCCTGGGCGCCCGAGTGCGGCTGGACGTTGGCGTGCTCGGCGCCGAAGAGCGCCTTGACGCGGTCGATCGCGATCTGCTCGACCACATCGACGTGCTCGCAGCCGCCGTAGTAGCGGCGGCCCGGGTAGCCCTCGGCGTACTTGTTGGTGAGGACGGAGCCCTGCGCCTCCATGACCGCGACCGGAGCGAAGTTCTCCGAGGCGATCATCTCGAGGGTGGACTGCTGGCGGTGGAGCTCGGCGTCGACAGCGGCGGCGACGTCCGGGTCCAGCTCATGGAGAGGGGCGTTGAGAAGCGACATCTCGATCCCTGTCGTGGTCGTGGTCAGTTGCCGGAGAACTCGGTGTACTCGTCGGCGGAGAGCAGGTCCTTCGGCTCCTCGCTGACGCGCACCTTGAAGAGCCAGCCACCCTCGAAGGGGGCGGAGTTCACGAGTGACGGGTCATTGACGACGTCCTCGTTGGCCTCGGTGACCTCACCGCTGACCGGGGAGTACAGGTCGCTGACGGACTTGGTCGACTCCAGCTCACCGCAGGTCTCGCCCGCGGTCACCGTGTCACCTACCTCAGGGAGCTGGACGTACACCACATCGCCGAGTGCGTTCGCCGCGTGCTCCGTGATGCCGACCGTCGAGACGCCGTCCTCGGCGGCCGACAGCCACTCGTGCTCCTTGCTGAAGCGCAGCTGCTGGGGGTTGCTCATGGCCTGAATTCTCCTGTACGCGGGGGAGTGCTGGTGAACGGAGTGAAGGTGCGGACGATCACTTCTGGCGCTTGTAGAACGGCAGCGCGACGACCTCGTACGGCTCGTGGGTGCCGCGGATGTCGACGCCGACGCCCTCGCTGCCCGGGACGGCGTGCGTCGCGTCCACATACGCGATGGCGATCGGCCTGCCGAGGGTCGGGGAGGGCGCACCGGAGGTGACCTCGCCGACGACCTGGCCGCCAGCGACCACGGAGAAGCCGGCGCGCGGGACCCTGCGGCCCTCGGCGATCAGGCCGACGAGCTTGCGCGGCGGGTTGGACTCGGCGCGCACGGCGGCTGCCTCGAGTGCCTCGCGGCCGACGAAACGCCCGTCGTTCGTGGTCTTCTCGAACTTCACGACCCGGCCGAGGCCCGCGTCGAACGGGGTCAGCGCGGTGGTCAGCTCATGCCCGTACAGCGGCATGCCCGCCTCCAGGCGGAGCGTGTCGCGGCAGGACAGACCGGCCGGGACGAGACCGACGGGCGCGCCCGCCTCGGTCAGCGCCTGCCAGAGCTTCTCGGCGTACTGCGGCTGGACGAAGAGCTCGAAGCCGTCCTCGCCGGTGTAGCCCGTACGGGCGATCAGCGCCGGGACGCCGGCGACCGTGCCGGGCAGGCCGGCGTAGTACTTCAGCCCGTCCAGGTCGGCGTCGGTCAGCGATGCGAGGATGCCGGGGGACTCCGGGCCCTGGACGGCGATGAGCGCGTACGCGTCGCGGTCGTCCCGTACCTCGGCGTCGTAGCCCTCGGCGCGGGCGGTCAGCGCGTCCAGCACCACCTGGGCGTTGCCCGCGTTGGCGACGACCATGTACTCCGTCTCGCCGAGGCGGTAGACGATCAGGTCGTCGAGGATTCCGCCGTCCTCCTGGCAGATCATGGTGTAGCGGGCGCGGCCGACGGCCACTCCGCCGATGTTGCCGACCAGCGCGAAGTCGAGGAGATCGGCGGCACGCGGTCCGCTGACGGTGATCTCGCCCATGTGCGACAGGTCGAAGAGACCGGCCTTGGTGCGTACGGCGTTGTGCTCGTCGCGCTCACTGCCGTACCGCAGCGGCATGTCCCAGCCCGCGAAGTCGGTCATGGTCGCGCCCAGCGAGCGGTGCAGGGCGTCGAGGGCAGTCAGACGGGGGGCGTGACTCATAGATGTGGCTCCCAGGGCAGGCCGGCGAGGACGATCCTCCCCATCTGTCATCGGAACCTGAGAGGTTCGTCCCGACCACACGTATTGATGGTCGTGACTTGCACCTTGGGTGGAGCCACTCGACAGCGGCTCGCTTTTCAGATCTGCCTCATCACACGCGGTACGGGGCCTGAGAGATTCAAGGGAGGGACTTGCTCCTTCGGCGCCCGGCGCACACAGTGGCCAGGACTCTCCCGCGTGGATTCAAGCGGCCGGTATGCAGTTGGCGGGCACATCATTGCACGCATCGCGCCAGAGTGGTGCGTGTGGTCCGGAACGCGGCCGCGCCTGCCCGAAGTGGCCCGCAGCTGCGAATAGGTTGTGTCGCATTACCAATTCTTTACACTTCATGGGCAAGGGTGAGCGTGACCCGACATGGGGGAGGGTGATGACGTTGCAGCAGTCCGGTGCCTGTGCGACGACCGCGGGGGTGCCCGCCCGGCCGGACGTGTCCGCACGGGAACTGCGAGGGGCGCCCGAGGCCATACTGCGCGACCTCAGGGACCGCTCGGGCCGCAGTCCGCACAGTCTGGTCTTCGCCGCCGGTGATGTGGTGGTCGTCTCCGGCCTGCCCGGCAGCGGCAAGTCCACGTTGATCCGCCGCGCGGCGCGCGGCCGTGTCATCGACTCGCAGGACACCCGGGACCGCTGGGAGGCCCTGATGCCGCGGCTGCTGCCGTACGCCGTCTACCGCCCGCTCGTACGGATCGCCCACTACGCCGGGCTGAGGCGGGCGCTGCGCTCCGGCGAGAGTGTCGTCGTCCATGACTGCGGTACGCAGACCTGGGTGCGGCGCTGGCTGGCCCGCGTGGCGCGCCGCCGCGGGAGCGGTCTCCATCTGGTGCTGCTCGACGTCACGCCCGAGGTCGCCAGACAGGGCCAGCGCGAGCGGGGTCGGGGAGTCTCCGGCTACGCCTTCGCCCGGCACCGGCGCGCGGTCGGGCATCTGATCGGCGACGCGGAGGCGGGCCGGCTGCCGGCGGGCTGCGCTTCGGCGGTGCTGCTGGACCGGGACGCGGCGGGGGTGCTGGCGCGGGTCGGCTTCGAGAAGTCGTAGGGCGGTGCGCGACGGCTTCGAGAAGCCGTAGGGCGGTGCGCGCGGGGCTGGGACTCAGCCTCTGAGGCCTTTGAGGAGCGGGGTCCGGCACGGAGCCCCGGTTCATGTCCGTCGGACCGCGGAGTTAGGCTCGTGGCGCGCAGCCGTGGAAGCCGGGGGAGAAGGACCGCACATGGAGATACCGGAGCAGACCCATCCGTATCCGTCGTCCGGCTGGCCGGGGAACGAGCTGGAAGAGGTGCTCGGCGCATCGCTCGGCAACCCCTCGGCGGGCGGCCGGCTGGTCGAGGTGCTCGGCCGCAGTCATATCTGGGTGCCGCTGCCCAACGGCGGCGGACCCGACAGCCCCGATCTCGATCTGCCCACGATGGAGATCGACGGCGCTCCGTATGTCCCGGTCTTCAGCTCCGAGCAGCAGTATCTGCAGTGCGTCGGCAGCCATGTCTCCTTCACCGTCGCGCCCGCGCGGGAATTCGCCCGCGGGCTGCCTCCGCAGCTCGGTATCGCCGTGAATCCCGGCGGTACGGTCGGCGCGCCGCTGCCGCCGCCCGCGGTCGCCGAGCTGTGCCGGGTGGGACGTACACCGCTGGACGGCCCCGCGAGCGGCGGCCGGGTCCGGCTCTTCGAGCCCGACTGGCAGGAAGAGCCGGTCGACTTCCTCGCCGCCGCGGCCGAGGAGTTCGAGGCCTCCGGCGTCGTCCTCACCGCCCGTCGCGCGCTCGCCTCCATCGAGGGCGACCCGCCGGCCCTCTTCATCGGTGTCCAGCTCTCCTCCTGGGAGGCCGCCGAGCGCAATGCCCCGATGGACGCGCTCGGCCGGGCGCTCGGCCGGGTCCAGGTGGGCTGGCCGGTCAACCTCGTACTGCTGGATGCCGCCCAGGACCCGGTCGGAGCATGGATGCTGGAGCGGGTGCGGCCCTTCTACGAACGGCCGCACATGTAGTCGTCAAGTCGGTGTCAGGACTGCCGATTAAGCTGGTTTGATGGCCTTACCGCAGCACTCGTGTGCCCGGGGCGGCTGTGGTGTTGCTGCATCGAAGAGGCATCGAAGAGGGGCGGAACCAGGGTGAGTGCGTCAGGCACCGCGGCGGCCGGGCAGGTCGAGCACATGCTGCGCCAGGTGACTCCCGGACGCTACGACGCGTACGAGGCGCTGCTGCACGCCATCGCCGACCCGTCGAACGGCCAGGTCTGGATGCTGCTCTGGCACGGCCAGGCCGGATCGTCGGACGCCCAGTACGGCAACATGGAGGTCGACGGCGTCGGCTACGCGCCCTGCGTCACCTCCGCCCAGGAGCTCTCCGTCTCCGGCTGGAACCGCGCCCACGAGGTGGTCACCGGCCGGGACATCGCCCGCGCGCTGTACCCGGACCGCTGGGGCATCTGGCTCAACCCGCACGCGCCGGGCGGCGGCGTCGGCATCCCCTGGCTGGATCTGCGCCGCATCGCCACCGGCCTCGACCGGATGCCCGCAGGACCGCTGCGACTGTCCGAACCGGCCATCGAGCTACCGCACTTCTACGGCCTGCTCGCCCAGAATGCCCACCGCACGCATGCGATCCGCTCGCTCCGCCGCGCCTGGGTGCAGCCCGCGCTCGGCGCCCCGTATCTCGCCATCGGGCTCGATCTGTACGACACGAGCAGGCAGTCCGTGGACACGGTGCGGGCGATGATGCAGCAGTCGATCGCCGCGGTACCGGACGGGTTGCCGGTCTCCACCGTCGCGATGTCCGACGAGTACGACCCCGTCACGATGTGGCTGCGGGCCAACGCCCGCCCGTTCTACGACCGTGAGGCCCATGCCGGCGGCGCGCCCGCCGGCGGTGGCTACGGCTATCCGCCGCCGCACGGCCGCTGAGCCGGCCGTGGCAGCACCCTGACGCTCATGGCCTGACCTGCTGATTCCATGCCCCAACTCCACACTTGGGGTGGGATTGTGTGCGCTGAGGCTTCGAACGCCTTGTAATCGAAGAGCCGCCCTCGTCCGCATGGCGGCACAACAGTCAACTTTCGCCCCATTTGCGATATTTGGCGTTCCGCTCAGTCGGTGGCTCCGTCCGTATAACGGAAACCCCCTCCCCTCATCACGTTTGAGCAAACATTCCCCGAGGGGTCTGGCGGCTGATCGCAGCAGCGTTGAAGACTCCCGGCAACAAGGACCCTTCGGTCCTGTGTACGACCAGCTTTTCGAACATTCCTCGCAACACACACAACTGCACCACTGATGTGAACGAAGCCGCTACAGCGGCGGGCATGGGTCGGTCACCGCCGGCCGAGAGGGGTCCCCACCACGATGACGGCACCACTGCACGACACGAGCGCGGCCGAAACCGCGGCCGTCGATGTCGCCGCCGATGTCCCGCAGAAGGCCATCGAAGGGCGTTCGCCCTGGAAGATCGCCTGGATCCGGTTGAAGCGTGACAAGGTCGCACTTGTCGGCGGTTTCGTGGTGCTCCTCCTGATCGTGGTCGCGATATTCGCTCCACTGATCGTGAGCCTGCTCGGCCACCCGCCGGAGGAGCTCCACGAGGATGCGATCGACCCGCTGCTGGGTACCCCGATCGGTGACTGGGGTGGCATCAATTCCGACTTCCTCTTCGGAGTTGAGCCGGTCAACGGCCGGGACGTCTTCAGCCGAATCGTCTACGGCGCGCGGATCTCGCTTCTCGTCGCCTTCCTCTCCGCCTTCGTCGCGGTCACCCTGGGCACCGTCTTCGGAGTCGTCGCCGGCTACTTCGGCGGCTGGGTCGACGCGGCGATCAGCCGGGTGATGGACCTGCTGCTGGCCTTCCCGCAGCTGCTCTTCATCATCGCCCTGATCTCGGTCGTCCCGAATGAACTGTGGGGCTTCTCCGGTTCGGGTCTGCGCATCGCGGTCCTCGTCCTGGTGATCGGCTTCTTCGGCTGGCCGTACATCGGCCGGATCGTGCGCGGGCAGACGCTCTCGCTGCGCGAGCGGGAGTACGTCGAAGCGGCGCGCAGCCTCGGTGCGGGCCGTACGTACATCCTCTTCCGGGAGCTGCTGCCGAACCTGGTGGCCCCGATCACCGTCTACACGACGCTGATGATCCCCACCAACGTCCTGACGGAAGCCGCCCTGAGCTTCCTCGGTGTTGGCGTCAAGCCGCCCACTCCGTCGTGGGGCGAGATGCTCTCGTCGGCCGTGCGCACCTACGAGGATGATCCGCTGTTCATGATCATCCCGGGCCTGGCGATCTTCGTCACCGTGTTGGCCTTCAATCTCTTCGGTGACGGCGTACGAGATGCGCTGGACCCGAAGGGGTCCCGCTGACCCCCACACGTCCCTGCGGACACACCGCCCCTGTCGAAGCCGCCAGGAGCAATAGCCCAGAACCACGGCCCTCAAGGGCAGTGACTACTACGGAGGTTGCGAGCATCGTGACAACCAATCGCACGTCGAAGCGCAGGCTTGCCGCAGGCACGGCTGTCGTGCTCGCGGCCCTGCTGACCGCCACGGCATGTGGCGGCAAGGACGACGGCAAGGACGGCGCCGGCAAGGCGGCCGGCTTCAACGCCGGCATTGGCAAGGTCGCCAACGCGTCCGACACCAAGGGCGGCACGCTTAAGTTCGTCGGCACGCAGGACGCCGACTCGTGGGACCCGCAGCGCGGTTACTACGGCTTCATGTGGGACTTCGCCCGTTACTACACCCGCCAGCTCGTCAGCTTCAAGGCGGCGCCGGGCCAGGGCAGCACCGAGCTCGTCCCGGACCTCGCGACCGCGAAGGCTGAGATATCGGACGGCGGCAAGACCTACAAGTACACCCTCAAGGACAACGTGACCTGGGAGGACGGCACGCCCGTCACCTCGCAGGACATCAAGTACGGCATCGAGCGCACCTGGGCCCAGGACGTCATCTCCGGCGGTCCGGTCTACCTGATGCAGGTGCTCGACCCGAAGACCGAGTACAAGGGTCCGTACAAGGACAAGGCCGCGGACAAGCTCGGCCTGAAGGCGATCGAGACGCCGGACGCGAAGACCATCGTCTTCAAGCTGCCGAAGCCGAACGGTGACTTCGAGCAGATGCTCGCCATGCCGGCGGCCTCTCCGGTGAAGAAGGAGAAGGACACCGCCTCCAAGTACGGCCTCAAGCCCTTCTCCAACGGCCCGTACAAGATCGACTCGTACGCGCCGAACAAGTCGATGTCGCTGTCCCGCAACACCAACTGGAAGCCCGCCTCGGACACCATCCGCAAGGCGCTTCCGGACAAGATCACGGTCACCTTCATGACCAACGCGGACGACATGGACAAGCGCCTGCTCAAGGGCGACTTCGATGTCGACATCAACGCGACGGGCATCGGCCAGGCGGCGCGTACCACCGCCCTGCGCAAGCACAAGGACAACCTCGACAACGGCCAGACCGGCTTCATCCGCTACGCGGTCTTCCCGCAGACGGTCAAGCCGTTCGACAACGTCGAGTGCCGCAAGGCGGTCATCTACGCCGCGGACCACAAGTCGCTGCAGACCGCCCGTGGCGGCCCGCAGGCCGGTGGCGACATCGCCCCGAACATGCTCCCCGCGGGCATCAAGGGTTCGGACCCGTCGTACGACCCGTACGAGGTCCTCAAGAACGACGGCAAGCCGAACGTCGAGAAGGCCAAGGCGGCGCTGAAGGCCTGTGGCCAGCCGAACGGCTTCAAGACCACCATCGCGGTGCGCAACAACAAGCCGGTCGAGGTCGCCACGGCCGTCTCGCTGCAGAACGCGCTGAAGCAGGTCGGCATCGACGCTCAGGTCGACCAGTTCGACGGCGCCCAGACGTCCGGCATCATCGGTTCGCCGAAGGTCGTCAAGGACAAGGGCTACGGCATCATCATCATGGGCTGGGGCGCGGACTTCCCGACCGGCCAGGGCTTCTCGCAGCCGCTGGTCGACGGCCGGTTCATCCTGCAGAGCGGTAACAACAACTTCTCCGAGCTGAAAGACCCCGCGGTCAACAAGCTCTTCGACCAGGCCATCGCCGAGACCGACCCGGCCAAGGCCGGCGAGATCTACAAGCAGATGAACCAGAAGGTCTCCGAGGCTGCTGTCTACCTGCCCTTCGTCTACGACAAGACGATCACCTGGCGCAGCACCCGCCTGACCAACGCCTACACCGCGGACGCCTACAACGGCCGCTACGACTACGCCTCGCTCGGCGTCGTCAAGTAAATCCCAGTCAGTTCACGTTCCAGTGCCACACCCGCTAGGCACGAAGGGCAGGTGATGGCCGCGAGCGGTGGCCCGGGGCCCTCTCCATAAGAGAGGGCCCCCGGGCCACCGTCGGGCCGAGCGCAGTGCTTGCATATCTCATCAGGCGAATCTTCGCCGTCATCGTCATGCTGATGGTCATCACGCTGGTGACCTTCGGAATCTTCTTCCTCTTCCCCAAGATGATCGGGACGGACCCGGCGCTGTACTTCGTCGGCAAACAGTCCGACCCCGCCTCCATCGAGGGCATCCGGCAGAAGATGGGCCTGGACGACCCGATCCTGGTCCAGTTCGGGAAGTTCGTGGCCGGGCTGGTGAGCGGACGGACGTACGCCAACGGCTCCGACGTGACGCAGTGCGCCGCGCCCTGCTTCGGGTACTCGTTCAAGACCGAGCAGGAGGTCTGGCCGCTGCTGCTCGAGTGGCTGCCGGTCACCCTCTCGCTCGCCGCGGGCGCCGTCGTGCTCTGGGTGATCGGTGGTGTCTCCACCGGCATCATCTCCGCCCTCAAGCGCGGTACGCCCCTGGACCGTTCGGCGATGGGCATCGCTCTCGGCGGTGTCTCGCTGCCCATCTACTTCACCGGCATGCTCTCCCTGGCGCTCTTCTCCGACCAGCTGGGGTGGTTCGACCGGCCGGACGCGACGTTCGGTGAGGATCCGGCGGCCTGGTTCAACGGCATGGTTCTGCCGTGGGTCACGCTGGCCTTCCTGTACGCCGCGATGTACGCCCGGCTCACCCGCGCCACCATGCTGGAGGTCCTCAACGAGGACTACATCCGCACCGCCAGAGCCAAGGGCCTCACGGAACCGGTGGTCATCGGCAAGCACGCGATGCGCTCGACCATGACCCCGATCCTGACCGTCCTCGGCCTGGACCTCGGAGCACTCGTGGGCGGCGCGGTCCTGACGGAGAGCACCTTCTCCCTGCACGGCCTCGGCTACAACGCGGTGAACGCCATCAGCAACCACGATCTGCCCGTGATCCTCGGAGTCACGCTCATCGCGGCCTTCTTCGTTGTCCTCGCCAACCTCGTCGTGGACCTCATGTACGCAGTGATCGACCCCCGAGTGAGGCTCTCATGACCGATCTGACGAAGACCGGGGCCGTCGGCGAGCCCGTCTCCGCGGGCTCGGCCCCCTCCACCGCCTTCCTCGAGGTACGCGACCTCCAGGTGCACTTCCCGACCGACGACGGTCTCGTGAAGTCGGTCGACGGACTCTCCTTCACGCTGGAGAAGGGCAAGACCCTCGGCATCGTGGGTGAGTCCGGTTCCGGCAAGTCGGTGACCTCGCTCGGCATCATGGGCCTGCACCGCGTCGGCCAGTACGGCCGGCAGAAGGCGCACCTCTCCGGCGAGATCTGGCTGAACGGCAAGGAACTGCTGACCGCCGACCCGGACGAGGTACGCCGGCTGCGCGGCCGCGACATGGCGATGATCTTCCAGGATCCGCTGTCCGCGATGCACCCGTACTTCACCATCGGCAAGCAGATCAGTGAGGCGTACCAGGTCCACAACAAGGCGGACAAGAAGACCGCCCTGAAGCGGGCCGTCGAGCTGCTGGACCGGGTGGGCATCCCGGAGCCCCACAAGCGGGTGGACAGCTACCCGCACGAGTTCTCCGGCGGTATGCGCCAGCGCGCGATGATCGCGATGGCGCTGGTCAACAACCCCGAGCTGCTCATCGCGGACGAGCCGACCACCGCGCTGGACGTCACCGTCCAGGCGCAGATCCTCGACCTGATCCGGGATCTGCAGAAGGAGTTCGGCTCCGCGGTCATCATCATCACCCATGACCTGGGCGTCGTCGCCGAGCTGGCCGACGACATCCTGGTGATGTACGGCGGCCGCTGCGTCGAGCGGGGCCCGGCCGAGAAGGTCTTCTACGAGCCGCAGCACCCCTACACCTGGGGCCTGCTGGGCTCGATGCCGCGTATCGACCGTGACCAGACCGAGCGCCTCATCCCGGTCAAGGGTTCCCCGCCCAGTCTGATCAACATCCCCAGTGGCTGTGCTTTCCACCCGCGTTGCCCGTACGCCGATGTGCCCAAGGGCGGGATCACCCGCACCGAGCGGCCCGAGCTGCGGGAGGTCGGCAGCCGGCACCACTCGGCCTGCCACATGTCGCAGGAGGACCGCACGCGGATCTGGACCGAAGAGATTGCGCCGAAGCTTTGAGTGAGACAAAGGATTCCGAGATGGCGATCCCGGAGCAGGCCACCTCCTCGCCCGAGCCGTTGCTCAAGGTCACCGGACTGGTCAAGCACTTCCCGATCACCAAGGGGCTGCTGCGCCGGCAGGCCGGTGCCGTTCAGGCGGTCGACGGCATCAGCTTCGACGTACTTCCCGGCGAGACGCTCGGTGTCGTGGGTGAGTCCGGCTGTGGCAAGTCGACGATGGGCCGGCTCATCACCCGGCTCCTCGAACCGACCGGCGGCAAGATCGAGTTCGAGGGCAAGGACATCACGCACCTCGGTGTCGCGGGCATGCGCCCGATGCGCCGGGACGTGCAGATGATCTTCCAGGACCCGTACGGCTCGCTGAACCCGCGCCACACGGTCGGTTCGATCGTCAGCGCGCCGTTCAAGCTGCAGGGCGTCACGCCCGAGGGCGGGATCAAGAAGGAGGTCCAGCGGCTGCTGGGCCTGGTCGGTCTCAACCCCGAGCACTACAACCGCTACCCGCACGAGTTCTCCGGCGGCCAGCGCCAGCGCATCGGTATCGCGCGGGCCCTCGCCCTGAAGCCGAAGCTGGTCGTGGCGGACGAGCCGGTCTCGGCGCTGGACGTGTCGATCCAGGCGCAGGTGGTGAACCTGCTGGACGACCTCCAGGACGAGCTGGGTCTCACCTATGTGATCATCGCCCACGACCTGTCGGTCATCCGCCATGTCTCGGACCGCATCGCGGTGATGTACCTGGGCAAGATCGTCGAGCTGACGGACCGCAAGTCGCTGTACGAGTCGCCGATGCACCCGTACACGAAGGCGCTGCTCTCGGCGGTGCCGGTGCCTGACCCGAGGCGGCGTGGCGCCAAGAGCGACCGCATCCTGCTCAAGGGCGACGTCCCGTCGCCGATCTCCCCGCCGAGCGGCTGCCGGTTCCACACCCGGTGCTGGAAGGCGACGGATATCTGCAAGACGCAGGAACCGCCGCTGCTGGCACTGAAGACGGGACACCAGGTGGCCTGCCACCACCCGGAGAACGCAGCGGACCTGGCCCCGGGCGACGCGGCGCTCCTGCCGTCGGCGCGGGAGGCGATCGAGATCGTCGACGTGACGCCGAAGGCGTCGGAGACCGCAGGGGCGAGCCTTGCGAAGACCGACGAGGACGCGGACCGGGCCGAGGCGGGGGCGAGCCTCGCCAAGGCCGAGCCTGAGGCCACCGAGGCGGAGACCCCGGCGGACGCGGCGTCGGACGACGCCGCCGACAGCGAGCCCGGGCCTGCCGCAGGCGAGGACGCCGAGGCACAGCCGGGCGACAAGGCCAAGCCCGTCGAGGGCAAGGCGTCCGACGAGTAGTCAGGCACTGCAGGGGCGATAGCTCCGGCCGAAGGCGACGCCGCCGGCCGGACCGGGCCTGTCGCGGGCGGGAGCGCCGATGCGCAGGGCGAGTCCGGGGCAACCGGGGCGGAGCCTTCGGCCGAGCGCGGCGTCGTACGCCGTCGGCGCCGGGACCTGCCGGAGGTGCGGGCGCGCAGCCGCAGGCCGAGCCGGCGGCCGGCGAAGGTCAGGGCTGGGCCAAGGGGCGCCGCCGGCGACGGGGAAAGCGAGGCCGCGCGCCGCCCGAGCGAAGACGGCGAGGCCGAGGCTCAGCCCGCTACGGGCGTCGCCGGCGGCGCCGCGGAGGCCGCCGACGGGGATCGCCGGTCGATCCGCGGGTACCACGGCAAGCTCCGCGTCGTGGAACCGGCACAATCGTCCGGTGCTCCATGAACTGTTCACGCCCTCCGTCCAGCATGCGCTCGACCTGGCCGGGATCTTCGTCTTCGCGATCTCCGGCGCACTGCTCGCCGTACGCAAGAATTTCGATGTCTTCGGCATCGCGGTGCTCGCCGAGGTGACCGCGCTGGGCGGAGGACTCCTTCGTGACCTGATCATCGGGGCCGTCCCGCCCGCGGCCTTCAGCGATCTCGGTTACTTCCTCATGCCGCTCGTGGCGACCGCTCTGGTCTTCTTCCTGCATCCGCACGTCGAGCGCATCCAGGTCGGTGTCAATGTCTTCGACGCCGCAGGCCTCGGCCTGTTCTGCGTCACCGGCACCACCAAGGCGTACGAGTACGGGCTCGGCCTCACCTTCTCCGCCGCGCTCGGGCTTGCCACCGCCGTGGGTGGCGGTGTGCTGCGTGACGTACTCGCCAACGAGGTGCCGTCGCTGCTGCGCTGGGACCGCGATCTGTACGCCGTCCCCGCCATCGTCGGCGCGACCATGGTGGTGGTCGCCATCCAGTTCGACGTACTGAACGCGGCCACCAGTGGAGTCGCTGTGGTGACCGCGTTCGTGCTGCGGCTGCTCGCGATGCGCTTCCACTGGCGCGCGCCGCGCGCCTGGAACCGGCGCTCGGCAGCCGCCGAAGAGAGCTAGCCGAAGAGAGCCGGCAGAGCCGGACCACCTCCGGAACGCCGCGTTCCGCCGGTCCGGCCCGCACAGAGCAAAAAAAGCTACCGCTCAGTAATTTTCTGTTGTACGGTGCCGCCATGGCACAGGCAGTACAGGCAACCATCGGGGACAGTGAGTTCGACCGCGACACCGCTGTCACCCTGCGCGCACCGGGCATCTATGACGCGGAGCTCTCGGCGGGCTGGACGATCATCCGCGCCGTCAACGGCGGCTACCTGCTGGCCCTGCTCGGCCGTGCGCTCGGGGACGCTCTGCCGCACCCCGACCCGTTCACGGTCTCGGCGCACTACCTCACGGCGTCGCACCCGGGCCCCGCGGTCATCCGCACCGAGGTCGTACGCACCGGCCGCACCCTCTCCACCGGCCAGGCCTCGCTGTTCCAGTACGCCGAGGACGGCACGGAGGTCGAGCGCATCCGCGTCCTCGCCTCGTACGGAGACCTGGACGCGCTGCCCGACGACGTACGCACGTCGGCGAAGCCGCCCGTCATGCCGGCGCTCCAGGACTGCCTCGGCCCGTCCGACGGTCCCGCGCCGAAGATCCCCGGCAGCTCGGCCATCACGGAACGCCTGAACATCAAGCTCGACCCGACGACCGTCGGCTGGGCCGTCGGGGCCCCCTCCGGCAAGGGCGAGATGCGCGGCTGGTTCGCCCTCGCCGACGGCCGTGACGCCGACCCGTTCTCGCTGCTGCTCACGGTCGACGCGCTGCCGCCGACCTCGTTCGAGCTGGGCCTGAAGGGCTGGACGCCGACGGTCGAACTCACCACGCACATCCGCTGCCGCCCGGCCCCCGGACCGCTCCGGGTCTCCATCGCGACCCGCAACCTGGCCGGTGGATTCCTGGAGGAGGACGCGGAGGTCTGGGACAGCGCGGACCGCCTGGTGGCTCAGTCGCGCCAGCTGGCGAAGGCTCCGCGCGACTGAGGACCCGCCTTCGGTCAAAGCCGGGTGGCACCCCCATGCGTCACACCGAGCGCCCCAGCCACGCCGCCAGGCGGTCGTAGGCGTCAGCGCCCTCCGGCGCTTCCCGCACCGGCCCGAAGGGAGCCCCCTCCGCGCGGGATTCGGGCGGCAGCACCTCGTGGGCGATCGGCAGGATCGCCTCCGCCAGGGCCGGGTCGAGCGGCAGCGGGTGGCCCAGGGACCACGAGAGGTCCCATGTGTGCGTGAGTGTCTCCATCACATAGCCTCCCACCGCCGCCGCGCCCGGCACCGTGCCCCACGGGACCGTGACCTCACCGGTCAGCTTCGAGTCGTCCGCCCACGCCGCCGTGAACCGGCGGTGGGCCTCCTCGTAGGCCGTCACCCAGCCGTCGTCCGCGACACCGTCCACCCGGGCCGGCACGGACAGGCCGTCCCCGCCCTCCCCGATGAGCGCGATCCGGTGTACACCGCCCACGACATGGGACAGCAGCGCCCGTACATCGAACTCCGTACACGGTGTCGGGCCGTCGAGCCGCTCCGGCGTCACGGTCTTCAGCAGGCTCGCGAACTGGTCGGCCGCGCGCTCGTACAGGGGGCGGGGGTCGTTCATGGTGTCCATCTCCTCAAGACCGGAACTCGGTGACGAGGGAGACTCTTCCTGGATAACCTGACACCTTCCGTCATGTTTTCCAAAGACCCTGAGACACGTGAAATCCGACCGGCTGCTCTCGATCCTGCTGCTCCTCCAGACCCGCGGTCTTGTCCCGGCCGCCGAACTCGCCGAGCGGCTCGAAGTCTCCGTACGCACCATCTACCGCGACATAGAGGCGCTTTCCTCCTCCGGCGTCCCGGTCTACGCCGAGCGCGGGCGGCACGGCGGCATCACGCTGCTGCCCGGCTTCCGTACCGATGTCACCGGGCTGACAGCCGACGAGTCCCGCGCCCTCTTCGTCCTCGCCGCCCAGGGCGTCCACTCCGCGCTCGGCCTCGACGTGGCGCTCGGCTCCGCACTGCGCAAGGTCATGGCCGCGCTGCCCGAACCGCACCGGCCGGCGGCCGAGTTGACGAGCCGGCGGATCCTGGTCGACCCGGCCCGCTGGATGCGCGTACCGCAGCCGGCCGTCGATCTGGATGTGCTGAACTCCGCCGTCTTCACCGACCGCCGGCTGCGACTGCGCTACCGGCACAGCGGGACGACCGAACCGCGGACGTATACGCTTGATCCGTACGGACTCGTCGTCAAGGCGGGCGTCTGGTACCTGGTCGCCGACCACCGGGCCGCCCCTCGGCTCTTCCGCGCTGACCGCGTGCTCGCCGCCGCTCTCACCGACGCGCCGGTCCGGCGGCGCCCCGGCCAGGAGCTGGCGGACGTCTGGCAGGTGTTGCGCCGTCAGGTCGAGGCCCGCCCGGCGGATGTACGGGTGACGGCGCTGGTGCGGACCGACCGGCTGGACATGTTCCTGCGTATACAGGCCGGTCAGATCGCCGCGGAGCCTCAGGTCGCGGGTGATTGGGCGCGCGTGGAGCTCGCGCTGTCGACCGCGGCCGCGGCCCGCGCGCTGCTCGCCTTCGGCGACAGCGTGGAGGTGCTCTCTCCGCCCGAGGCGCGAGAAGAGCTGGCCCGCGCGGCCGCGGCCGTCGCCGAGTTGTACGGAAACGGGCCCGCCGGGCCCGTCAGTCCAGCCAGTGGCGCCGGCCCAGACTCACCAGGCGCAGCTGACGGCGGGCGACCGAACTGACCCGCTCCTCGCCCTCGGGACCGGCCTCCAGGAACGTGTACGCCGTCATCACCATGTGGTCGACATAGACGCCCGCGAGCATCCGCAGATCCGCCTCGCTCCATCCCGCCGACTCCGGCTCGGGCGCGAAGGCCGCCGCCACCTCGTCGGCGAACCGGCGCAGTTGCGCGCCTATCGCCTCGCGTACGGGCTGCACTCCGCCATGGCGCTCGCGGGCGATGAACCGGACATGCGCGGGGGATCTGCGGACGAGATCCGCGATCAGCGCGACGGTCCGGTCGATACGTACATCGTCACCGGTCTCGGCGAGCGCCTCGCCGATCATGGCGTGCAGGCTGCCGAGCGCCTCCTCGACGAGCGCGACGCCGAGGTCGGCCGTGTCTCTGAAGTGCCGGTAGAACGCCGTCGGTGCCACGCCCACGGCCCGGGTCACCTCACGCAGTCCGAGGCTGCTCAGGCTCTGCTCCTCGAGGAGCTGCAGCGCGGCGTCCAGGAGGGCCTGACGGGTCTTCTGTTTCTGGGCCTGACGGATCCCGACGGTGTGACTCATAACATTCAGTAAACAACCGTTCTCCCGAGAAGGGAAGTGTAGACTCACAAGTCAGTGAACAGTCGTACTCACAAGTGTTCACCCAAAATTCGGAAGGACGACAATGATCGCCATCGTCGCAGCGCTTCTCCTCCTGGGAATCATGCTGGGCGCAGTGGCCCAACTCCCGCTCTCCGTCACCGCCGTGGCCTGCTCCCTCATCGGCGCATGGCTGATCGTCTTCGCCGTGCGCGAGCGTCGCGCCCGGAACCACTGACCCGGAAGGAGCCGAACCACCATGCAACTCACCGCTACCGCACGCACCGCACGCACCGCACGCGGCGCCCGCACCGAGAGCACCCTCGGGGATGCCGCCGACCGGAATGTCACTCAGCCCGGAACCCGGCCGGCGACGCAGTCCGAAACCCGTCCCGAAGCGCGGCGCGACGCCGACGGCATGGCCGTCGCCGCGTTCGTCCTCGGCCTCGTCGGCCTGCTCGTGATGAACATCCTGCTCGGCCCGATCGCCGTGGTGCTGGCCGTGATCGCCCTCTGGCGAGGCACCACCCGCCGCTTCCGCGCCCTGCTCGGACTCGCGCTCGGCGTCGCCGACCTGGCCGTTCTCGCCGTACTCGTCAGCGTGAACGGAACCGTCGTCTGGGGTCTCGGAGGCTGATACCGGCGGCCGCGGAGAGCCGGGAAAGCGGAGCCCGCACGCCCGTGCACCCCTGCGCCGCGTCCGCGCCCCCGCCGGGCCTCGTAGAATCGTGGCCACCATGGCTTACCTCGACCACGCTGCGACCACTCCGATGCTGCCGGAAGCCGTCGAGGCGATGACCGCGCAGCTCACCGTCACCGGCAACGCCTCCGCGCTGCACGCCGCCGGGCGCCGGGCCCGCCGCGCCGTCGAGGAGGCCCGCGAGACCCTCGCCGAGGCGCTCGGCGCACGGCCCAGCGAGGTGGTCTTCACCTCCGGCGGCACGGAGGCCGACAACCTCGCCGTGAAGGGCCTGTACTGGTCGAGGCGCGACGCCGACCCGGCCAGGACTCGCGTACTGGCCAGCCCCGTCGAGCACCACGCCGTCCTCGACGCCGTCGACTGGCTCGGCGAGCACGAGGGCGCGACGGTCGAGTTCCTGCCGGTCGACGCGTACGGGCGGGTGCAGCCCGAGGCACTGCGCCAGGCCATCGCGCGCAATCCCGACGATGTCGCGCTCGCCACGGTCATGTGGGCCAACAACGAGATCGGCACCGTCATGCCGGTGGCCGAACTCTCCGCCGTCGCGAAGGAGTTCGGCGTCCCACTGCACGCCGACGCGGTCCAGGCCTTCGGCCAGCTCGAAGTGGACTTCGCCGCGTCGGGTCTGGCCGCGATGACCGTCTCCGGACACAAGATCGGCGGCCCGTACGGCATCGGTGCGCTGCTGCTCGGCCGTGAGTACAGCCCGGTGCCCGTCCTGCACGGTGGCGGCCAGGAGCGCCACGTACGCTCCGGCACCCTCGACGCCCCCGCCATCGCGTCCTTCGCCGTGGCCGGCCGCCTCGCCGCCGAGCGGCGTGAGGACTTCGCCCACGAGATCGGCTCGCTGCGCGACGAACTGGTCCGCGCCGTCCGTACGGCAGTCCCGGACGCGATCCTCGGAGGCGACCCGGACGACCGCCTCCCCGCCAACGCCCACTTCTCCTTCCCCGGCTGCGAGGGCGACTCCCTGCTTCTGCTGCTGGACGCACAGGGCATCGAGTGCTCCACGGGATCCGCCTGTACGGCCGGCGTCGCCCAGCCCAGCCATGTACTCCTCGCCACCGGTACCGACCCGGACCTGGCCCGCGGCACCCTGCGCTTCAGCCTCGGCCACACCTCCACCAAGGCGGATGTGGACGCTGTCGCGGAAGCCATCGGCCCGGCAGTGGAACGGGCCCGTACGGCCGGTCTGGTCTGATCCCGGCCGCTGCGCCGCGGACGCCCGCGCAAGGCCGCTGACCGGGACCGCGCAAGCGGAACGCCCCCGCGCAAGCGGAATGCCGTCGAATCCCCGGTACTACCGGGCCGCCGCCCGAGCGTCCCCCACCAGCCTCATGTAGCGGTCCCAGTCCCAGTGCGGCCCGGGATCGGTGTGGTCCGTCCCCGGCACCTCCACATGCCCGATGATGTGCTCGCGGTCCACCGGTATCCCGTACCGCTCGCAGATGTCCGCCGTCAGTTTCGCCGACGACCGGTACATCGCGTCCGTGAAACCGGCCGGCCGGTCCACGAAACCCTCGTGCTCTATGCCGATGCTGCGTTCGTTGTACGAGCGGTTCCCGGAGTGGAAGGCCACATCCAGCTCACGGATCATCTGAGCCACATGCCCGTCCTTGCGTACGACATAGTGCGTCGCGGCTCCGTGCCCAGGATCTTTGAAGGACTTGAGCGCCGAGGGGTAGCTGCCCTGGACGACATGGATGACCACGCGGTCGATGGCGTAGTCGTCGGGCCGGTCCGCGAGCCGCCGGTTCGCCCGTGACGCGGCAGTCCATTCCGCGCCCGCGTGGTCGATCTCACCCTCCTTGCGCGCCTTCGTGATCCCCGGCACCCGCCACCAGAGGCGCTTCAGCTCGTCCCTGGCCAGCACGCCCGCGCCCACCACCGCGGCCCCGCCGCCGATCAGCACGGCCCGCCTGCTCACGGCCGGCCCGCCGCCCCCGCCCTCGCGCTTCGAATCACTCCCCATGTGATCACCAACGCATACTCGCGAGCTTTCGGTTCCCCGGGCCCCTTACCCTGGTAGGGCTATGACTCCTCAGACTTCCCAGCGCCCCCTCCGAGTCCTCGCCGCAATGTCCGGCGGCGTGGACTCCGCCGTCGCCGCCGCCCGTGCCGCCGAGGCCGGACACGATGTCACCGGCGTGCACCTGGCGCTCTCCGCGAACCCGCAGTCCTTCCGCACGGGCGCGCGCGGCTGCTGCACCATCGAGGACTCGCGCGACGCCCGCCGCGCCGCGGATGTGATCGGCATCCCCTTCTACGTGTGGGATCTCGCCGAGCGCTTCCGTGAGGACGTGGTGGAGGACTTCATCGCGGAGTACGAGGCCGGCCGCACTCCCAACCCCTGTCTGCGCTGCAACGAGAAGATCAAGTTCGCCGCGCTGCTCGACAAGGCGCTCGCGCTCGGCTTCGACGCCGTGTGCACCGGTCATTACGCCACGGTCGTGACGGGCGAGGACGGCAGCCGCGAACTGCACCGCGCCAGCGACATGGCCAAGGACCAGTCGTACGTCCTCGGGGTCCTCGACGAGCGGCAGCTGGCGCACGCCATGTTCCCGCTCGGAGACACCCTCACCACCAAGAACGAGATCCGCGCGGAGGCCGAGCGCAGGGGACTCGCGGTCGCCAAGAAGCCCGACAGCCACGACATCTGCTTCATCGCGGACGGTGACACCCAGGGCTTCCTCGCCTCGCGCCTCGGCACGGCGGAAGGCGACATCGTCGACGAGTCCGGCACGAAGCTGGGCAGCCACGACGGGGCCTTCGGCTTCACGATCGGCCAGCGCAAGGGCCTGCGTATCGGCCACCCGGCCCCCGACGGCAAGCCGCGCTACGTCCTGGACATCTCCCCGGTGAACAACACGGTGACGGTCGGCCCGGCCGAGGCACTGGACGTCGACGCCCTGACCGCCATCAAGCCCCGCTGGTGCGGCACGGCGCCCAAGGGCCCGGGGACGTACACCGCTCAGCTGCGCGCGCACGGCGGCGAGACATCGGTGACCGCCGAGCTCGTCGACGGCACGCTGAATGTGCGCTTCGCCGAACCGGTGCGTGGCGTGGCGCCCGGCCAGGCGATTGTGCTGTACGACGGCACGCGCGTGGTCGGCTCGGCGACCATCGCCACGACCGGGCGGACGGCCGCGCCGGTCGCCTGAACCCGCCGGCGGACGGTCAGTACCGGAGCCGGCTGTTGAGTACCGGAGCCGTCAGTCCCCGCTCCGGCACCCACCGGCGAAGAACTCTGCCAGCAGCGGGGCCAGCACCTGGGGCGTCACCTCGTGCGTCTGCCCGGTCAGCGTGCGGTGCCGGCCCCGCGGCAGGCACTCGGACACCACGCGTGCCGCATCCCGCAGCCGGTCGGGACTCGCGCCGCCGCCGACGACCAGCACCTGCTGTGCGATCGAAAGCAGCTGCTCGACCGGCACATGACCGTCGCCCATGATCTCGTGGTCGTAGGGGAGGGTGTGCGCCACCGCCTCGATCTCGGCCCACATCGGCGTCCGCCGCATCCCTTCGATCGCCGCCGGAGACATCCCGGTCTCCGTCAGGAAGAGCGCGAGAGCATCGCCGGGCCGCCCCCGCTCCACCAGCTCACGCAGCCTGGCGACGTAGGCGGCGGGCTCCTCGCGGCTCGCCGGATTCGTCGTGAACGGCGGCTCGTACACCGAGAGTTGGGTGATCGGCAGACCGGCGGCGGCAGCCCTCAGAGCGAGCGCGGCGCCCGAGGAGATGGCGTGCACCGAGGCGCTGCCACCCGCCGCGGCGAGGACGGCGGCGAGATCCTCGATCTCACGCTCCACCCCGTACGGAGCGGTGTCACCGCTCGCGCCCCGGCCGCGCCGGTCGTAGGTGAACACACTGAACTGCGGGGCGAGCAGCGCGGCCAGCGGAGCGTCGGTCGCCCCCGTACACAGGGCTCCGCCGACCAGAACCACCGGCGGCCCGGCGCCGCCCCACTGCTCGTACGCGATGAGCGTGCCGTCACCCGACTTGGCCCTGTTCGGCGTTCTGCTCGAGTTGTCCATAGGAGTCCTGACCGCCGCGCCCGGCGGAACTCATCGCTCGCGCACAAGATCTTCCGTCAGGCCTCGACGACCTCGGTGTCGTAGAAGCAGAAATGGTCCTTGATCCGCGCCACTTCGTCCTTGGGCTCGGGATAGGCCCAGACCAGGTCCTGCGCGTCTGGCAGCGACCAGTAGGAGGCCGTTCCCTTGAACGGGCAGTAGGTGTGCGTCGGGGAGGGCTCCAGCAGGTCGGTGCGTACGTCCTCCGGGGGGAGGTAATAGCGCACGGGGCAGCCCGTCTCACGCAGGATCAGCGGACTGCTGCTCTCCCCGAGAACCTCGTCGCCGCGTGCCACGCGTACGTGAACGGTGCCCTGCTCAATGGTGATCTTGTGTCCTTCAGTCATACCTGGCACAGCGTCGTTGGGACCCGAGTTCTTCCCCGTACCGTGATCCTATGAATATCTGCGTCTTCCTCTCCGCCGCCGACCTCGACGACCGCTACACCCGGCCCGCCCGCGAATTCGCCGAGCTGGTCGGCAAGGGAAACCACACCCTGGTGTGGGGCGGGTCCGAGTGCGGACTGATGAAGGTCGTCGCGGACGGTGTCCAGCAGGCGGGCGGGCGGCTGGTCGGCGTCTCGGTCGACTTCCTCGGGGCGAAGGCCCGTACGAACGCCGACGAGATGGTGATCGCCAAGGACCTCGCGGAGCGCAAGGCGCTGATGCTCGACAAGGCCGACGCGGTCGTGATCATGGTCGGCGGTACGGGGACGCTGGACGAGGCCACCGAGATCCTGGAGCTGAAGAAGCACGGCAAGCACGCCAAGCCGGTGGTTCTGCTGAACACGGCGGGCTTCTACGACGGGCTGAAGCAGCAGTTCCGGCGGATGGAGGAGGAGGGCTTTCTGCCGCTGCCGCTGACCGACCTGGTGTTCTTCGCGGAGGACGGGGTCGCGGCGCTCGCCTACCTGGAGGAGTCGGCGGGCGTGCAGTAGTGCGAGCATGTCCCCCATGGGCACACATCTGATCACCGGGGCAGGCTCCGGCATCGGCGCGGCGGTCGCGCGCCGGCTGCATGAGCGCGGCGACGACCTCGTACTCCTGGCGCGCGACGCCGGCCGCGCCAAAGAGCTCGCGGGCCGTTATCCGGGGTCCCGCACGCTCGTCGCCGATCTGGCCGACCCGGACCGTATCTCCTGGGCGCTCGGTCAGCAGCCCATGCCGGACCGGCTCGACTCGCTGCTGCACATCGCGGGCGTCGTCGACCTCGGCCCGATCGTGGAACTCCGCCCCAAGACCTGGCACCAGCAGCTCAACGCCAATCTGATCTCCCCAGCCGAGCTGACCCGGCTGTTTCTGCCCCAACTCAGGGTCACCAAGGGGCATGTGCTCTTCGTCAATTCGGGCGCGGGCCTCAACGCCCACGCGGAATGGGGCGCCTACGCCGCGTCCAAGCACGGTCTGAAGGCCCTCGCCGACGCGCTGCGCCACGAGGAGCACGGCAATGGCGTACGTGTGACCTCCGTCTATCCGGGGCGTACCGCCAGCCCGATGCAGGCCAAGGTGCACTCGCAGGAGGGCAAGGAGTACGACGCGTCCCGCTGGATCGATCCGGAGTCGGTGGCGACGGCCATCCTCACCGCGATCGACCTGCCGCGCGACGCGGAGATCAACGATCTGACGGTACGACCCGGGCTCTGACGACACTCGGGCCAGGGCTCCTGGGCGCGGGCGGCGCGTACCCTTCCCGAGTGAGCGACAAGAGCAACTTCCGCTGGGGCCCCGCCACCGGCATCGGATCCATGCCCGGCGGCGATCCCCGCGAGACCGCGAAGACCGTCGTGGGTTCCTTCGAGAATTTTCCGTATCTGCCCGAGCTGCCCGCCCGCGGGCCCGGCGCCGACATGATCGGGCGGACCATCGGGCTGCTCGTCGAGATGTACGCGCACGTCGAGCCCAGCGGCTGGCGGATCAGCGACCGGCCGGGGCGCGAGACCCGCCGGGCCCGCTCCTGGCTCGGCGAGGACCTCGACGCGCTGGAAGAGTTCACCCAGGGGTACCAGGGCCCGCTGAAGGTGCAGGCGGTGGGGCCGTGGACGCTCGCCGCCGCGCTGGAGCTGCGAGGCGGCGAGTCCGCCCTCGGCGATCCCGGCGCCGTGCGTGATCTGACGGGCTCGCTCATCGAGGGGCTGCGCGGCCATCTCGCGGAGGTACGCCGCCGGGTGCCGGGCGCTCGCGTGGTGCTGCAGCTCGACGAGCCCTCGCTCACCGCCGTACTGCGTGGAGAGATCAGGACCGCCAGCGGGTATCGCACACACCGGGCGGTCGACCGCCAGATCGTCGAGAGCGCGCTGCGGGACGTGATCGGGGTGAGCGAGGATCCCGTCACCGTCCATTCCTGCGCTCCGGACGTGCCGTTCGCGCTGCTGCGCCGGGCCGGATTCGCGGGCGTCTCGTTCGATTTCGGGCTACTCACCGAGCGTGACGAGGAACAGATCGGCGAGGCGGTGGAGGGCGGTACGAAGCTCTTCGCGGGAGTCGTGCCGTCCACCGACGCCGCTCCGGCCGAATTGTCAGTGCCCCCCGATATCGTCATGGGTGTCAGGACGTTGTGGCGCAGGCTGGGGCTGAATCCGGGGACTCTCAGCGAGTCCGTGGTGATCACCCCGTCGTGCGGTCTCGCGGGTGCCTCACCGGCGTACGCCCGCGCGGCGCTCGCCCACTGCGTCCGGGCCGCGAGATCGCTCGCAGACAACCCTGAGTAACGGGTGCTGGGGAAACGGAAGGACGAAACGGTGGCTGGCGAACAGCAGACGGCACTGCCCGCAGATGCACGGGAGCAGCACGCCCAACTCGCCGAGCAGGTCGAGGAGCACCGCTTCCGGTACTACGTGAAGGACAGCCCGGTCATCAGCGACGCGGAGTTCGACAAGCTGCTGCGGGCGCTGGAGGCGCTCGAGGAGCAGTACCCCGAACTGCGTACGCCCGACTCGCCGACGCAGAAGGTCGCCGGGCAGTACGAGACGGAGCTCGCCAAGGTCGAGCACCGAGAGCGGATGCTCTCCCTGGACAACGCCTTCGACGACGAGGAGCTGGCCGGCTGGGCCGAGCGCGTCGCGCGCGAGGTCGGCACCTCGGAGTACCGCTTCCTGTGCGAGCTCAAGGTCGACGGCCTGGCCGTGAACCTGACGTACGAGAAGGGCCGGCTGACCCGCGCGGCGACCCGCGGCGACGGCCGCGTCGGCGAGGACATCACACCGAACGTCCGGACCATCGGGGACATCCCGGACCGGCTGAGGGGTGACCGCGTCCCGGATCTCGTCGAGATCCGCGGCGAGGTCTACTTCCCGATGGAGCAGTTCCAGGAACTCAACGCCCGGCGCGTGGCGGCGGGGGAGCAGCCGTACGCCAACCCGCGGAACTCCGCGTCCGGTTCGCTGCGCCAGAAGGACCCGAAGGTCACGGCGACCCTTCCGCTGCACATGGTGGTGCACGGCATCGGCGCGCGTGAGGGCTTTGACATCGACCGTCTGTCGCAGGCCTACGAGCTGCTGCGCGAATGGGGCCTGCCGACCGCCAGGCATTACAGGGTCGTGGACTCGATGGACGGCGTACAGGAGTTCATCGCCTACTTCGGAGAGAACCGGCACTCCGTGGAGCACGAGATCGACGGCGTGGTCGTCAAGCTCGACGAGATCCCGCTCCAGGGGCGTCTCGGCTCCACCTCGCGGGCGCCGCGCTGGGCGATCGCGTGGAAGTACGCCCCGGAGGAGGTCAACACCAAGCTGGTCAACATCCGCGTCGGCGTCGGCCGCACCGGCCGCGTCACTCCGTACGCCCAGGTGGAGCCGGTCACGGTCGCGGGCTCCGAGGTCGAGTTCGCCACTCTGCACAATCAGGACGTGGTGAAGGCCAAGGGCGTCCTGATCGGCGACACGGTGGTGCTGCGCAAGGCCGGTGACGTCATTCCGGAGATCCTCGGCCCGGTCGTGGATCTGCGGGACGGCAGCGAGCGGGAGTTCGTCATGCCGGGCGAGTGCCCCGAGTGCGGGACCGCGCTGCGGCCCATGAAGGAGGGCGACGTCGATCTGCGTTGCCCCAATGCCCGTTCCTGCCCCGCCCAGTTGCGTGAACGGCTCTTCTATCTCGCCGGCCGCAAGGCACTGGACATCGAGCACTTCGGTTATGTGGCCGCGGCCGCGCTCACCAAGCCGCTGGAGCCGCCCACACCGCCGCTCACCGACGAGGGAGATCTGTTCAGCCTCACCATCGAGCAGCTGCTGCCGATCAAGGCGTACGTCCTCGACCAGGACAGCGGGCTGCCCAAGCGCGACCCGAAGACGGGCGAGGAGAAGGTCGTCACCGTCTTCGCCAACCAACAGGGTGAGCCCAAGAAGAACGCCGTGGCGATGCTGGAGAACATCGCCGCGGCCAAGGAGCGTCCGCTGGCCCGGATCATCACCGGCCTGTCGATCCGTCATGTCGGCCCGGTGGCGGCCGAGGCGCTGGCCCGTGAATTCCGCTCGATCGACCGGATCGAGCAGGCCACGGAGGAGGAGCTGGCGGCGGTCGACGGCGTCGGCGGAACCATCGCCGCCTCCCTCAAGCAGTGGTTCGAGGAGGACTGGCACCGCGAGATCCTGCGCAAGTGGCGGGAGGCGGGCGTCCGCATGGAGGAAGAGGGCGCGGGGGAGGACGTAGGGCCGCGTCCGCTCGGGGGACTCACCGTTGTCGTCACCGGCACGCTGCAGAACCACACAAGGGATGGCGCAAAAGAGGCCCTCCAGAGCCTCGGAGCGAAAGTGGCTGGTTCCGTTTCCAAGAAAACGGCGTTCGTGGTCGTCGGCGACAACCCGGGTTCGAAGTACGACAAGGCAATGCAGTTGAAGGTGCCGGTGCTGGACGAGGAGGGCTTCGCCGTTCTGCTCGAACAGGGGCCCGATGCAGCTCGTGAGGCCGCTGTGCCTGAAGAGGCGTAACGGAGGGGGCGTGCGCGGGGCTTGGGAGGGGCTCACTCGGAGGTCCTTTGGGGGCGCGCGGGGCCGGATTCGGACGCGGAAACGGGACCCGGAGCACCAGGTACAGGTCACTCGTTCAGCGCATACCAGATGGTTAAGGGTGGCCGGGTCGCATTCGGGCAAGAGCTGTAGAGCGCTGCCCGTCCGAGCCTCCTGCGGCCTACTGTTGAGACGTGCGCCTGTCGTGCACGGCTGCGTGGTGGGATTTCAGTCGTGGTGGCATGACTACGGGAGCCATCGCGAGGCATCGGCACCGCCGGCTGTGAGAGGGACGGGAATGAAACCGACCGAGAGCGCCGCCCCGGTCTCACGGCCGCGTGGAGCCGCGGCCCTTGCGGGTATGACGTCCGGGCTGCCGGTCGCCGTCATGGTGATCGCCGCCGCCGTACTCATCACCGGGATCGTACGGACCGTGCAGGAGGGCCATGCGCTCTTCCCCTCATCCACGGTGGGCTGGTCGCTCGCCGTCCTCACCGGGTTCATCGTCGGCCATCTGGTCGCGCTCGGCCGCGACCGCTGGTGGGGCGGCACCGGCTCCGGTGCCGCCCTCACCCTCGCCGTCCTGCTGCTCTTCGGCTGGGTGCCCGCCGGTCTGGTCAGCCTCGCCGTCGTCGCACTGGTCGGCGCCGCCCGCAGGCACCGCTGGCGCCAGGGCGTACTGCACGGCTCCGTGGACATCCTGGGCGTCGGTGCGGCCGCGCTCGTCCTCACGGCCTTCGGCGTGGAGCCCAGCGTGGAGCGGCCCTGGCTGCCCCTGAACTGGGGCGTCGAGGCCCTACCCGAAGTGGTCCTGGCGGCCACCGCCTATCTCGCGGTCACTCGACTGCTCCTCTGGTACGCGCTGACCCCGCAGGGCGGCGGGCTGCCCACCGTCGCCCGTACGGCCCTGCTCAGGCAGGGGCTTGTCGCAGTCGCTCTCCTCGGCATCGCGCCGTTGATCTGTGTGGTCGCCACCGCCCTGCCGCTCCTGCTGCCCCTGTTCGCCGTGCCGTTGATCGCTCTGGACTCCACGCTCTGGATCGCGCGGGCCAGAGCCGAGGAGCAGCTGCGGGACCCGCTGACCGGGCTGCCCAATCGTCAGTGGCTGCTGGAACGGACCTGGGCGGCCCTGGAGCATGCCGAGGGCAGCGGCGCGCGATCCGCTCTCGTACTGATCGACCTCGACCGTTTCCGGTCGGTCAATGACACACTCGGCCACCTCGCCGGGGACCGGCTACTCCTCCAGATAGCCGATCGGCTACGACTGGCTCTGCCGCGAGGGGCCGAGGCGGCCCGGCTCGGGGGCGACGAGTTCGCCGTACTGCTCCCGGCGGCCGACTCCACCACCAGCGCGACGCGCATCGCCCGCCATCTGGTGGCCGAGCTGTCATCGCCACTCGACCTGGACGGACTCACGCTCGTCCTGGAGGCGAGCGCCGGCGTAGCCGTCTTCCCCGACCACGCGCTGGACGCGGAGGGGCTGCTGCGCCGCGCGGACGTGGCGATGTACCAGGCGAAGCGGGACCGCACGGGCGTCGAGGTCTACGAGTCCAAGCGCGACTGCAACACACCCGACCGGCTCGGTCTGCTCGGCGATCTGCGCCGGGCGCTGGACGCCGGCGACGTGGAACTCCACTACCAGCCCAAGGTCGGCTTCGACGGCCATGTAGCGGGCCTTGAGGCGCTGGTCCGCTGGGTACACCCGGAGCGAGGCCGAGTGCCTCCGGACGAGTTCATCGCCATCGCCGAGTCCTCGGGCCTGATGCCGTACCTGACGGAGTACGTCCTCGACACCGCCCTCGCCCAGGTCGCCAGATGGCGCGCGCAGGGTCTGGACGTCCCGGTGGCGGTCAATGTCTCGCCGCGCGATGTCCACACCCCCGGCTTCGCCGGTCTGGTCGCCGCCCGCCTCGCCCGGCACGGCGTCCCGCCGGGCTCGCTCCAGTTGGAGATCACGGAGCACGTACTCCTCGAGGACCCGCAGCGCGCCGCCGACACCCTCGCCGGGCTGACCGACCACGGGGTGAAGATGTCCCTGGACGACTTCGGCACCGGCTACTCCTCGCTCGTCCACCTGCGCCGCCTGCCGGTGAGCGAGCTGAAGATCGACCGGTCCTTCGTCGCCCGGCTCGCCGTCGACAACGAGGACGCGGAGATCGTCCGCTGCACCGTCGACCTCGCCCACTCGCTGGGCCTGCTGGTGGTTGCGGAAGGTGTGGAGGACGACGAGACCTGGGAGCGGCTGCGCGATCTTGGCTGCGACGCCGTACAGGGCTGGCTGGTGGCGGCCGCGATGCCGCCTCAGGAGACCACCGCATGGCTGCGGGCCAGGGGCGAGCGCGGCTGGCACCGCCAGGCGGAGCTGCCCGCCGCATCGGACGCGGACGAGCCGTCCAGCCAGGTCGTCCCCTGACGGCGCCCGGCTGAACCCACCGCGCACGGCGTAACCGGCCGGCGCCCCCCGGGGGCGGCCGCCCCCGGGGGGGCGGGCCCGGCGCGGGGCCCGCCCCACCCGCGCGGCGCGCCCGGGGCCCGGATCGCGCACG
>NZ_JBSFUK010000027.1:0-4962 GCF_053591755.1 Streptomyces sp. NPDC002926
GGTGGTCCGGGCGGGGGAGCAGGCCGAGGTTTCCATCCACTCCCGTCCCGGTCAGGACACCGACTGGACCACCCACGCCACCGGCACCCTCACCAACCCAACGACGGACGGCTCGGGCGGCGGGACCGCTCCCGGCACCGGTACCCGGCCGCCCGCCGACGCGGCGGAGCTGGACATCGACGAGCTGTACGAACGCCTCGCGGCGCGCGGCTTCCGTACCGGACCGCTGTTCCAGAGCGTCCAGGCGGCCTGGCAGCGCGATGGTGAGCTCTACGTCGAGGTCGCTCTGCCCGAGGATGCCGACGCCGACGGCCACCGGATCCACCCGGCCCTCCTCGACGGGTTGTGCCAACTCCTGGCTGTCGACGCCGACGTGGAGCCGGGCAGCGCGCTGACCGGTTCGACGTGGCACAACGTGCGGTGGGAGGACGAGCCGTCGCCGTCGGCCCTGCGGATGGCCTTCACCGGCAACGGTCTCTCCGTGGAGACCGTCTCCGGGCGCCCCGTGGCGTCGGCCGGCTCGGTGGCCCTCCATGCCGTCCCGCTCCAGGCCACCGAGGACCTGGGGGAGACCCCGCCTGCGTCGCGGCCGAGGCCCGCCCGGCGTACGGATCCGCAGCGGTTCGTACGCGACCTTGTGGACAAGGACGACGAGACCCGCGGCCAGTTGTTGTTGGCGCTGGTGCGGGAGCAGGTGGCGCAGGTGCTCGGGCACGCCGACGCGGAAACCGTTGACCCCGACAAGGCCTTCTCCGAGCTCGGCTTCGACTCGATGGCCGCCGTCGAGGTGCGCAACCGCCTCGGCCGGCGTACCGGGCTGTCGCTGCCCAGCACGCTCGTGTTCGACCATCCCACCGCGCGGCGCACCGCGGTCTGGCTGGACGCGGAGCTCCGGCCGCCGGCCGAGGACAGTGCCGAGGCGTTGCTGGGCCGGATGAACCGGCTGGAGGCGCTGCTGTCGAACGCCTCCCGGACCTCCGAGGAGCAGGCCGCCATCACGGCGGGGCTGGAGTCGCTCGTGCAGCTGTGGCGGTCGCGCACCGCGGCCCTTTCGGCCCAGGAGGAGGCGGCTGCCGCGCTCGACGACGCGAGCGACGACGAGCTGTTCGCCGTACTCGACGCCGAGCTCAGTGGCGGCTGACGATTGCGATACCGGGGGCCACTCCCGGCACGGGGAGTGGCCCCGACTCAGGGGGAGGCTAGGGGTACTTGCGCCCCGGATGCCCGCCGTAGCGTGGGGCTCGCCCGCGCATAACCGCTCCGAGCGCGCCTGCTGCGTCGCGCCGAGACGCCATGGGAGATCCACGATGACGATCGAGCTGAGCACCGTGACGCCGGACGACGCGGTGATCCAGTTGTTCAGTCCGCCGCAGCCGGCGGACCCGTTCCCGCTCTACGACGTGCTGATGGGCACCGACCGGGTGTACCGCAGCCCGTCGCTCGGGCTGTGGGCCGTGACGGGGTACGCCGAGTCCTCGGCGATCCTGCGCGCCAACACCACCCGCAACGGCCCGCGTGCGGCGAGCACCATGCGCCCGGACTGGGCTGAGCACGAGGCGCTGCGGATGTACCTCAGCGCGCTGATCACCCTCGACCCACCGGACCACACCAGGGTCCGGGGTCTGGCCGGCAGGGTCTTCACCCCGGCCGCGGTGCGCGCCCTGGGGCCCAGCATTCAGCGGCTGATGCGCCGTCACCTCGACGACATCGTCGAGCAGGCGGACGGTGGCGCCCCCGTGGACCTGATCAAGGCGCTGGCCAGCCCGTTCCCCGTCGCCGTCATCAGCGAGATGCTGGGCGTACCGGACGAGGACGGCATGCACTTCTACCACGTGGCCAACAACTGGTCCCGGGTCTGGTCGGGCGGCTACTACTCGGAGGACGACCTGGCCCGCGCCGACGAGGCGGCGGTCGAGCTGCGCGAGTACTTCGACCGGATCCTGGACGAGCGCCGCAGGAGCCCACGCGAGGACCTGCTGTCGACCCTGGTCCGCGAGGGGGACAACGCGCGCCTGTCGCCGGAGGAGACGATGTCGCTGGCGACATTCCTGTTCGTCGCCGGGTTCGAGACCACGACCTCACTCATCAGCGCCGGGCTGACCTCGCTGCTGGAGCATCCGGACCAGCTGGAGCTGTGGCGCCGCGACCCGTCCGTCACGTCGACGGCCGTGGAGGAGCTGCTGCGCTACAACACGCCGATCACCGCCGCCAGCCGGATGATGAAGGAGGACACCCCGCTGGGTGACCAGGTCGTCCCGGCGAACAGCCTGGTCGTCGCGCTGCTGGCCGCGGCCAACCGCGACCCGCGCCAGTTCACCGACCCGGGCAGGCTGGACCTCACCCGCAGCGAGGGCGCCAACCTGGCCTTCAGCGCGGGCCCGCACTTCTGCATGGGCGGCAACCTGGCACGCCTGGAGGCCTCGGTACTGTTCCCGGCCTTCCTGGAGCGTTTCAGCAGCATCGAGGTGGTGGGGACGCCGGCGCGCCGGGACGCCATCGGGCTCAACGGTTATGAAGAGCTCCAACTCGTCCTGGGCTGACCCCACGTCGATGTGGCGTCGCACTCGCCTCGAGCTTGCGTCGCACTGCTTCGAGCCTGCGTCGAACCCGCGTTCCGGAAGGGAACCGATAATGTCATCCGTTGATCCCGCTGCCTGGCTGCGGCGGTACCACCCCGTTGGCGACAAGGTGCCGCGGCTGATCTGCTTCCCGCACGCGGGCGGGTCGGCGAGCTACTACTTCCCCTTCTCCGGGGCGATGGCCGCGACCGGCGCCGCCGAGGTCAGTGTGGTGCAGTACCCGGGACGCCAGGACCGGCACAAGGAGCCGTGCCTGACAGACCTGCGCGAGATGGCGGCGTACGTCGTGGAGTCGGTGGTGGCCACCGACGACGGCCGCCCGGTGTCGCTGTTCGGCCACAGCATGGGCGCGCTGCTCGCGTTCGAGGTGGCGCTGCAACTGCAGGAGCGGGCAGTGCTGCCGGCCGACCAGCTGTTCGTCTCCGGTCGGCGTTCGCCCAGCAGGCCCAGGGGTGAGAACGTACACCTGCGTGACGAGCAGGGGCTGTTGCGCGAGGTTCGTGAACTCAACGGCACGGGCTCGTCGATGCTGGACGATCCGGATGTGAGAGAGATGATCCTGCGGCCGATGCGGGCCGACTACCGGGCGCTGGAGACGCACCGGTACAGCCCGACGCGGCGGCTGCAGGCCCCGATAACCGCCTTCGTCGGCGACAGCGACCCGCGTACCTCGGTCGACGACGCCGGGCAGTGGGGCGCGGTCACGAGCGGCGACTTCGACCTGCAAGTCCTGCCCGGCGGGCACTTCTACCTCGTCGAGCAGTGGACGACGGTGGCCGAGCTGCTGGGCAGGAAGCTGGCCGACGCCGGCCGGATCCCGCTCTGACCTGCGCCGGCCGGGGCCCGCTCTGACCTGCCCCGGCCGGTCCCGCTCTGCCTACGTGTCAGGCGTCCTGCCCGACCACGACCGCGGTCATCACGAGGTTGTCGTCGGCCGCCCACCGCCCGGAAAGGGCGGTCAGCGGCCGGCCGCTCAGCGTCGGTCCGGGGATGAGGATGCGGGCAGTGAACGTCCCGTCGGGGTCGATCGTCACCGTCGCATCCTCGAAGTCCAGCCACTGCCGGGCCACCGGAAACCATGCTTTGTAGACGGACTCCTTGGCGCTGAAGAGGATGCGGTCCCAGGCGATCCCGGCCGAGTTCGGCAGCGCCGCCAGGGCGGTGAGGTCCTCGGGGCGGCCGATCGCCGGCAGGACGCCCTCGGGCAGGGCATGGTTGGGCTCGGCGTCGATCCCGAGGGTCGCCACGTCGCTGCTGCGTGCCACCACGGCGGCGCGGTAGCCGGCGCAGTGCGTCATGCTTCCCACCACCCCGGCCGGCCAGCTCGGAGCGCCCCGTTCTCCCGGCACGAGCGGCACGGGCGGGTGGCCGAGTGCGGCCAGCGCGTCCCGCGCGCACGCCCGGACGGTGGCGAACTCGGTCTGTCGCTTCTCGACCGCATTGGCGACGACGGCCTGCTCCTCGGGGAACAGCTCGATGTCCGTGCGGTCGGTGAAGGACTGAACCCAGCGCACCGAGGAGGGCAGGATCCCTTCGATCATGCGTCCTCGCCCTTCGTACGAGGCAGGATCTCCCGGGCGAGGTCGGGCCGGAGTCCGAAGCGGCGCCACTCGCGGGGGTAGCCGAGCGAGACCTCTTCGAAGGGGACGTTGTCGTACACGGTGTGCCGGGGTATGTGCAGGTGGCCGTAGACCACGACCTTCGCGCCGAAGCGGGTGTGCCAGTCGGCGGTGCTCACCGTTCCGCACCACTGCACGAACTCCTGATGGATCATCACCTCGGTGGGCGTGCGCACCAGCGGCCAGTGGTTGACCAGGACCAGCGGCAGGTCGCCCGACACCTCCCGCAGGCGCCGCTCGGTCTCCTCGACCCGGGCTGCGCACCACGCCTGGCGGGTCGGGTACGGGTCCGGGTGCAGGAAGTACTCGTCGGTGCAGACAACCCCGGCGTCGAACGCCTTGGCCAGCGACTCCTCCCGGGTCGTCGTCCCCGGCGTCAAGAAGGTGTAGTCGTACAGCAGGAACAGCGGCGCGATCCGGACAGGCCCCCCCGCTCCCGTCCACACCGGGTACGGGTCCTCGGGCGTGAGCACGCCGAGCCGGCGGCACATGGCCACCAGTTGCTCGTAGCGCTGGACGCCGCGCAGCGGGCTGGTCTCCCCTTTGACCGTCCACAGCTCGTGGTTGCCGGGGACCCAGATCACCTGCGCGAAGCGGTCCCGCAGGAGGGCGAGTGCCCACTCGATGTCGGCCATCAGCTCGCCGACGTCGCCGGCGACTATCAGCCAGTCGTCGGGGGAGCCCGGCATCAGGCCCTCGACAATGCTGCGGTTCTCGGCGTAGGCGATGTGCAGGTCGCTGATCGCCCGCAGTGCCCCCTGTGT
>NZ_JBSFUK010000027.1:5061-72379 GCF_053591755.1 Streptomyces sp. NPDC002926
TCGCCGCCCCCTGTGTCGCCGCCCCCTGTGTCGCCGCCCCCTGTGTCGCCGCCCCCTGTGTCGCCGCCCCCTGTGTCGCCGCCCCCTGTGTCGCCGCCCCCTGTGTCGCCACGTGATCAGCTTAGACGAGGAATGCGGGGGCGGGGTGGGGTTACGGGTCCTGTGGTGCGAGCTCTGGGGGCCGGTTTCAGGGGTTCGATGACCGATGCGCGGGTCCTCCTGCCCGACGGCGAGCGCTTCGGGCCGCTCGGGTGAACGGCTGACGTCGCGAGGCGCCGAGGTCCGTGCCGTCACGGCTTGCCGGGCGCGATAGGGATGCCGGCCCGGGCGCATGGGGCGAGGAGTTCCAAGTGTCGTACCGGGGACCCTGCTTGGGCCGTGGTGCTGACGGTTGCGAACAGTCCGCGGGTGTTCGTACGGCCCGCTGTCGAGATCGCCGGCGTCCCGTAATTCGACGCTGCGTCCCGTACTGGAGTGCTCTCCGCGACAGCCCGCCGGCTGGGCTCTCCGGGTACCTGGGGACCGCCTCGGCGGTCGGTAGCGGACAGTCACCGTTCGACGTGCGGGGGTGACGAGGTCCTGGTTCGCTGGTTGAGCCCGCTCTTCCTACTGTCAAGGAGTGACAATGAGCGCAGCAGGCGAATCCCGAGGTCGAGCGCAGCAGATGCGCGAGAAGGCACAGCAGCTGTCCGAGGCCGCGGAGCGCGCGACTGACCCGCAGGAGCGTCAGAAGCTGCAGGAGAAGGCACGCCGACTCCAGGAACAGAGCCGGCAGGAGGGCTCGATGGGTGGGCAGGAGCAGTCCCCGCCTGCGTGAAGCACCTGGCCATCACAGGCCCATGGCCTCCAGTCCGCCGAGCGGACTGGAGGCCATGGGCAGGCGAGGTACGGAAAGGCAGGAATCACCGTGCAAAGCGATCCGCAGTACACGACACCGGTCGTCGTCACGCTCAGCGATTGCTCGAAGGAGGATGCCGACACCGTCTTCCACGTGCTGGCGCAGTCCTTCACCTCGGACCGCGCCGATGACGATGCACCGCAATACACGTCCCACCCGCACACGACCGTGTGGACGTCGACGTTCGAGGTGTCCCCCGCGCACGCGCCGGCCGTGCCCGTGCAATTGACAGCACCCGTCGAAGTCGGTGTGCAGGGCACCTACTGGGGGGTGGACCGGCTGGGCGAGACGCTGGCGGCGTCGTTCGTCGTGCAGGTGGAGGGCACGGCCGCCGGCGACCAGGAGAAGGACGTCCAGTTGCGACTCGAGAGCGGCATCCGCTAGTCCGGCCCAGGACGCATCAGACCGGCTCGGAGCCCACCGGGCCCGCGCCGAAACCGGTGGCCCGCCCGGTCGCGGAAGCCGCCCGCCCGGCCCGGAGTCCGCCGGTGCGGTCGGCCCGGATGTCCGGCCGGTGTCCGGGCGCTCTGCGTTGCCGGACCGTCCGTACCGCGCAAGTGTCGAAAGACCGAGCTCGAGGAGGACAGTGCCATGCCCATCGCCACGGTGAATCCCGCCACCGGAGAGACGCTCAGGACGTTCGACGCGCTCGGGGCCGAGGAGATCGAACGGCGCCTTGCGCTCGCCACGGCCGCCTTCGGGCAGCACCGCACCACGGAGTTCAGCCGGCGGACGGAGTTGATGAACCGCGCCGCGGACCTTCTGGACCAGGACCGGCAGGACATCGCCCGCACCATGACCACCGAGATGGGCAAGACGATCGTGGCCGCCCGCGCGGAGGCGGCGAAGTGCGCGAAGGCGATGCGCTGGTATGCCGAGCACGCCGAGCGGCTCCTGGCCGACGAGCATCCTGCGGCCGCCGACGTGCGGGACTCCGGTGCCTCCCACGCCCGCGTCCACTACCGTCCGCTCGGCGTTGTCCTGGCCGTGATGCCCTGGAACTTCCCGCTCTGGCAGGTCGTACGGTTCGCGGCCCCCGCGCTCATGGCCGGTAACGTCGGTCTGCTCAAGCACGCTTCGAACGTGCCGCAGACTGCCCTGTACCTGGAGGACCTCTTCCACCGGGCCGGCTTCCCGGAGGGCTGTTTCCAGACACTTCTCGTGGGATCCGGCGCGGTCGAGAACATCCTGCGCGACCCCAGGGTGGCCGCCGCGACACTCACCGGCAGCGAGCCGGCCGGGCGCTCAGTCGCCGCCATCGCGGGCGACGAGGTGAAGAAGACCGTACTGGAGCTCGGCGGCAGCGATCCCTTCGTCGTGATGCCGTCGGCCGATCTCGAACGTGCGGCCCGGACGGCGGTGACGGCCCGGGTGCAGAACAACGGCCAGTCCTGCATCGCGGCCAAGCGTTTCATCGTCCACGCCGACGTGTACGAAGACTTTTGCGAGCGATTCACCGCGGGAATACGGGAGTTGACCGTGGGCGACCCGATGCAGGAGTCCACCGATGTCGGTCCGCTCGCCAGCGAACAGGGCCGTACGGACCTCGAAGCGCTGGTCGCCGACGCCCTGCGCCTCGGCGCGAAGGCACGGTGCGGAGCCCGGCGTCCCGAGAAACTGGACCGGGGCTGGTACTACGAGCCCACCGTCCTCACCGAGATCTCCGCCGGCATGCGGATTCACCACGAGGAGGCCTTCGGTCCGGTGGCCACGGTCTACCGTGCGGCCGGCCTCGATGAGGCGGTGGCCCTCGCCAACGACACGCCCTTCGGGCTGAGTTCCAATGTGTGGACCCGTGATGAAGGGGACGTGCGCCGGTTCGTACGTGACATGGAGGCCGGCGGCATCTTCTTCAACGGAATGACGGCCTCCCACCCCGCGATGCCGTTCGGTGGCGTCAAGCGCTCCGGCTACGGCAGGGAGCTGTCGAAGCACGGTATCCAGGAGTTCTGCAATATGACCACGGTGTGGCACGGAGCCGAGCCGGTCGACAACAGCTGACCCCCGCAGACTTCCGGCCCGCACGGCGGGCCGAGGCCGGGAGCAGGAATCACGCTTCTGCCGGACAGGGCTCTGCTCGCCGGGCTGCTGCGGGGCTGCCGAGCCTGGGAACATCTGGTCACCGAGGAGCCGAAGGACCTGGTCGGACGGCGTCGGCTGGAGGATCTCGCATACACCCTGTGCGTCCTGACGGGACAACGCACCGCGCGTGAGGCGATCGTCGCGGCCGAGTTGTATCTCGGGCTGTCCCGGCCGGACGGATCGACCCGATCCGTGGCCGACTCGCCCGTGTCGCTGTTGGGCCGAACGGGTGAGGGGCGCGAGGATGGTGACATGAGTAGGTACGAGAGGTACGACGTCACCGACGAACAGTGGGAGGGTCTGGCCCAGGTCGTCCCGCTGCGCGGTCGTAACGAGTGGCCTTCGCGGGTCGACCACAACACCATCCCGCAGGACTACGCGGCCGCCGAGCAGCGTCGTTTCGTCGTGCTGCGGGTGCAGGTCTTCGCCGACGCGCGCGAGGTCGCCGAGTACCTCGTCGCTCAGATCCCGGTACTGCTGGACCTCACCGGCGCCGAGACCGAAGTGGCCAAGCGCATCCTGGACTTCAGCAGTGGTGTCGTCTTCGGCCTCGGCAGCGGGATGCACCGGGTCGACCGGAATGTCTTCCTGCTCGCCCCGGTCGGCACGGAGGTCGAGGGGATCGCGGCGGCCGTCCCCCGTTCGTAGGAAGGTCGTCGAGGCGGAACGGTTCGGCGCGTATCCTGCTGCGTACCGTCCCGCTCATGGACGTAACCACGCTCGACGGCACGAACTGCACCCGCCCCACAGTCACCGAACTGCGGCTCTCCGCCTTCAAATCGCACCGGGGTGCGGTCCTGCCCATCGGTCCGCTGACGCTCTTCGCGGGCGTGAGCGGCAGCGGCAAATCGAGCGTCCTGCAGATGTACGAGGCGCTGGCGCGGCTCGGCGCGGGCGACGAGCTCGAAACGGCCTTTCCGGATCCCTCCGCCTGCGTGCCGGAGTGGGCGGAGGCCGACGGACAGGGCCGGCGGGGATTCCGGATCGGCTGCACGGTCGACGGCCCGGCCGGTCCCGTAGAACTCGATCTCGCGGTGCAGGCGGAGCCCGAACTGCGCGTGGTGGGCGAGCGGCTGACCAGCGGCGGGCGCTCCCTGCTGACCACCGCGCTGCGCGATCCCGGACGGTCTTCGGTGCAGGCTGCCTGGCACACGGCAGGGGCCGCGACCGTGACGCGGGCCCCGCTGCCGGACGACCGGCTCGGCACGGCGCTGCTGCCGCTGCGTGTGGCGGGCAAGACGCGGGGCCAGTTACAAGTCCTCGCCGCTGCCGAGCAGGTCGTCGTGGCGTTGCGGTCGGTCTTCGCCTGTGACCCGCAGCCCCAGCGGATGCGTGAGCCGGTGGTGGCGGGGGAGGGGAGGCTGCGGCGCGGCTGCGACAACCTGGCTGAGGTGCTGCACCGCACGCGGAGCCAGTGCGCCAAGCGGCATGCCCGCCTGGCCGCCGCGGCGCGGGTGGGATGCGCGGGCGACGTGGCGGATCTGGCCGTCGAGGAGCTCGGCGACGGAACGGTACGGGCGCTCCTCGGCCGGAGCGGTGCGCGGGGATCGACGCCCGTGGGGCGTCTCGGCGAGGGCGAGTTGAGGTATCTGGCGCTGGCACTGGTACTGCTCACAGGGCCGGGTGTGCTGGCCATGGACCAGGCGGCCGAGGTGCCGGCGGCGTACCAGTCGCTCACCGTTCTGGCGGACGGTTTCGACCGCTGCCTGGACCCGCGCCAGGCGCGGGAACTGCTTTCTCTGGGCGCG
Organism: Streptomyces sp. NPDC002926; assembly: GCF_053591755.1. Classification (NCBI taxonomy): domain Bacteria; kingdom Bacillati; phylum Actinomycetota; class Actinomycetes; order Kitasatosporales; family Streptomycetaceae; genus Streptomyces; species Streptomyces sp. NPDC002926. The sequence goes on from NZ_JBSFUK010000027.1 coordinate 9,790, forward strand.
GAGATGTGCGCCCGCGGACACATCCGGCTGGTGGGGGCGGTCGCTGATGCGTCGTATGCGCGTGGGGTGGAAGGGGTGACGGTGGTAGACCTGGTGCCGTGACGAGAGAAGACGGACTGGATGTGGCCGGGTTGCAGCGCAGGCTGGCCGAGTTCGCGGCGGCGCGCGACTGGCAGCCGTACCACACCCCGAAGAACCTGGCTGTGGCGCTGAGCGTCGAGGCGTCGGAACTGGTGGAGATCTTCCAGTGGTTGACGCCCGAGCAGTCGGCGCGAGTGATGGAGGAAGAGGGGGCGGCGCACCGGGTGCGGGACGAGGTCGCGGATGTGCTCGCGTATCTGCTGCAGTTCTGCGAGGTGCTCGGGATCGACGCGCTGGCGGCGCTCTCCGACAAGATCGACCGGAATGAGATTCGCTTCCCGGCGAAGTGATTTTCGACCGGTTCGCCGCCCCCTCACGCATGCCTTCGTCACTCTATGGAGTTGGGGAGTTATCCCCATCGGCCTTGGTGTCCACAGATTTCCGAATTCCCCTGGCGTTCAGGCTCAATGAGCTTCACTCTGGGTAATGAACTGAGTGGGCAGTAAGTCGTACGAACGGGGGCGGCGTACATGGATGCGGAGCGGCTCATCGGACTCAGTCGGCACGCCTTGGCGCAGAGCCGGGCGGTGCCTGACATTGTTGCCGAGGCCTGGCAGGCGCAAGTCCTCGCCCAGGCGATCGGCAGCCGGCTGGCGCTGTGCGGGCCACTGGAGCTGAGAGGCGAGGCGCGCGGGCTCAGCGAGATCGGTGGTCGAGGGTGCGGGGTGCTCGACCATCCGATGGTGCGCAGCGGCGGGGTCCGCGCCGCGCAGCTGTCCGAAGTGGCGGACGCGCGGCGGACGTTGATCGGACTGAGTGTGCTGTTGGGTGATGTGGGGATCGCACTGGTCGGCGTCGCGTGCGCCACCGATGAGGAGGGGCTGTACTGGCAGTGCATCGAGGCGATAGACGCCGCTGACGAGTCGAACGACCGGGTGCGTGGAATGCTGCGCCGGCTCGCGGCGCGGGATTCGGAGAGACCGCCCGACACGATCCGGGGCAGAGCCGGTCCGGTGGTTGCGCGGGAGACGATGTCGGACTCGCCCCCCTCGCCGCCTCGCATGCTTCCCTCGCCTTCCTCGCCTTCCTCGCCTTCCTTGCCTCCTTCGTCCTCTTCGTCTCCCTCGCCTTCCTCGGCGGACTCGGTGGGGGAAGTGGACGCGATGGATGCGGTGGACTCGGCGGCGGGGCCGTCATGACCTCGGGTACGGCTTACGACCTCCCCCGCGATGGGGGTCGGGGCGTGCCGGCGTGATGTGGGTCGGACGGTTCAGCAGCACGTCATCGCCCGCGTGAAGACGCGGTCAGGCGGGATCGCCCGCGTGAAGACGCGGTCAGGCGGGATCGCCCGCGTGGAGACGCGGTCAGGCGGGCTGCCACAGCTCGATCCGATTGCCCTCAGGATCGGTGACCCAGCCGAATCGACCGACACCCTCCATGTCCTGCGTTTCTTTGGCCACGTCCGCTCCCTTGGCGCGCAATTGCGCGAGCATCGCTTCGAGGTCGCGGACCCGGAAGTTGAGCATGGCTTGCTGGGTGCGGGACCCGAAATAGTCGGTCTCGGACTCGAACGTCGCGAACACCGTAGGCCCGGCTCCCTGACGCCACAGGCCGTTCTCATCGGCGTCCAGGCCCAGGCAATCGCGATACCACGCGCTCAGGGCCGCCGGGTCGGAGGCCCGCATGAAGTATCCACCGATTCCAAGCACACGTTCCATGCCGCCATCTTGCCAGGACGGCGTCGGGCGGGCCGGCACCACACCATCGCCCAACTTCACACGTCTCCATCGCGGGGGACTTGTTACTGCGCAGCCGTGGCTGCCTCCTCGGCCCGGGGCCCTTCCCGCCGCGCAGCGCGGGCCGCCGGGCTGACGGTTTTCACCCGGGCGAGCCGGTGGCGGTATGGCGCCGGCGGTGGGCTTGACGACCGTTCGAAGGTGCAGGATGGATGCATGGATCTTCGAATCTTCACCGAGCCCCAGCAAGGGGCGAGCTACGACACCTTGCTGACCGTTGCCAAGGCCACCGAGGACCTCGGATTTGATGCCTTCTTCCGCTCCGACCACTATCTGAGCATGGGCTCCGCCGACGGCCTGCCCGGGCCGACCGACGCCTGGATCACCCTGGCCGGGCTGGCGCGCGAGACCAAACGGATCCGCCTCGGCACGCTGATGACCGCCGGGACGTTCCGGCTGCCGGGCGTGCTGGCCGTCCAGGTCGCGCAGGTCGACCAGATGTCGGGCGGCCGGGTGGAACTGGGCCTGGGCGCCGGCTGGTTCGAGGAGGAGCACAGGGCGTACGGCATCCCCTTCCCGAAGGAGAGGTTCGGGAGGCTGGAGGAGCAGCTGGCCATTGTCACGGGACTGTGGGCCACAGACGTCGGCAAGACGTTCTCGTACGAGGGCGCGCACTACCAACTGGCCGACTCGCCCGCCCTGCCCAAGCCCGCCCAGGGGAAGGTACCGGTGCTGATCGGCGGGCACGGGGCCAGCCGGACCCCGCGGCTGGCCGCGCAGTACGCCGACGAGTTCAACATTCCGTTTGCCTCCGTCGCGGACAGCGAGCGGCAGTTCGGCCGGGTGCGCGCCGCGGCCGAGGCGGCGGGGCGCGGGGCGGACGAGCTGGTGTACTCCAACGCCCTGGTCGTCTGCGTGGGCAAGGATGACGCGGAGGTGGCACGCCGAGCGGCTGTCATCGGACGGGAGGTGGACGAGCTGAAGGCGAACGGGCTGGCCGGCTCACCCGCCGAAGTGGTCGACAAGATCGGACGGTACGGCGCGATCGGCGGGTCCCGGATCTATCTCCAGGTGCTGGACCTCGATGACCTCGAGCACCTGGAGCTGATCTCCTCGCAGGTCCAGCCCCAACTGGGCTGAGGCCGAACCGGGCACCTGGGAGTTCTCGTGAAACCCGTCCGTACACTCGCCGCCGCGCTCGCCGAAGGCGTCGTCGTCCTCGACGGGGGGCTGTCCAACCAACTGGAGGCACAGGGCTGCGATCTGTCCGACGGCCTCTGGTCGGCGCGGCTGCTGGCCGACGATCCACAGCAGATCGAAGCGGCCCACACGGCGTATGTACGGGCGGGTGCCCAGGTCCTCATCACCTCCAGTTACCAGGCGACCTTCGAGGGCTTCGCGCGCAGAGGCGTGGCGCGGGAGGAGGCCGCGGGGCTGCTGGCCGGCAGTGTGGAACTGGCGCGGAGTGCGGGTGAGGCGGCTCGGCGGGAGGTGTGGGTCGCGGCCTCGGTGGGGCCGTACGGCGCGATGCTCGCGGACGGCAGCGAGTATCGGGGCCGGTACGGGCTGTCGGTGCCGGAGCTGGAGCGCTTCCACCGGCCGAGGATCGAAGCCCTGGCCGCGGCGGGCCCCGATGTGCTCGCCCTGGAGACGGTGCCGGACACGGACGAGGCGGAGGCGCTGCTGCGGGCGGTCGAGGGGTGCGGGGTGCCGGTCTGGCTCTCGTACAGCATCGCCGGCGAGCGGACCCGGGCAGGCCAGGAGCTGGCGGCGGCCTTCGCTCTCGCCGTCGGCCGGGAGCAGGTGATCGCCGTCGGGGTGAACTGCTGCGAGCCGGGTGACGCGGACCGGGCCGTCGAGCTCGCGGCGGCGGTGACGGGCAAGCCGGTGGTCGTCTACCCCAACAGCGGAGAGCGGTGGGACGCGGCCGAAGGGGCGTGGCGCGGCGGAGTCAGCTACGACCCGGCCGGGGTGCGGGACTGGCTGGCGTCCGGTGCCCGGCTGGTCGGAGGCTGCTGCCGAGTGGGACCGGGGCAGATCGAGGAGCTTGCGGCACTCGTGCCCCGTGCGGGTGGCGGGCGGTAGGGCCGGTTGGCAGCGGGCGGGCGGTATGGGCGTACGTCGGGCCGTATGGCCGTCCGGGCGGGTTCACCGGGCTCGGCCAACCGCCGGCGCCGCGGGGAGTCCCGCCGGTACGCGTTTCCTCGGCCCGCCGTACGGCCCGCCGCACGGTCGGCCGCACGGTCGGCCCTCCGATCGCCGCGTACGTGCGCGAGTTGGCATCCCGTCATCCGGACACTCGGATCACCGTGTTCATCCCTGAGGTCGAATCGGCCCGCCCGTGGCAGCGGGTTCTGCAGAACCAGCGTGGTGTGGTCGTGGCGCATGCGGTGTGTCGTGACACGGACGTGGTGATCTGCAGGCTCCGCTTCCGGCTCGACCGAGCTGCTTTCGGTCGCCGCCCGTGCCTCCTCTGCAGTTCGGCCCTGTCCGAGCGGTGTCCGGGTGGTGTCAGAGAGTCGTCAAGGTCGGCTGTTCCGATGGCGGTAGGGGGGCCAGGGGCGGACTCTGTCCTTGTGGGCGCAGAGAATGCGCTCGGACTTGTCATCGCTGTTTGTCCGGTCGGCCAGTGGTGGCGGCGCCGATCCTCCCGGAGAAGTTCTGAGGCCATGAGATGCGAGGTGGCTCATGAGGACTCCGCTTCGTGACACGGGGGCGTTGGGGGCTGCCCTGCTCGCCCCGCCGGCGGTGGCCGCCGTGCTGGTGCCCTTCCGTACGGACCTGACGGACGCGACGATGGCGCTCATCCTCGTCGTGGTCGTCGTGGCGGTCGCCGCGATCGGCAATCGCGCGGCCGGAGCCGTCGCGGCGGTGTCGTCCGCCGCCTGGTTCGACTTCTTCCTCACCCCTCCGTACCAGCGGTTCACCATCAACGACGCCGACGACATCGAGACGGCCGTCCTGCTGCTGGTCGTGGGCCTTGTCGTGTCGCAGCTCGCCGCCCGCGCCCGGCGGCTCGAGGTCATCACGGTGACCGACGCCGGTCACCTCGCCCGGGTCCACGAGACCGCGCAGCTGGTCCAGGCCAGCGGATCTCCCGACAAGATCGTCGACCATGTCCGACGGCAGCTCATCGACCTGCTGGAGTTGCGGGGCTGCCGTTTCGAGTACGGCAGTCTGCTCGGGCATCCGGCGAGGCTGGAGCAGGACGGCAGTGTGGTCGTGGCGCGGGGGCGCTGGGACGTCGAGCGGCGCGGCTGGCCGGACGGCGAGATCGAGCTCCGGGCCCTCGCCGGCGGCCACTACCGCGGCCGGTTCCTGCTTCAGCCGGGCCCCGCCGTCCCTCCGCTCCAGGCGCGGCTGGTCGCCGTGACGCTGGCCGACCAGACCGGCGCGGCGCTGGACACGGCGGCACCGCGTCTGGAGCAGTGACCCCGCCGACCGGCGAGGACAGAGAAGGACTGGCGTGCGCCGGCCGTCGGGCCTCCGCATCACGGCCCCGGATCACCGAACGCGTCGGCCGCTCTGCGCCTCGACGGGCAGGGTCCCCAACGCTCTCGCCTCTGGATTCCCCCTGCCGGCGACAGTGACCGGTCCGCGCCCCCCTTGCCTAGCGCGGCGCGGCTCAGCCGACGTGGACGCGAGGTCGCCTCGACCGGTTGGGTTCGGCCTCGCGCAGGACTTCGCGGGTGACGGGGGCGACTTCGCCCTGGCCGAAGAGGAAGAAGCGGAGGAAGTTGGTGAAGGGGTTGCCCTCGGTCCACTCGAAGTAGATATGCGGCTGCTGTCCGGTGGTGTCGCGGACGTGCAGGAGCAGGGCGGCCAGGGCGTTGGGGATGGAGGAGGACTCGAGGGTCAGGACCCGGTAGCGGCCGTGCAGCACTTCACCGCGGACGTTCATGCCCGACTCGAACTCCGAGGGGTCGAGGACGGTCACCTCGACGAAGACGAAGTCCTCCTGGGACGGAACGTCGTTGTCCGCCCGGATCTGCTCGATCTTCTCGCGGTACTCCGCGATGTCACGGCGGTCGGGCTCGTTGGCGATGAACCGGATCCTGCGGCTGGCGATGTCCCGTACGAACCGCTCGGCCGTGTCGTCCAGAGTCACGTGGGTGACACGCAGCTCGAAGGCGCGGGCGAGCCGGGACAGGAGCGAGACGAGGATGATCCCGGCGATGAAGCAGGCGCCGATCTTCACACCGTCGGGCCGCTCGATGACGTTGACCACGGTGGTGTAGAGGAAGACCGCGGAGATGACGGCGAAGCCGATGGTCCAGTTGCGCTGCCCGGCGCGGCGGGCGGCGATGGTCACCGCGATCGCCGCGGAACAGATCAGCACCAGCACGCCGGTGGCGTAGGCACCGCCCTGGGCGTCGACGTCGGCGTCGAAGAGCCAGGTGACCAGGAACGCCACCAGGATGAAGACGATCACCATGGGGCGCACGGCGCGCGCCCAGTGCGGGGCCATGCCGTAGCGGGGCAGATAGCGCGGCATCAGGTTGAGCAGTCCGGCCAGGGCGGAGGCACCGGCGAACCAGAGGATGGCGATGGTGGCGACGTCGTACACGGTGCCGAACGCACCCCCGAGGTACTCGTGCGCGAGATACGCGAGCGCGCGCCCGTTGGCCGCGCCGCCCGGCTCGAACTCCTTCTCCGGGATGAGCAGCGTGGTGATGAAGCTGGTGGCGATCAGGAACACGCTCATGATCAGCGCGGCGGTGGTCAGCAGCTTCTTGGTGCCGCGGATGCGTCCCGCGGGCTTCTCCTCGGTGTCGCCGGCATCGCCCTCCACGTGCGGCATGACCGCCACGCCGGTCTCGAAGCCGGACAGTCCCAGCGCCAGCTTGGGAAAGACCAGCAGTGCCACTCCGATCATGGCCACCACGTTTCCGTGCTCGGTGGTCAGGGCGCTGGACCAGTCGGTGACCACGTGCGCGGCGGTGGCGACGTGCCACAGGCCCACGACCACGACGACCGCGTTGAGGGCCAGATACAGGCCGACCAGGACGACGGCTACGCCGATCGCCTCGAGGAAGCCCTTGAGGAACACCGCCCCCAGCAGGGCGACCAGCACCAGGGTCACGAGCATCTGCTGTCCGTGCAGCAGGCTGGGCACGTGCGGATTCTCCACCAGGTGGGTGGAGGCGTCCGCCGCCGACAGGGTGATGGTGATCAGGAAGTCGGTGGCGGCGAAGCCGAGCAGGGTCAGGACGAACAGTTTGCCCTTCCAGAACGACAGCAGGCGCTCCAGCATGGCGATCGAGCCTTCGCCGTGCGGGCTCTCCTCGGCCACCCGCCGGTACACGGGCAGCGCGCCCGCCAGGGTCACGATCACCAGGACGATGGTTGCCACCGGCGACAGCAGCCCGGCCGCGAGCGCGGCGATGCCCGGCTGATAGCCGAGCGTGGAGAAGTAGTCGACGCCGGTCAGGCACATCACCCGCCACCACCGCTGCCCCTTGTGCGCGGGCGGGGGTTCCGTCTCGGTTCGCGGCCCCTGCTGGTGCCTGGCCATGTCGGACAGGCCCGCCAGCATCCACACCCGCAGGCGCTGCCGTGGGGTGACGGCGGAATCGGAAGCCACAGGGGTGGGACTGGCCACCGGGTACTCCTGTCGTATGCAAACGGAATCAGCCATCAACGGGACGGCCCGGTCAGCGTACGCAACGCGGCCCGTGGACGATTCGGCTGGTCAGGGTGGCTGGATACGAGCCGTGGCGCCCCCGGTTGCGCCGCCACTCGATCGCGCCGCCGGCATCCCGGGTGCGGGCTGCCGAGCGGTCGGCGAGCGGCATGCCCCGCTGATGGCGGGGCATGCCGCCCCGATGTCGGCGCCGGCTTCGACGAGGGACGACGCCGCAATCGGCTACCCGTCATCGCGAGACGGCGCAGTGCGGACCGGCCTGCCCGGTGCCCGCGTATCCCGTCAGCGTCGCGTTACGGGTACGGGTATTCCCGTCAAGCACCCGTCAGGGAGGGGCCGTTCCCCTGACAAGCGGGCATAGCGTCACCAGAGCACCCCGGCCGACCCGGCCGCGTGTCGTCTTCTCCGAGGGCAGGACCATGTCTCCAGTCGATCATTCCGAGGACCCCGATCCTTCTGAACGCTTCCCGGCCGGACCTCTCTACGTCCCCGTCCGGCCGGGACCCGCGGGCTGCACAGCCCGGTTCTTCCGCACCCCCCTCGGCGGCCGCACAGCAGTTGGCTTCACCTCCGAGGAGAAGCTCCTCGCCACGCTGGGCACGGAACAGGCCTGCATCAGGCTCTCGGAGCCCGCGCTGCGCGCACTTGCCGCACCCCTGGGCGTCGTCAGCCTCACCGTCGATCCGCAGTTCTCCGCCCCCGCGGCCGCCGAGGGGCGTCATCGCGAGAGTTCTCGGCGTGACCGGAAACCGCAGCACATCGGTGTCCTGCGGGTGACCGGTGCCGCGCCCTCGTCTCGTATCCGAACCTGCTGATCGGCTGAGGAGGCGTCATGTCCATTTCCCTGTCATCGGATTCGCAGACCCTGTCCCGACGCCTGCGCGACACCGACGACCTGTCCGTCTGGCCCCGCTCCGCCCGTCCCGAACCCGACGGGGACGTCTGTGTCGGCGGGGTGTCACTCGCCGAGGCGGCCGACCGCTTCGGTACCCCCTTGTACGTACTGGACGAGGAAGAGGTCCGGGAGCGCTGCCGCACCTATCGCACGGCGTTCCCCGAGGCCGATGTCGTCTACGCGGCCAAGGCGTTCCTGTGCCGAGCGGTCGCGCACTGGGTCAAGGAGGAGGGCCTGGGTCTGGACGTCTGCTCCGCAGGGGAGCTGGAACTCGCCGTCACCACCGGCTTCCCGCCGGAGAAGATTGTGATGCACGGCAACGCAAAGAGCCCCGAGGACCTGCTCACCGCCGTCCGGCTCGGCGCCGGACGCATTGTCGTGGACAGCGCATCGGAGATTGCCCGGCTGTCCGCGATCACACCCGTGGGCACCCGCCAGCAGGTCATGGTGCGGGTGGTGCCGGGCGTCGCGGCCGGCGGGCACGCGAAGATACGCACCGGCACGGACGACCAGAAATTCGGCCTCTCCATCACGGACGGGTCCGCGCAGCATGCCGTTGCCCGGGTGCTCGGCCGGCCGCCCCTGGAACTTGTCGGGCTGCACTGCCACATCGGCTCGCAGATCGCCACCGCCAAACCGTATGTCGCCGCGGTGCGGCGCATCGTCGGTCTGATGGCCCGGATACGGGACCAGCACGGCATCGCCCTGCCACAGCTGGACATCGGCGGCGGGCACGCCATCGCCTACCGGCCCGGCGAGGAGAGCCTCGATGTGGGCGTCCTGGCCGGCCGGATCCGTGCCGAACTCGAAGACGGCTGCGCCAAGGCGAAGCTGCCCGTGCCCCGGCTCACCCTGGAGCCGGGCCGGGCGGTGATCGGCCCCGCCGGGGTTGCCCTCTACCGGGTCCTCGCGGTCAAGCGCACCGGGGAGCACACCTTCGTCGCCGTCGACGGCGGTATGAGCGACAACCCCAGGCCCGCGCTGTACGGGGTGCGGTACGCGCCCCGGCTCATCGGCCGCTCCTCATCGGTGCCGCCGCGCCTTGTCACCGTGGTCGGCCGGCACTGCGAGGCGGGCGACGTACTGGCGGACGGCGTGCCGTTGCCGGGTGACGTACGCCCGGGCGACCTGCTCGCGGTACCCGCGGCCGGTGCGTACCACCTGTCCATGGCCTCCGGTTACAACCTTGTCGGCCGGCCTCCCGTCGTCGCCGTCTCGGACGGCCACGCACGGATGCTCATACGCCGTGAATCGCTGGACGACATGAGCCGCCGGGACATCGGCCTCTAGCGCGCCGGACGTTCCGCCTCTGGCCGCCTCTGACCGGCTCCGTGCGGACCGGGTCGAATCCGGGTCGAAACTCAGTGGTTGCCGCTGACTGCCTCCGATAGCCTCTGAAGCCCGTCCTGGCAGGTCACAGCCGTTTCAGCTCGTACAAGCGAAGGTCAAAGAGGTACGCCGGATGTTCTTGACGATCAGCACGACCGGTACCCCCGAACGTCCCGCCACCGACCTCGGATTTCTGCTGCACAAGCATCCCGACAAGGTGCAGAAGTTCTCCACCTCGCACGGCACGGCGCATGTCTTCTACCCCGAGGCGTCCGCCGAGCGCTGCACCTCCGCGCTGCTGCTGGAGGTGGATCCGGTGGCGCTGGTGCGGCGCGGCAAGGGCAAGGGGCGTGGTGGCGCGCCGGATCCGGCGCTCGCGCAGTACGTCAACGACCGGCCGTACGCCGCGTCTTCGCTGCTGGCCGTCGCGCTGAGCACCGTGTTCAAGAGCGCCCTGCGGGGTGTGTGCACCGCACTGCCCGGGCGCGCCGAGGAGCCGATGCAGCTGCGCGTCGAGGTGCCCGCCCTGCCCGCGCGCGGTGGCGCCGAGCTGGTCCGAAAGCTCTTCGGGCCGCTGGGCTGGGCCTCGGTCGGGGCGGAGCCGGTGGCGCTGGACGCCCGGTTCCCCGAGTGGGGCGACTCCCGCTACGTACAGCTGGTGCTCGAAGGGGAGCTGCGGCTGGCCGACGCGTTGCGGCAGCTGTACGTCCTGCTGCCGGTGCTCGACGACGCCAAGCACTACTGGGTCGCGCCCGACGAGGTGGACAAGCTGCTGCGGGCGGGCGAGGGCTGGCTGGCCGAACACCCCGAGCAGAAGCTGATCAGCAGCCGCTATCTGTCGCGCCGCTGGGGGCTGACCCGGCAGGCGATGGAGCGTCTTGAGCTGGTGCGGCTGGCCGAGGCCGACGACCTCGAGGTCGAGGACGTGGACAACGCCGTGGACGAGACGACGGACACCGAGGAGAAGCCGGTGCCGCTCGCTCAGCAGCGGCGGGACGCGATTCTCGAGGCGCTGCGCACGGCCGGGGCGAGCCGGGTGCTGGACCTGGGCTGCGGGCAGGGCCAGTTGGTGCAGGCGCTGCTCAAGGATGTGCGCTTCACCGAGATCGTCGGCGTGGACGTGTCCGTGCGGGCGCTCACCATAGCCGGGCGCCGGCTGAAGCTGGACCGGATGGGCGAGAGACAGGCCGCACGCGTCAAGCTCCTGCAGGGTTCGCTCGTGTACACCGACAAACGGCTCGGCGGATACGACGCCGCCGTGCTGAGCGAGGTCATCGAGCACCTGGATCTGCCGCGGCTGCCCGCTCTGGAGTACGCGGTGTTCGGGTCCGCCAGGCCGCAGACCGTGGTCGTGACGACGCCGAACGTCGAGTACAACGTCCGCTGGGAGACGCTGCCCGCCGGGCATGTCCGGCACAGCGACCACCGATTCGAGTGGACGCGCGCGGAATTCCGCTCCTGGGCGCGTGCCGTCGCCGAACGCGTCGGCTACGGCGTCGAGTTCGTGGCCGTGGGGTCCGACGACCCGGAGGTGGGGCCGCCCACCCAGATGGCTGTCTTCACCCGGAGCGACGAGACTGGGAAGACCAGGAACACCGACAGGTCCCGGCACACAGACAGGACCGACAGGACCGAGAACACCAGCAGGACCGACAGGACCGAGAACACCAGCAGGACCGACAGGACCGAGAACACCGGCAGGACCGAGGCCGAGAAGGAGGCGAAGGTCGCATGACCAGCACCACTCCGACCACCGCGCCGGCGAGGCGCACGCTCCCGGTGACCGACCTGTCCCTCGTCGTCCTCATCGGCGCCACCGGCTCCGGCAAGTCCACCTTCGCCCGTAAGCACTTCAAGCCCACCGAGGTCATCTCCTCCGACTTCTGCCGCGGGCTCGTCGCCGACGACGAGAACGACCAGAGCGCGAGCGGTGCCGCCTTCGACGTACTGCACTACATCGCGGGCAAGCGGCTCGCGGCCGGACGGCTGACCGTGGTCGACGCCACCAGTGTGCAGCCCGAGAGCCGTCGGCAGCTTGTGCAGCTGGCACGCCAGTACGACGTGCTGCCCATCGCGATCGTCCTCGACATGCCGGAAGAGGTCTGCGCCGAGCGCAACGCCGTACGTCCCGACCGGGCCGGGATGCCGCGCCACGTCATCCAGCGCCACCGGCGCGAACTGCGCCGTTCGCTGCGCGGACTGGAGCGTGAGGGCTTCCGCAAGGTTCACATCCTGCGCAGCGTGGAGGAGGTCGAGAGCGCCGAGGTCGTCCTCGAGCGCCGCTACAACGACCTCAGGCACCTCACCGGCCCCTTCGACATCATCGGCGACATCCACGGCTGCCGCTCCGAGCTGGAGACCCTGCTCGCCAAGCTCGGCTACGAGGACGGTGCTCATCCCGAAGGGCGTACCGCGGTCTTCGTCGGCGACCTCGTCGACCGGGGACCCGACAGCCCCGGTGTGCTGCGCCGCGTGATGAGCATGGTCGCCGACGGCAATGCCCTGTGCGTGCCCGGCAACCACGAGAACAAGCTCGGACGCTGGCTCAAGGGCAGGAACGTCCAGCACACACACGGACTCGCCGAGACCATCGAGCAGTTGGAGAAGGAGGACGACGCTTTCCGCGAGCAGGTGCGGGAGTTCATCGACGGACTCGTCAGCCACTACGTACTCGACGAGGGCAGGCTCGTGGTCTGCCACGCCGGTCTGCCCGAGAAGTACCACGGGCGCACCTCGGGGCGGGTCCGCTCGCACGCGCTGTACGGCGACACGACCGGCGAGACCGACGCGTTCGGCCTGCCCGTGCGCTACCCGTGGGCCGAGGACTACCGGGGGCGGGCGGCAGTCGTCTACGGCCACACACCCGTGCCCAGCACCTCGTGGATCAACAACACCATCTGCCTGGACACCGGAGCGGTCTTCGGCGGCAGGATGACCGCGCTGCGCTGGCCGGAGCGCGAGCTCGTCGACGTACCGGCCGAGAAGGTCTGGTACGAACCGGCCAGGCCGCTCACCACCGAGGCTCCGGGCGGCCGCGAGGGCCGTCCGCTGGACCTCGCCGATGTGCAGGGCCGGCGGGTCGTGGAGACCCGTCACATGGCGCGTATCGGTGTGCGCGAGGAGAACGCCGCGGCGGCGCTCGAGGTCATGAGCCGTTTCGCCGTCGACCCGCGGCTGCTCACCTACCTTCCGCCGACCATGTCGCCGACCGCGACCTCGAAGGAGCACGGATACCTGGAGCACCCGGCAGAGGCCTTCGCCCAGTACCGGGCGGACGGCATCGCCAAGGTCGTGTGCGAGGAGAAGCACATGGGCTCGCGGGCGGTGGCGCTCGTCTGCCGTGACGCCGTGGCCGCGCGCGAGCGGTTCGGCGTTGGGGGTACCTCCGATGCCGGAGGTTGTGGAGGAGGCCCCACCGGCGCGCTGTACACCCGTACAGGACGGCCCTTCTTCGACGACGAGGCCGTCACCGAGGCGGTCCTCGACCGGTTGCGTACGGCCGTCACCGCGGCCGGCCTGTGGGACGAGTTCGGTACCGAGTGGCTGCTGCTCGACGCGGAGCTGATGCCCTGGTCGCTCAAGGCGGCCGGGCTGCTGCGCTCGCAGTACGCCGCGGTCGGCGCCGCAGCCGGGGCCGTCTTCCCGGGCGCCACGGCGGCCCTCGAGGCTGCCGTGGGGCGCGGCGTCGATGTGGACGGACTCCTGGCCGAGCAGCGCGAACGTGCCGCGGACGCCGCCGCGTTCACCGACGCGTACCGGCGCTACTGCTGGACGACCGAGGGGCTGAAGGGGGTGCGTCTCGCTCCGTTCCAGATCCTCGCGGTACAGGGGCGCTCGCTCGCCGCTGTACCGCACGACGAGCAACTGGCGTGGCTGGACCGCCTGGTGGAGCACGACCCGACCGGCCTGCTCCAGGTCACGCGGCGCCTTGTCGTCGAGACCGGCGACGAGGCCTCGGTCGGGGCGGGTGTCGACTGGTGGCTGGAGATGACCGGCAGGGGCGGCGAGGGCATGGTCGTCAAGCCGCTCCAGGCACTCGCGCGTGACGGGAAGGGCCGACTGGTGCAGCCGGGCATCAAGGTCCGTGGCCGTGAGTACCTGCGGATCATCTACGGCCCCGAGTACACCCGCCCGGAGAACCTGGAGCGGCTGCGCAACCGGTCCCTCAACCACAAGCGCTCGCTGGCGCTGCGGGAGTACGCCCTGGGGCTCGAGGCCCTGGACCGGCTGGCCGACGGCGAGCCGCTGTGGCGGATCCATGAAGCGGTTTTCGCGGTGCTCGCCCTGGAGTCGGAGCCGGTCGACCCGAGGCTGTGACCAGAGGCCGCAAAAGGGGCGCACAGGTGCGGGTGAGGGGGCGCACGGTGCGTTCTCGTTGACGCTTGTCCGGACGAGCACCTAGCGTTTTTCACCCCACCGCGTGACGTGACTTCAAGCCATCGGTCTGGTGCTGAGAACGCCATCCGACGTGGGAGGAAGAGCACACCGGCAGATCGCGTGGTCCCCCGGAAAGGGCCAGATGGATCGTTGTGGGGGAACGATGAGTCTGTTCGGTCAGGACCGTTCGTTCCTCGACGCCCTCACCCTCCAGGACCGCCGGGCGCTGCTCGCCGAGGGGGCGCCGCGGGCGTACGAACCCGGTGACGTGATGATCCGCGAACGCGATACGACGACCTATGTGCTGGCGCTACTCTCCGGATGGGCCGTCGTCTCGGTCGAGACGGAGCGGGGCGCCCGGCTCATCCTCGCCCTGCGCGGTACGGGCGAGGTGGTCGGCGATCTCGCCGCCGTCGACCAGGGGCCGCGCAGCGCCACCGTCACCGCACTCGGCCGGGTGGAGGCGGTGGCCGTCTCCGGAGTCCGGTTCAGGGGCTTCCTGGCCGCCAGGCCGCACGCCACATCGCTGATCATGCGCCAGCTCAGCACGCGGCTGCGCAGCGCGGACATCGAGCGCCGTACTCTCGCCTCCGGCACCGTGCTGCAGCGGCTCGCCGCCCGGCTGGTGGAGCTCGCCGAGCGGGCAGGGCGCCGCGGCGACGACGGCACCATGCTGCAACTCCCGCTGCCGCAACACGACTTGGCGGCCGCTATAGGAGCGACTCGGGAGGCGGTCGCCAAAGCCCTGCGCCTGCTGCGGGAGCAGGACGTGGTCCGTACGGCCAACCGCCGGGTGATCGTCACCGATATGGAGGTGCTCCTCCTCCTCGCCCAGGGCCGCGCGCAGCCACCCGGGACACGGCCGCCGGAGAAATCTCCGCCGGCTGTGTAAACGGCTACATCGCCGGCCGCCGCGCCCGCCCAGAGTTGACCTGTCACCAAGCGCCAGAGCACGCAGGGAGTCCTAGTGAGCAGTGCGGGAGCCGTCCACAGACTGGTGATCTTCGGAGACGCCTGTGGATCGGGGAAGTTGGGCCTGGAAGCCAAGAAGCGCATGCGCGCCGCCATGTACGAGGCGTTCTCCGAGGCGCACGCGTCCGTGGGTATCGAGCCGGGGCGGGTCCACCAGGAGGACAGGGGGGACGGCATCCTCGCGGCCCTGCGGCCCGAGGTACCCCCGACCCTCATGGTCGGCCGGTGGGTCGACACCCTCTACGAGAGCTTGCGGGAACTCAACGACGGCAGCGCACGACCACTGCGGTTACGCGTCGGCATGAACGCCGGCCTCGTCCTCGACGACGGCAAGGGCCTCGTGGGACGCGCGGTGGATCTCGCCTGCCGGCTCTGCGACAGCCCCACGGCGAAGCAGATCATGACCACCGCCGACAAGGCAGACCTGCTGATCGTGGTCTCCGACTGGTTGTACGTGAATGTGGTCGCCGAGGGCGGGCGCTACGTCGAACCGGGTCACTACCGCCAGGCGCCGGTCCGGTACAAGGAGACCGACGAGACCGCATGGTTCCACATACCCCGCCGGCCCGAGCCGCCGCTCGGCGACCGGGCCGCGGAGCAGACCGGCGGTGGGCCGGTGCAGGGGGACGGCCCACCGCCACCTACGCCCGACGCATGGACGCCCGGCGACCCGGTTCCGGGCGCTCGGCCGCCGACGACGGGTCAGCCGGGCGCGAGTCAGGACAGCGCGCATCATGACAGCGCGAGTCACGACAGCGCGAGTGGGGGCAACGCGAGTCGGGACAGCACGAATCAGTACAACGCCCATGGAGACATGCAGATCTTCAAGGGCAATGAGATCCACGGTGGCTTCACCGGCATCAACAAGGGCCGGGACCGTTCCGCCCGCGGCAAGGGAGGCGACGCATGAGCGATCAGGACGACTCCCCGCCGCAGGACGAGAAGAACGAGGAACCGCAGTCGCCGGCCTCCGGTTCGGAGAACGGCGGAGCCGACACGGCGGAGCAGCAGCCCGAGGTCAACCCCTTCGAGCAGGCCGGACGCAACCCGCTGGGCGGCTCGGGCGGCACCGGCGGCGCCGGCACCGCACACGCCGCGCGCCGCACCTTCGCGCCGGGCCGCGCCGACCGCACGTATGAGATCCGCGGCGACGGCCAGGTATTCGAAGGCAACTACTTCATCGGCCAGTTCGGCCCCGACAGCAGCCCGCCCGTGGTCCAGGGTTCGGTCCCGCAGGAGGCGCTGAAGCACCTCGCCGATGTCTACTGCGAGGCCTCCGGCTACCACCGGATGAAGCAACTTCTGCGTACGGACGGCCTTCTGGTGCTGTGCGGCGAATCCGGAAGCGGTCGCAAGGCCACTGCCCTCGCCCTGCTCTCCGAACTGGCGGACAACCAAGTGACCCGGCTGGACCCGAGCCACGCGGTCCACGAGATCAGCGAGCAGATGATCGAGGCCGGGGCCGGTCATCTGCTCGAGCTGCCGCCGGACGACGGACGCCGGGAGCCCGAGCGCCGCCGGGGCGAGACCCACACGGAGCCCCGGAGGCCCAGCCGCCTCTCCGAGCTCCACCTCGACAGGTTCAGCGAACTGCTGCGCAAGTCACATGCGTACGGAGTGGTGCTGGTCGAGAGCGGAGACCTGGCCGACCGGCTGCTCCGCGGCCGCTACGGCATGTACTGCCCGCCCGCACCTGCCGAAGAGGTGCTCCACCGTCATCTGCGGGTCCTGCTGAAGGGCGAGCCCGACGGCGCCCTCGACAGCGCGCGGGCGCTCGCCGTGCGTACCGACGTCACCGAGGCCCTCGGCCTCGACGAACTGCGGCCCCGCGAGGCCGCACGGCTCGCCGACCATCTGGCCCGCCGTCAGAAGGACGAGCTGAGCGACGAGCAACTGCTCAACGACTGCGCCACCTTCGTCCGGGCACAGGCCCGGGCGTGGTTCGCGGGCGCCGACCGCCCCGGCACCCTTCCCGAGGCACTGCCGACGCTCAGTGCTGCCGCCTTCCGGATCGCCGTGGCTGTGTTCAACGGCTCCGCCTACAGCCTTACCGCGGAAGCCGCCGAGCTGCTTGCCTGGGAGCTGGCGGTGACGCTGGACCCGGAACAGCCCGTGGGGCGGCGGCTCTTCGGCACGCACGCCGAGATCCGCCCCATGGTCGCCAGGTCCGTACTCGAGGACGGCGAAATCGACCTCGGTGACACCCGGGTACCGATGCGTGCCATCCGGTTCCAGGGCGAGGGCCTGGCCACGGCCGTGCTCCGCGAGGTGTGGCACGGCTACCACAATGTCCGCGGCCCCATGGCGCGCTGGCTGCGGATCCTGTGCGACGATCCGCGCCCCGAGGTATGGGTGCGCGCCTCGATCGCGGCCGGTGTCCTCTGCTCGTGGGACTGGATCTATGGATTCGGTGAACTGGTGCGCCCCATGGCAGCACTGGACAATCCCGTACCGCAGATGGCGGCGGCGACGGCGCTCGCCGAGGCCGCGCGTGACGCGAAGGTGCAGCCGGCGGTCAAGTCGCTGGTGAAGGAGTGGGCCAAGAGCGACAACGACGCGCTGCTCGCCACCGCTGTGCTGGCCCACGGCTATGTCCTGCCGGCCGGCTCGGTCGGCGCCTCGCTCGACGCGCTGGTCAGTGTGGTGCGCAGGCAGGATGACGACGACGTCGACGTGCTTGGCACGGCCTCGTTCAGCGTGATGCGGCTGCTCGCATCCGCCGAGCCCGAGACAGTGACCGGCCGGCTCTCCGAGTGGCTGAAGGACGGGCGCCGCAGGCTCGCCAATCTCGTGCTGATCTCCATGATCGGGACGCTCACGATGCGCACCACCTACCTCTGGGGCCTGACAGAAGTCCCCGAACTCGAGCCGTACGACGCACAGCCGCTCCTCATCGCCCTGCTGGCGACCCGGCCGCATCTCGCGCCGGAACTGGCGGCCCTGCTGCGGCACACACTCGCCACCGCCCGCGCCGGAGAGACGGCGCTGGACGAACTGGGCAGCATGCTGCGCCGGGCCTCCCGCAACGAGGAAGCACTCCGTGTGGTCTGCGGCTTTCTGCCGCTGCTCGCGGAGCAGCGCAGGGACCGCGACCGGCTGCGAAGTCTGCTGGAGGACCTCGTCAGGGACCGCGACCGGCCGTTGAACAAGGCCGCGGCCAGCCGGATGTGGGACGCCGTGGGCGAAGGAGCCGATCGATGACCACTCCCGGGAACGAGGGGCCGCAGGCGGCACAGCGGCACCAAGGACAGCAGCGCCAAGGGCAACAGCGCCCAGGACAGCAGCAGCAAGGACAGCAGCGCCGGCAGGGGCAGAACCAGCAGCCTGGGCAGAACTGGGCACAGGAACGGGAACTGCGCGGGCAACAGCGCCCGGAGCAGGAGAGGGAACAGCACCGGGAGCGTCCGCAAGGACCGCTCGTACGGGAGTGCTCGCCGCCGTACAAACGCCGGAGCGGCCAGATAGCCGCGGTGGTGATGTACGGAAACGGCGGGCACACCGTGGTGTGGCCGGAGCGCCGGGAGAACCACCAGAGGCAGTGGCTCAGCCGGGCGTACACCGTGTTCGAGGTGCTGCTCGGCCGTAACGTCACAGAATTCGACCTCCGGCTGCCCGCCGCCGGCGACGGAGTCTTCTTCGACGCGTCAGCGAAGGTGCACTGGGAGGTCACGGACCCCTACCTGGTGGTCACCCAACGGGTCTGGGACGTCGCCGAGTTGCTGCACGACGAACTCCTCGACGGGTTGCGTGCGGTGTCGCGGCGGTTCGCACTCACCGAGGCGCAGCGCGCGGACGAGGCGGTACGGGACGAACTGGGCGCGGGCCGGCTGGCCCTGGGCCGCGATCTCGGCCTGCGTACCCGCGTCCATGTCTTCGTCGATCTGAGCAAAGTGGTCCAGCGGAAGGTCCAGCAGCGGCACGAGGTCGACCTGGACATGGCCAAGGACGAGCGCGTGGCGGAGGCCCAGCGGCGCAAGGACGCGCACGAACGGCGGCTGGTCGCCGATCGGGCGCGTGAGCTGGAGATCCTGCTGCGGAGCGGCGAGGAAGCCGAAATCGCCCACCACATGGCGCGGAACCCGGACAAGCAGTGGGAGATCCGTCGCGCGATCCGGCAGGAGCGGCGTGAGGGCCAGGCCGACTTCCTCACGGTGTTCAACCGGCTCATCGACACCGGGGTCCTGGAGCGCCATGACATCGGCGAGCCGATGTACGAGGTGCTGCAGTACCTGCGGGAGAGCACCGGCGGCGTGCTCGGGGGCGTCGTCGACCGGGTGCTGCCCCAGCGCGGGCCGCAGCGACCCGCGCTCGGGGAAGGGTCGGTGCGGCCGGAGCCGGACCGGCCCTCCTGGGACGCGGAAGCAGCGAGCGCGGCCGGCGGCCCGGCCCGGCCCGACGACCCGCCGCATGTGTACGAACCGACCCGGGTCGAATCCGCGGCGGAACGGGAACCGGACGAGCGCCGGCCGTCCCGGCGCCGTACGTCCAGGCCCAGCGAGGCATTCGACGACTGGGACGACGAGTGAGCTCCGGCGCCTTACGGCCGGGACCGGACCGGCCAGCACCGGATGATGTCCGCTTCATGGCGGAGCGCCTGCTGATGTCGGTCCGCGAGGACATCGGCAGGGCCGACACGAAAGCGGCGATCCTGCTCTCCGGCGCCGTCGCCTTCCTCGCCGTCGTGTTCTCCAAAGGGGACACACCGTTGCCCGAATCGGGCTCCACGTCGGCACTCCTTGTCGTGGGCGGCCTGTTCTGGGCCGCCGGAGTGCTGATGCTCGTCGCTGTGATCCTGCCGCGTACCAGGGTCGGCGCCGACCGCACCCTGCTGCGCGACCTGGCGGCCCGCGCCTCTTCGGAACAACTGCTGGCCCGCCTCGCCGCAGCGGGCGAGGACGTCACCGGCTGGCTGCTGGACCAGGCGAGCGTGCACGGAGCGGTGCTCGCCGCGAAATACCGGTGGCTGCGCATGGGCGTGTGTTGCCTCGCGCTCGGCGCGCTACTGGCCCTCTTCAGCGAACTGTGGTGAGAGACGATGCAGCTGAGAAGCAAGGCGGGCGCCCTGGTGATGGCCGGCGCGCTGCTGGCCCTGACCGGGCCCCTGACAGCGACGGCGACGGAGTCCGCCCGGGCCCCTGCCGCCGCCGCGGCCGAAGGCCCGGACCCGATCGACTTCGCCGTGGTCGTCGACCAGTCGAAGAGTCTCTCCGACAAGGATCTGACACGCGAGGTGGAAGCCGCCGCGCTGCTGAGCCAGGGCGAGATCTCGGAGCGCTCCCGCGCCGCCGTCATCGGGTTCGGCAGCTCAGAGAAGGCGGGACAGACCGCGGTGCGGGAGGTCTGCGGACTCACCGTGGCCGACGCCGCGGGACGGCAGCGACTGAGCGACTGCGTACAGGAGTTGTCCCGCAGAGATCCACGGCGGACCGGTCCGGGAACCGACTTCCCGGCCGCGCTGAGCCAGGCCGTCGACCGGCTGTCCGAGAGCACCGACGAAACCACCCCGAAGGTGGTCTTCCTGCTCACCGACGGCAAACTGGATGTGCGTGACAGCCCGGAGTACGGCACCGACGCCGCCAGCCGTCAGGCCAACGGCGCCAAACGGCTGACCGAAGCGCTCGCCCGCGCCCGCCGTGAATCCGTCCAGGTATGGCCGCTCGGTTTCGGGGGCGAGATCGACCGGGCGGCCCTGACCGAGATGGCCGAGGGCGGTTTCCGCAACGGCTGCGCCGATCTGCCCGGCGCCACCCCGCGGATGCGCGTGGTGGAGAGCTCTACAGAGATCGACAAGGCGCTGCAGGAGACCTTCGCCGCGGCACGCTGCGCCCAGATAGCACACGGCACGGTCGGAAAGCCGCCGGCCGATCTGGCGGTGACGATCCCGCCGATCGCCACCGACGGGTCGATCACCGTCAGCAAACACGACCCCAAGGTGTCCGTCACCTACTACGATCCCAGCGGCCGCAAGGTGCCCACACAAGGGGCGTTCGACGGCTCGACCTTCGAGGCCAGCGGCCAGGACGGCCCGGTCGAGGCGCTGCGTGTGAAGAATCCGCTGCCGGGCCGCTGGCGGGTCCGGGTCGAGGCACCGGAGGGCCACCGGGACCGTGAAGTCGCCGTCCGCGCCATCTGGCAGGGCCGGCTGCGTTCCGCGGTGACCCTGGACCCCGCCGCTCCGCGTGCCGGAGAACAAGCCGTGGTCGAGATCCGGATGCAGACCAGGCGCGGCGTCGTGGTCACCGACGCGCGCCAGCTGGCCGGCGTCAAGGTCTCCGCGCGGTTGTCGGGAAGCGGATTCGCCCCGGTCACCGTGAAGCTGGCGGACGACGGGCGGGCACCGGACCAGCGGGCCGACGACGTGCGCTTCACGGGCACGCTCACCGTGCCGGCCGACGCGTCGGGAGACCTCGAACTCACCACGCAGATGGCCGCTCCCGGGGTCACCGCCGACCGCCGCCCGCTGCACGCCCGCGTCACCTCGGGCACGCCGCCCGTCACAGCGGGGCTGACGGTCGACCGGGCCACCGTGCACCCCGGCGCCACCGTCGGCGGCACCCTGGACGTCACCAACAACGACAGTCGACCGCACACACTGAGGCTGGCCCTCGAAGACCAGGCGCCCGGATCCGCGCTGCGGATCAGCCCGGCCACCGTCACAGCCGCCCCGGGCGAGCGCACCCGCGCCAGGTTCACCCTCTCGCTGGGTTCCGGCACTCCGCTCGGCGAGGTGGGCGGAAGCGTCACCGTCGTCGACACGGGCGACGACGGGCGGGTGCTCGACACCTCGTTCCTCGATCTCCGGGTCGAGGCGCCGCCCACCTGGTGGGACCGCTGGTCGGGCGCGGTGATCGGCGGAGCCGCACTGCTTCTGCTGCTCGCGGTCATCGGCGTCATACGGCTCGTAGCCCGCAGGCGGCGCCGCGATCTCGTCGGTGTGCAGCTGGAGTTGAGCATGGAGGGCAGACCGCTCGACGAGCTCACCGTACGTTCGGGGCAGAGCACCGGCGGCGAATTCCACTTCACCGTGGACCGGGCCACAGGCGCCGCACCCTCGCTCCAGCGCAGCACCCCCGGAGCGCCGGGTTCCCACCGGCTGCGGCGCACCGGTGGGGGCGAGCTGCTGCTCCGCCCGCACCAGGGGCGCGAACACGCCGTACGCGCGGGGGAGTCCACCGGCATCGCCGACGGCCTGGAACTCGTCGTACGCGACCGGCGCAGCCCGGCCGGCCGGACGCCGCGCGGTGAGCGCGGCTCCCGCACCCGCACCGGCCGCGCCCCGGGCGTGCGGACCGGGGACGACGCGCGCACACCACCGCGCGGCCGCTGGTCCAGGCCCCACCGCGGCAACGACGCGGCCGACCGCCCCCGCCCGGGCGGTGACCCGGCCGGCACCGGAGAACAGGCGGCCGGTACGCGCCGGTTCGACCCCAATTTCTGAGTCACGAGGGGCCGTCGTACGACGGCTCAAGGGGAGACGAGATGAAGATCTACCAGCCCATGCTCTTCGTCGGCCTGGGCGGAACCGGCGGCCGGATCGGCGCCGAGCTGGAACGCGGACTGCGCCGCGAGCTGTGCGGCCCCGACGGCACCAAACTGGTCGCCGCCGGCCGGCGAGCACCGTTCCAGCTGCCGGACTACCTCCAATTCGTCTACGCGGACTTCAGCGAGTCCGAGCTCGACCGGCTGCCGCAGTTCAGCGCCAAGGGCACCGAGGCCGCCGCGTACGCCCGTACCTCACGCGTCATCCACGATCTGCTGCCCACCGGCTACGACAGCTCTCCGGAGGTGACCCGCATGCTGCGGGTGGCCCTGCACGAGGAGACCCACGGCTGGCTGCCGCCGCAGGAGCGGCAGCCGCGCGTGGCCCCGCTGCACAACGGCGCCGGGCAGCTTCCTACGGTGGGCCGGGCCGCGCTCTTCGCCACGCTGCGCAGCGGCCTCGAGCCGGTACTGCGGCAACTGCGCGCGGCCATCAGCACCATCAGCAACTCCGCGGGCGATCTCCGCGACCTGGGCGGACGGCAGATCCGCGGCTGCGATGTGTTCGTGGCGTTCTCGGTGGCCGGAGGTACCGGAGCCGGCATCTACTACGACTTCATCCACCTCATCGGGCACGAGTTCCGCAAGTCCAAGGTGCCAGGGGTCAAGATCTATCCCCTGGTGGTCATGCCCTCGGCCTTCACACCCGAGGCGGGCGGCGGCCGCGAGGCCGAGCTGAACTCCGCCCGCGCGCTGGTCGACCTCGCCCGGCTGGTGGACGACCAGAATGTGCCCGACGCCCGGAACGACTTCGGCGATGTGAAACAGCGCGGCTCGATCAGCGTGCACTATCCCGTGGACGGGGTCGTCGCGCTGCGCCCGTCGACCGTGCAGACCGCCTTCCTCTTCAGCAGGCCCGCGGTCATCAGACCGGAGGACCTGCGCCGCTCCATCACCGCGATGGTGATGTCGCTCATCGGCACGGAGCTGGGCGACGAGAGCGGCCAGGGCCGCACCGAGGACGACTACCAGTCGTTCGCGGCCAGCTTCGTCAACAAGAGCGTGGAGCGCTCCACCCCGGCCCGCTCCGGCATCGGCTACCGCGGTATGTCCACCAGCCTGGCCGCCTCACTGACCGTACCCGTGGACGACCTCGCCGAAATAGTCGCCGGCCGGCTGCTCGCCCAGGCGGTCCACGGCATGGCCGAGGATGCCAGACGCCCCCGTGACGACGGTGCCGAACGGGTCCAGGAGCTGTTCGAGCGCTCGGGCATCGGCCGGCTGTGGACCCGGGAGGCCCCGGAGATCCCGGTCCCCGATCCGCTGCCCAAGGGGAACAAACACATCGGCCAGGCGCTCCGCGACCGGATCGGTGACATGGAGGACCGGCTCGGCAGGCTCGGCCGCGAGCTGGACCGGGAGGTCCCGCGGCTCGTCGAGGACTTCAAGCCGCAGGCAGGGGCACGCGAACTCCTCGGCCTGATCGGACCGTTCCAGCTCGAACGGACACTGGCCGGGCTGCACGGACATCCGCAGCGGGCCGCCGAGGCCGGGTTCGCCGGAATGCTGGAGAACCGGAAGAACGATCCGGAGCGGCCGGACGGCGTTCAGCCCTCCGCCCCGCAGATCCCGCGGATCAGAGGGGGAGTGGGCGGGCTCGTCCCGGCGCGCTGGGGGGACCCGGACGTCCAGGAGGCCATCGTCGAGCAGGACGACTGGTACCGCTGGCGGGCCAACCGGCTGTGGCACCGTGGCTGGAAGGAACAGGAATCCCGGTGGCGGCCACCGATGGCCCGCGCCATCAAGGAGATCGGCGAACTCGCCAGGGCGCTGCGCGCGCACGAGGAGGACGAGCGCAAGCTGTTCCTGGAACGCCGCAAGGAGCTCTACCGCGACGACCGCACGGGAGTCTCGTATCTGCTGCCTCCGCAGAACAACCTCAGGGCCTTCTACGACGATGTCTTCGACCGCCTCGTTCAGCACGAGGGACTGCCGGAGAACACGGATCCCGCCGGGCTGCTGGCGAGACTGATCCAGCCGGAGGACTGGCAGCGTGCGCTGGAGGCCGTACGCCGCTCTCCGCGGGCCGCCGTCAAGGAGATCAAGCAGGTCGTCGAACAGCGGGTGAAGGGGCTCTTCGGAGAGGCGAGTGTGCTCAACGACCGTCCCCTGCTGCCCTCGATGGGAGTACTGCTGCGGGCCGCGGCCGGCGACGAGGACGCCGAGGCCACCGTGGACAGCCGCTGGCTGGAGCAGTTCCGCTCGCAACTGGCGGGGCTGCTGCCGGTCGGCTTCACCCCGGACGGCAGCGGTCCGCTGAAGGTCCTCATCGTGCACCCGGCAAGCGAGGCGGACGGGCGTGCCGAACAGTTCCTGAAGCAGGAGCTGAATCTGCCGCGCGACCCCCAGGCGACCCAGGAGTACCGGGCCGTGGACACGGAGTCCATCACGGTGGTGCTGTTCCGCAGCGGGATGAGCCTCACCGATGTCTCCGAGGTGCGGCATGTGCTCAGGCTCTGGTCGGAGGCGCGGGACGCGGCGGGAGTGGACGACTTCCTGCACTGGCGGCAGCGGCTGGGCCACCGGGACGACTGGCTGGCCAGCACGGAGGACGACCGGCAGCGGATTCTGCACCGGATCCTCTGCGCGATGTGGAACGGACGCGTCGATATCGAGGGTCCGGCCACATCGCCCGAGTTGATACGGATCCGGCTCCAGGAGGGCGACTCGGCCACCATGACCCTGCGGCTGGAGGCCTTCGACGGCTCCGTCTCCAGCTGGGCCGGGCTGCTGGCGGCGTACGAGCGGTGGGCGCTGCTGGACGAGGGGCAGATCATCGAGGACTTCTGCGACCGGCTGATGCGTACCCAGCCGACCGGGCTCGCCACCACCCCCGTACCCGCGTCGACGCTCTTCACAACGATCGTTCACGAGGTGGCTCCCCAGCAGATCGCGCTTCTGGACGAGCTCTCCGGGCGGTACGGCGACGAGGACGAGGAATGGCTCGTGCCCCTGCGGCACTTCTGGGAGCAGACCCTCAAGGGAGCCCTGGAGATGCGCTTCCCGGGTGCGTCCCGGCCCACCAGGCCCTCGCTGCGGGCACTGGACCAGCGCTATGCGCGGGAGGCCGGACCGGAGCCGGACGGGTGGTCCAACGGCGGGCGCACCGCGGGGTCACCGGCACCGGAGCGGCGGGAGCGTGAGAGGCCGCATTTCGAGAAGCGGGAGTGGGAGACCCCGGAACGCGAGAGATCGGGAAGCGAGAGCCCGGAACGCGGGAGCTCAGAACGTGAGGCGCCGGAGCACAGGAGGCCGGAGCGCGACAGGTCGGAGCGTGACCCGGCGGCGTCTTCGGTGACATACCCCTGGGACCTGGAGGGCGGTGAGGAGTGAAGCCGACCGTGACACCTGAACACCGCATTCCCGCCCACGCGGTCTGCCTCGACCTGAGGTCCTCGGCCCCGGCGACCGCGGGGCAGGACGGGTTGCACGGCGCCGTGGCCGAGGCCCTGGACGAGCCGCAGGCCGGCGAGGAGCGGCGCTTCCTCGTCATCGACGACGCGCCCGGTCTCATCACCCATCAACTCCTCTACGAAGAGCTCTACTCCTACGGACCGGCCCAGGTGATCTGCCTGGCCGTCGGTCCGGGAGAGGAGCGGACCCTGCGGCGGCCGCTCACCCTGCGGCCGCCGGCCGCCGGTGTGCTGTGGCTCCTCGACGTGTCCGGCGGGACCGGCGCCAGAAGCAACGGCCGGAGTCCCGGAACGCACGGAGCCGACGAAGCCCTGCGTCCCCTCGTCGAACTCCTCGTCGTCCCGGCGGTGTTCGACGCCGTTCTGCGGGCGCTCGGGGATGTCGTCCACGGCGTCGCGGTGCCGGCCGTACGCATCCTGGAACACGATCTGACGGATGACGCCAGGACCAGGTCCTGGCGGCAGGCGCTGGAGAGCCTGGTGGGCCAGGAAGTCCCCGCCCCCGCCCTGGGCGACACTCTCCCCGTCGAACTGGCGCTGCTGCTCGGCGACTCCGTACCGCGGAACCTGGAGGGCCGCGCCTGGCTGCTGCCCGGCGGCCGGGCCGAGGCGCGGCACCGGGAGTGCGGGGCCGCACTGCGCGACGCGGTGGAGGGCTATGAGCACGTACGAAGCTGGGCCGGGCTGTTCACGACGGCCGGGGAAGCCGATCTGCCGGGCCGCCTCGAACGCCTCTCGACGGCGCTGGCCGGCTACCAGGAAACCATCGCCGGGGCACTCTCGGACGGTGGCGGAGTGCGGCTGGCTCCGGAACAGCGCAGCCGGCTGGTGGAGCGCGGAATCGACCTGCCGGAGATCCCCGAAGTGTCCCGCAGCAGTGTCGGACCCGGACTGCGCGGCTTCACGGAGCGCCTGATCGCCGAGCGGCTTCCGCTGCGTTCGGTCGCCGCGCGGCTCGCGGCACTGTCGGACCGGTCCGCTCCGGCCGGCAGCGCCGCCAGGCTCGCGCGGCTCGACGAGATCTGCGACCGGGACTATCTGAGACATCTGACCTCGCCCGTACCCTTCACCGCGGGCGGCTCCGGGCGCATCGCGGCCGTCGTGGCGTTTCTGCTGGCGTTCGCCGCCGGCCTGTGGCCGGGACCCGGCTGGGTGCTGGGTCCGGCCACCGGGCTGATCGGGGCCGCACTCGCCGTACTCATGCTGCGCCGCAGGCCCAGCCGTTCACCCGACGGCAGGCTCGACGGCGGGGGGAACACGGGGGCGGCGCCCCGTCTGTTCGGCGGGCTGGCGGGTGGCGTGGCCGGTGCGGGAACCGGGCAGTTCCTCGGGCTTCCCTCGTGGGCCGGTGCGGCCGTACTGGTGCTCTCGTTCGTGATGCTGGTGCTGTTGGCGCTGCGCCACTGGAGCGCGGCCGTCGACGCCTGGTGGAGCCGGATGGACGCGGAGTTCGCCGCCCAGCTGGTGCGGGACGTCGATCAGCTGCTGATCGAAACGGCCGTCCACGACTGGCTGTTCGCGGATGCCCGCTACCACTGCTCGGACGGCGCCAGAGCTGTCTCCCTGCTGCTGCGGGGCCTCGCCGACACGGCGGAGCGGCACACCCCGGGTGGCTCGCGGCCCTCCGGAACCCGCCGCGAGGAAGCGCCGGCGCCCGGTCCCGGGCTTCGGCCCGGTCATGGTCCTGGTCCGGGACCGGGACCGGCTGCTTCGGCCGAACCGGAGCCGGTGGCCGAGTCCTGGAGCTGGGACAGCTGGGGCGACAGCGCCGCCGGTGACGGCTGGCTCGACGCCGCACCGGCGGCCGACCTCATGGGCGCACCGGATCCGGCCGGCCGCTTCGCAGACCCTGTGGACCCCGTCGGTTCCTTCGAGCGCACTCGAACGGATGGGACGGCAGAGCCTCCGGCCGACGAAGAGCAACCGGACGACGAGGAGCAACCGGACGACGGCGGCATCCGGTTCGAGCCGGTCACCGATCCGGCCTGGCTGGAGCGGGAGCGCGGCGACGGCGGCCCCGCGCTGGTCGACACGCTCGTCTCGGATCTCATGGAGGGAGTGACCCGCATTGTCACGCCCTGTTGGGGAGCGGTCGAGCGGGACCCGTCGAGCGCGGGCCGGATGCCGCTGGACCGGCCGATGGGCGAGCTGCTCGACGAGGTGCACGCACGGCTGCAGCGCGACGGAGCGGCCTCGCCGCCGCCTTTTGCCCCGCACCCCGAACGGCGCCCGGGCGCGGTCCAGTTGCTCGGCGTCTCCGCGGACCGGGTGGCCTGGCTCCTGGGACCGGGCAGCGCGGGTGAGCAGGCCGTGCCGCTGTGCGGCGCCGAGCACCGGCGGATGCTGTCCAAGGATCCGGTGGCGGTACGGCAGGTGCGGTTCGTGCCGGAGGCGATGCGCCGCGGCGCGGAGCAGGACGAGAACCACGACAGCTGGCGCGGCGCGGCCGAGGACGTGGTGTGGACGGCGACCGGCCGGCACGCCGGTGTGCTGCGGCTCGTACCGCTGCGTGCGGAGACCGTCCGTACCGTCAGGGGAGAGGAGGGCGGTACGCCGTGACGGGACCGGGAGGTGGCGCGTACTCCGCATCCGCGGAGGCGTCGGGGGTGCTGGAATTCCTCACCCACAAGGAGGATCCCGTCGGGTTCGCGGCCCGGTTCGGCGCGGACCGGCGGCTGCCCGGCCGGCCGTCGCTGGTCGCACGCGAGGTGACACTCGGCGCGGGCTGGCCGGTGCACCAGTACCGGCTTCCGCTCTCCGGCCAGGCGGATCCGCAGGCGTACGCCGCACTGGAGCGGGAAGTGGCCGCGGCCGTCGCCCTGGAGCGGAGGTACGGCTCCGAGCGGTACGGCGAGGTGTTCACACGGATGATCGGCTTCGATCTGGAGGCCCCCGAGCCCTTCATCCTCTACCGGATCCACGGCGGTGAGCCGATCAGTACCCGACGCGGCGCCCTGACCGTGGACGAGCAGCACCAAGTGCTCGCCCAACTCACCCTGGCCGTCAGGCTGCTGGAGGACGTGGGGCTCGTGCACCGGGCCATCGCGCCGGAGACCGTCAGCTGGGACGGCACCCATGTGCGGCTCGCCGAGCCGTACGGCGCGCTGCGCACCGGGGAGCCCAGGGGCGCGTTCGGCGCGGCGCCGTGGGCGTCGCCCGAACAGCGCGAGGGTATGGGAGGCGCCGACGCCAGGGACGATCTGTGGGCCGTCGCCCAGCTGATGTACTTCCTGCTCTCCGGACGGGCGGACCGGGGCACGGGCCCGCCCGCCGATCTCGCGGACTTTCGTCGGCTGGCCGCGCTCGACCACGGCGGTGTGTTCGCTCCGCTGGCGGTCGAGCGGCCCACGCCGACGGAACTGATGCGGCTGCTCAATGTCACCGACCCGCTGGTCTCGGCACCCGGTGTCACGGATCCGCTCGGCCGGGCACGTGCCGACTTCGACGCCCAACTCGCCCGAAAGAGAAGAGAACTGGGTCTCGACCGGCCGGTGGAAGAGGCGGCCGTACAGACGCCGGGGCCCGCTCGCCGCTCGCTGCGCTCCTTGCTGGGAGCCGTACCTCCCGCGAACGGGGCCGGCCCCCGGCCCGTCGCGGAGCCCGTGCACGAGCCGCCGGCGTCCCCACGCCCCCGGCTGTGCCCGCACTGTCTGCTCCCGGTCACCTTCGACGAGAGCATGCTGCTCACGATCTCCCCCAAAGGCGACCGCATACCGCTCGACCTCAGTACCGAGCACCGCCCCGCACACCGGCAGGACGCGCTGCGCCAGGCGTTCCACCGCTGCCCGCACGCCGACGGAGACAGGTCGCACGAACTGCCCGTCCCGTATCTCACCAACGGTGAGCCTCTCTCCATCGCCCTGGTGGGCAGCTCGGCCGTGGGCAAGACGCATCTGCTGGCCGCGATGCTCGGTGAGATCGAACAGGGCGGGCTCGAGCCGTACGGTCTCAAGTGCCTGCCGCTCAACCCGGCTTCGCACCGTACGTTCCTGCGGGAGCGGGTGCAGGGACTGCACCAGGGAAAGCAGCTGGCCAGCACCGGCCAGCAGACCTTCGCGCGCTTCGCCGACGGTCTCCTGGTCTCCGGGCGCGGGCCGACCCGGCCGGTTGTCTTCTTCGACCTGGCGGGCGAGGACCTGGCGCAGGAGGGAGAGGTGACCGGGTTTCTGATGGGCGTCGGCGCCTTCATCTTCGTACTCGATCCGCTGCGCGCGCTGCGGTTGCCGTTCCTCGACCCGGTGCGCGAGCGGAACAAGCTGCGCCGGCGTGATCTGGGCGACGAGGCGTTCACCACCGTCCTCAACCGGATACCGCGGCGCGGGCCGTACATCGACGCGCCGGCGGCGGTCGCGGTGAACAAGAGCGACCTGGTGCGCTTCGCCCCCTCCGTGGACCGCTGGCTGGGCCGCGCACTGCCGGAGCGGTTCGACGCGGATGCCGTGCGCGCGGAGAGCCGTGACGCCTACGCGTTCGTGTCGCACCACGCCAGCTCCGCCTGGCTGAAGCCCTTCGACGACTGTGCCCGCTGCACCCTGCACTTCGTCGCGGCGACCGGCGGCCAGGCGAGGGGCGACGAGTTTCCACACGGTGTCAGACCCCGCCGGGTGCTGGCGCCTCTGCTGTCGATCTTCGCCATGTGCGGGCTCCTGCCGGGAGCGGAGCCGAGAGAGGTGGGCGCCTGATGGTCCGGCAAGAGGAGTGGGTGGAGCAGATCGTCTTCCGCTGGGACGCCGACAACGCGTCGGGTACCACCGGCTTCGGTCCGGTGGCCTGGTCCTGCGGCCCGGAGCAGGCCGACGGTGTCTTCCGCAGCGCGGCCGCGCTGCTCCGGGCGACCGGCGAGGACACGGTGCCCGCGCTCGTGCGGCTGGAGCGCGACGGCAGCGCCCTGCTGCTGCACCGCACGCCCTGGCGCGACGCGGGCGGGAGTACGAGTACGGTCTGCCATGCGCTGCTCGGATCGTCCCAAGTACTCGATCCCGACACCTGCCTGGGGCTGCACGACTGGTCCTGGGAGGGCAGCGAACTGGCGCTGGGCGAGGTACGGGGTGCTCTGGACCAGGTGCGTCAGGCGGCGCTGCTGCCCTCGGCCCTCGAGGGGCAGGGCCGGCTGGCGGCGACCCTGGCCGGAGTGGAGGAGGAACTGACGGGCGCGGCCGCGGAGTTCCTGCGCCATCCTCGTCAGCGCTTCACCCTGCTGGACCGTCAGGGCGGCGACAGCGCCTGCCGGGTGCTCTGGGGCATGGCCGGCATCTTCAGCGGACTCGTCCCGAGAGGCTGGACGTTCGCGACGCACGACACGGCCGAAACGGCGGCGCTGCGCTTCGTTTTCGTACGCAGCTGGCCGGGCTCGGCGGCTCAGGACACCCAGCGGCTGCGTACGGATCCGCGGGAGCGGTGCCGGGACCGCGCGGAGGAACTCGCGGCTCAGCTGGTCCGCCACCATCTTCGCGGGGTGGCGCAGGGGGACGGGCGGGAGTTCGAGGTGGACAGGGCGCTGCGGACGGTCGCGACGCAGCGGGCGGGGAACGGCGCGGGCGGGCGGACGCTGCTGGACACGGTGGAACGTGCGCTGTCGGCGCTGGACGGCGCCGGACGCGGGCACGGCGGCCGCCGGGCGGAGGAACACCGTCCGCCTCCATGGGAGGAAGAGCCCGGCCGGGAGTCGTCGGCGCGTGAGCCCTACGACGGGCGGGAGTCGTCGATGCCGTCGTCCCGGGAGCCGTATGACGGGCGGGAGCCACACACGCAGCCCCAGCACCAGCACCAAGCGCCCACGCAGCACCAGCCGCACGCGCAGCAACACGACCAGCCGCACGCGCAGCACCAGCACCAGGCACCCATGCAGCACCAGCCGCACCCGCAGCAGCCGCTCGCGACGCACCAGCCGCTCCCGGCTCAGCCGCCGTATCCCGTCTCGCACGCCGTCCCGCCCGCGGCCTCGCGCCCGGCCGAGTCCGAGGTCCGGATCGTCGTGGCGGAGTGGAAGGCTCCGCAGGCGAGTCGGCGCCGGCTGCCCCGGCTGCGTCGGCGCGGTCGGCGACCGACGGTCGACTACCAGTACCTGCTGACCGTGCTCTCCGTCTTTCCCGAGCGCTACACCGGGCCGGGCGATGCCAGGGAGCTGGTGAGGGGCGCCGTGGACGGGGACTTGATTCGCGCGCTGCGGGCCGGAATCCCCTACGAGGCGGTGACACTCCTGATGGCGGAGATCGCCGAGAGGTGGCCGTACTGGCACCACCGGCTACGTCGGGGGCTGCGCGACACCGTCCTCGACCTCGATCTCTTCCTGACCGGCCAGCCAGGTCCGGGCGGCGGTGGCGACGGCCCCGGCGACGAGATCCGGGCCGCCAACGCCGCATCCCTCTACCGCTGGGTGGTACGGCCGCTGCTGGACGACCCACGGCCGAAGACCCGCTTGACCGAACTGCTGCCCCGGCTGAGTACCGGCTCCGACCGGGCAGGCCGCGCCGCGGTCCGGCAGATCGTGACGGCCGAGCGTCCCGGACTGCCGGAAGCCACGTGGCTGGCACTGCTCAGGGCGGCGCACGGAGGGTACGAGCCGAGCGTCGTAGTCGGCTCCGCCCACGATGTACGGGCGACGCCGCGGAGTCTCCCGGATCAGCCGCCGCCCTCGCCCCCCGCAGCGAGCGATCCTGACCGTCCTTCGGCACAGGACGGCCGGCTGGTCGTCGTCGTTCTCGCCGCCGTGCTCGTGGTCGCTGTGGTTCTGATCGTGATGCTGATGAGCGTCATGTAGGCGGGGGACAGCACAATGAGTTGGGAAGGTGAGCCGTTCGCCGGGTGAACGGTGCTCCGCGCGGTGAGGATGGGGACATGGGATTCCACGTCGACTCCGAGACCGGGCTGCTGCGCCAGGTCATACTGCACCGACCAGACCTGGAGCTGAAGCGCCTCACACCCAGTAACAAGGACGCCCTCCTCTTCGACGATGTGCTGTGGGTGCGCCGTGCCCGGCAGGAGCACGACGGGTTCGCGGACGTGCTGCGCGACCGCGGGGTGGAGGTGCACCTCTTCGGCGATCTGCTCCGCGAGTCGATGGAGATCCCGGAGGCCAGAAAGCTTGTGCTGGACCGGGTCTTCGCCGAGAAGGAGTACGGTCCGCTCGCCACCAGCCACCTCAGAGCCGCTTTCGACGAGCTGCCCACGGCCGACCTGGTCGAGGCGCTGGTCGGCGGGATGACCAAGAGGGAGTTCCTCGCCGGTCATCCCGAGCCCACGTCCGTCCGCTTCCATGTGATGGATCTCGACGACTTTCTCCTCCGGCCCCTGCCGAACCATCTCTTCACCCGCGACACCTCCGCCTGGATCTACGACGGCGTCTCCATCAATGCCATGCGCTGGCCGGCCAGGCAGCGTGAGACGGTCCACTTCGAGGCGATCTACAAGCACCACCCGCTCTTCACCGGTCCGCGCGCGGGAGAGTTCCACCACTGGTCGGAGGGGCAGGACGACTACCCCTCCACCATCGAGGGGGGCGACGTCCTGGTCATCGGCAACGGCGCGGTACTGATCGGGATGAGTGAGCGGACCACTCCGCAGGCCGTGGAGATGCTGGCCCGCGGGCTGTTCGCGGCCGGTTCGGCCCGGACCATCGTGGCGCTCGACATGCCCAAGCGACGGGCTCTGATGCACCTCGACACCGTGATGACGATGGTCGACCGCGACACCTTCACCCAGTACGCGGGGCTCGGCATGCTCCGTTCGTACACCATCGAACCGGCCGAAGGCGCTCAGGGGCTGAGGGTCAGCGATCATCCGCCCGAGCAGATGCACAGCGCGATCGCGGCCGCGCTGGGGTTCAAGGAGATCAGGGTCCTCACGCCGACCCAGGACGTCCACTCGGCGGAGCGCGAGCAGTGGGACGACGGCTGCAACGTCCTCGCCGTCGAGCCGGGCGTCGTCGTCGCGTACGAGCGCAATGTCACCACCAACACCCACCTGCGCAAGCAGGGCATCGAAGTGATCGAGATCCCCGGCAGTGAACTGGGCCGGGGCAGAGGCGGACCTCGCTGTATGAGCTGTCCCGTCGAACGCGATGCCGTATAGCAATGCAGGCTTTCGTATATACTTCCAAGGTCACGTCATCACATTCGCGACCCAGGAGCAGCCACCATGGCTATACACCTCGAAGGCCGCCACTTCCTCAAGGAGCTGGACTTCACCGCCGACGAGTTCCGCGGCCTGATCGGCCTGGCCGCGGAACTCAAGGCGGCCAAGCGAGCGGGCACCGAGGTCCAGCGGCTGCGCGGCAAGAACATCGCGCTGATCTTCGAGAAGTCGTCGACCCGTACGCGCTGCTCCTTCGAGGTCGCCGCCGCGGACCAGGGCGCGTCGACGACATACATCGACCCGGCCGGTTCGCACATCGGCAGCAAGGAGTCCGCCAAGGACACCGCGCGGGTGCTCGGCCGGATGTTCGATGCCATTGAATTCCGCGGTGATGGGCAGGCCACGGTCGAGGAGCTCGCCGCGTTCGCCGGTGTCCCGGTCTACAACGGACTCACCGACGACTGGCACCCCACCCAGATGCTCGCCGATGTGCTCACCATGACCGAGCACAGCGACAAGCCGCTCGAGCGGATCGCCTTCGCCTACCTCGGCGACGCCCGCTTCAATATGGGCAACTCCTACCTGGTCACCGGCGCGCTGCTGGGCATGGACGTACGGATCGTCGCGCCGAAGGCGTACTGGCCGGCGAAGGAGATCGTCGCCCGGGCCCGCGAGGCTGCCGAGGCCAGTGGCGCGCGGATCACCCTCACCGAGGACATCGCCGAGGGCGTCCAGGGGGCGGACTTCGTCGCCACCGATGTCTGGGTCTCGATGGGCGAGCCCAAGGAGATCTGGGACGAGCGCATCGAGGCGCTCGGTCCTTATGCCGTGACCATGGATGTCCTGCGCGCCACGGGCAACGCGGGGGTGAAGTTCCTGCACTGCCTGCCCGCCTTCCACGACCTGGGGACAAAGGTCGGCCGGGAGATCCATGAGAGGCATGGGCTGACCGAGCTGGAAGTCACGGACGAGGTCTTCGAATCGGACCACTCGGTCGTCTTCGACGAGGCGGAGAACCGTATGCACACGATCAAGGCGATCATGGTCGCCACCCTCGGGGACGCCGGATAGTCATGCGGGCGGTGTCGCGGGCCGGTTGCGGGCAGGCCGGTCCGGGGCCCGTCGGCTCGCGGCCGCCGGCTATCGCGGAGCCGGTCGGTTCCGTGCCGGAAGCGTGAACCAGACCGCCTTGCCCGCGGCGGTGGGGCGGTGGCCGTAGGCCGAGCTCAGCGCTCGGATCAGCAGCAGTCCGCGGCCGTGCTCCTGCCAGGGATCGGGCTCGGGGCCGGGGCGGGCGAGATCGCCGGGCGGGGCCGGGTCGCCGTCATGGACCTCCACCTGGCATTCCGTCTCCAGCAACTCCACCACCAGCTCTATCGGCGAGTCTCCGGGGGTGTGCTTCACCGCGTTGGCAACCAGCTCGGCCGTGAGCAGCTCGGCCGTGTCGCTGTCCGCGGGCGCCTCGATGTCCGCCAGCGCCGTACGGATCAGGGCGCGGGCGATGGGCACGGCGGCGGCGGTGTGCGGCAGCGCGATGCGCCACGAGGCGGAGCTGGAGGCTTCGAGCAACTTGGGCGGGTCCATTCGAGGTGCGACGTCCTGGTTGCAACCATACGAACCGGAACGGGCTGGACAAGGGGCTGCGGCCCGCTACGGGTGGGACATATGCCACACCCGCTACCGCGCTCTCGCCGAGTCGGTGCCCTGACGTATCGCGTACTCGTGACGGAAGTCACGTATGAGTGATAGCTTCAAGAGGCGGGCAGGCAGCAGACCGCCCGCTGAAGGAGGCCACATTCCATGAGCCCCTTTTCCGGCTCCGCGCCGCGTACCGAGCGGTGGCGCCATCTCCGGCTCACCCAGGAGGACGGGGTCGCGACCGTCACCCTCGCCCGCCCCGAGAAGCTCAACGCACTCACCTTCGGCGCCTACGCCGACCTGCGCGATCTGCTCGCGGAACTGGCGCGTGAGCGGTCGGTACGGGCGCTCGTGCTGGGCGGGCAGGGGCGCGGGTTCTGCTCCGGCGGCGATGTCGACGAGATCATCGGCGCCACGCTCGCCATGGACACCGCGCAGCTGCTCGACTTCAACCGGATGACCGGTCAGGTCGTACGGGCGCTGCGGGAATGCCCTTTCCCGGTGATCGCCGCGGTACACGGCGTCGCGGCGGGCGCCGGCGCGGTGCTGGCGCTGGCCGCGGACTTCCGTATCGCCGACCCCTCGGCCCGGTTCGCGTTCCTCTTCACCAAGGTGGGGCTCTCGGGCGGCGACATGGGCGCGGCGTATCTGCTGCCTCGGGTCGTCGGACTGGGACACGCCACCCGGCTGTTGATGCTCGGCGAACCTGTCCGCGCACCGGAGGCCGAACGGATCGGCCTGATCAGCGAGTTGGCGGACGAGGGCGACGCGGACACCCGGGCGGCCGAGCTGGCCCGCCGCTTGGCACAGGGCCCGGCGCTGGCGTACGCCCAGACCAAGGCACTGCTCACCGCCGAGCTCGACATGCCGCTGGCGGCGGCGGTCGAGCTGGACGCGGCGACGCAGGCACTGCTGATGAACGGCGAGGACTACGCGGAGTTCCACGCGGCATTCACGGAGAAGCGCGCGCCGAAGTGGCAGGGGCGCTGACGATGCCCCGCCCGGCCGAAGGCGCCCAGGCGAGCCCGCTCCCTGCCGCGCCGCCCGAATCGACCCGGACCTCCCTCTCACCGGCCGAGCAGGAGGTCCGGGTCCGCGAGCCGGCGCGGTCCGGCCGTGCCCTGCGTGTCGCCGTGATAGGTGGCGGGCCCGGAGGGCTGTACGCCGCCGTTCTGCTCAAGCGGCTCGATCCCGCGCGGGAGATCACCGTCTGGGAGCGGAACGGCCCCGAGGACACCTTCGGATTCGGTGTCGTCCTCTCCGACGAGACCCTCGGCGGGATCGAGCACGCCGACCCCGTCGTCTACCGCGCGCTCCAGGACGAGTTCGTACGCTGGGACGACATCGACATCGTCCACCGCCGCCGGACCCTCACCTCCGGCGGACACGGCTTCGCCGCGCTCGGCCGGCGCAGGCTGCTGGAGATCCTGCACCGGCGCTGCGCCGATCTCGGCGTACGGCTCCTTTTCCGCACCCCCGCACCGCCCGCCGCCGAGCTCGCCGAGGCGTACGACCTCGTCATCGCCGCCGACGGCGTGCACAGCCTCACCCGCGAGGCGCACGCCGACGTCTTCGCGCCGCGCATCACCTCCCACCGGTGCCGCTATATCTGGCTAGCCGCCGACTTCGCCTTCGATGCCTTCCGCTTCGAGATCGCCGAGACCGAGCACGGGGTGATGCAGCTCCATGGCTACCCCTTCGCCCGCCCGTCTCCCGATGACCACCCCTCGACGAAGCACTCCGGGCCGCAGAGCCGACTCGGCACCAGCACCGTCATCATCGAGATGCGCGAGGAGGTCTGGCGGGCGGCCGGCCTCGACGCCTGCGACGAGGAGCAGTCCACCGACCAGTGCGCCAAGATCTTCGCCGACGCCCTCGGCGGCCGCCCCCTCCGCGGCAACAACTCCGCCTGGATCGCCTTCCGTACCGTCGTCAACGACCGCTGGTCCCACGGCAATACGGTGCTGCTCGGCGACGCCGCCCACACCGCCCACTTCTCCATCGGCTCCGGTACCAAGCTCGCCGTCGAGGACGCGCTCGCACTCGCCGCCTGCATCGAGGAACAGCCGACCCTCGGCCAGGCACTCTCCGCGTACGAGACCGAGCGCCGTCCGGTCGTCGAGTCCACCCAGCGCGCGGCCGCCGCCAGCCTCCGCTGGTTCGAGGAGCTCGCCACCTACCTCGAGCAGCCGCCCCGGCAGTTCGCCTTCAACCTGCTCACCCGCAGCCGCCGGGTCACCCACGACAATCTGCGGATGCGCGACGCGGCCTTCACCGACTCCGTCGAGCGCGACTTCGGCTGCCCGCCCGGCACACCCCCGATGTTCACGCCGCTCCGGCTGCGCGGACTGACCCTGCGCAACCGCGTGGTGGTCTCGCCGATGGACATGTACAGCGCCGCCGACGGCATCCCCGGCGATTTCCATCTCGTCCACCTCGGCGCACGCGCCCTCGGCGGAGCGGGCCTCGTGATGACCGAGATGGTCTGTGTCAGCGCCGAGGGCAGGATCACCCCCGGCTGCACCGGCCTCTACAGCGACGAACAGGGCGCAGCCTGGCGCCGTGTCACCGACTTCGTGCACCACCACTCACCGGGCACGGCGATCGGTGTCCAGCTCGGCCATTCCGGCCGCAAGGGCTCCACCAAGCTCATGTGGGAAGGCATCGACCAGCCGCTCGACCAGGGCAACTGGCCGCTCTCCGCCGCTTCGGCGCTCCCGTACCGGGCCGGAGTCAACCAGGTCCCGCACGCCCTGGACCGCACCGGACTGAACGACATCCGCGAGCAGTTCGCCGCGGCGACCCGCCGCGCCGCCCGCAGCGGCTTCGACCTCCTCGAACTCCACTGCGCCCACGGCTACTTGCTCTCCGGCTTCCTCTCCCCGCTCACCAACCGGCGCACCGACTCCTACGGAGGCTCCCTCGAGAACCGCCTCCGCTTCCCCCTCGAAGTCTTCGACACGGTGCGTGGCAGCTGGCCCGACGACCGGCCCATGACCGTCCGAATCTCCGCCACCGACTGGGCACAGGGCGGCACCACCGCCGAGGACGCGGTCGGGATCGCCCGCGCCTTCGCCGCCCACGGCGCCGACGCGATCGACGTCTCCACCGGGCAGGTCGTCCCCGATGAGCAGCCCGAGTACGGCCGCTCGTACCAGACTCCGTACGCCGACCTGATCCGCAACAGCCTCGGCATCCCCGTCGTCGCCGTCGGCGCGATCTCCTCCTGGGACGATGTCAACTCGCTCCTGCTGGCGGGCCGTGCCGACCTCTGCGCCCTGGCCAGGCCGCATCTCTACGACCCCCACTGGACGCTGCACGCGGCGGCCGACCAAAACTACGCGGGCCAGGGCGCACCCTGGCCGCTTCCGTACCGGGCGGGCAGCCGCAAGCCCCCCGCCGGCCGTACGGACGCACCGAAGCCGAGGCTCACCCTGCGCTGAGGCGGTCGTGGCGGCACATCCGCCCGGCCCCTCCGCCACCCGGGGTCACGGTTGTACGAACGCCGCGCCCGCGTCCCGCAGCAGCGCGTGCAGCCGGGCGAAGACCTCCGCCGACCGTGCGCCCGGCCAGCCCTGCGGCAGCAGCTCGACCGGCAGGCCCGGATCCACGTACGGCAGCCGCCGCCAGGAGTCCAGCGCCGACAGATAGTCCCGGTACGCGTCCTGCGCGGGCACCTCCTCACGCGCCTCCCACGCCCGCAGCACCGGCCCGTGCAGATCCAGGAACTCCTCGTGCTGCTTGGCGATCGCCGCCAGGTCCCACCAGCGCGCCACCGCTTCAGCCGTGGGCGCGAAGCCGAGGTGCTCGCCGCGGAACAGATCGACATACGGGTCGAGCTGGAGCCGCCGCAGTGTGTGCCGGGTCTCCTCGTACAGCCGCGCCGGCGCGATCCAGACACCGGGCGCCGCCGACCCGAAGCCGAGCCGGGCCAGCCGCGAACGCAGCAGATGGCGCTTGTGGCGCTCGGCCTCCGGCACCGAGAAGACGGCGAGCACCCAGCCGTCGGACAGCGAGGGGGAGTGCCGGGTGTAGATACGCCGGTCCCCGTCGTCGAGCAGCTGGCGGGCATCCGCCGACAGCGCGTAACCGGCGGCCCCGTCCGCGGTTCGCTCGGGGATCAGCAGGCCGCGGCGTTTGAGCCGGGAGACCGAGGAACGCACGGACGGGGCGTCGACGGCGAGTACCGCCAGCAGACGGATGAGTTCGGCCACGGGAAGAGGCCCCGGCCGTTCGCGTCCGTACGCGCCGTACAGGGTGACGATCAGGGAGCGGGGGGTGTGCTGCTCGGCCACGTGATCACTCTAGAGCCCGCAGCCGGAAGCGCTGCAGCTTGCCGGTCGGGGTGCGGGGAAGCGCGTCGAGGAAGACGATCTCGCGCGGACATTTGTACGGTGTCAGCCGCCGTTTCACGGAGTCGGTGAGCGCGGCGGTGGTGTCGTCGCCGGCCGGGACCCCGTCGCGCAGCACGACGTACGCCACCACGATCTGGCCCCGCAGCGCATCGGATCGGCCGATCACCGCGGCCTCCGCCACATCCGGGTGGTGCAGCAGGGCGTCCTCCACCTCCGGTCCCGCGATGTTGTAGCCGGCCGAAATGATCATGTCGTCGGCGCGTGCCACATAGCGGAAGTAGCCGTCCGGCTCACGCACGTATGTGTCGCCGGTGACGTTCCAGCCGTCATGCACATACTCCTCCTGGCGGGGATCGGCCAGATATCGGCAGCCCACCGGGCCGCGGACGGCCAGCAGCCCCGGCTCGCCGTCCGGGACCGGCAGGCCCGCGGCGTCCACCACGCGCGCGTGCCACCCCGGAACCGGTACCCCGGTGGTCCCCGGTCTGATCGACCCGTCCGCCGCCGAGATGAAGATGTGCAGCAGCTCGGTCGCGCCGATGCCATTGATGATGCGCAGCCCGGTCCGCTCCTGCCAGGCACGCCAGGTGGCGGCGGGCAGATTCTCACCTGCGGACACACAGCGCCGCAGCGAACCGGTGTCGTGCGCCTCGAGCTCGTCCAGCATCACGCGGTACGCGGTCGGCGCGGTGAACAGGACCGACACCCGGTGCGCGGCGATCGCGGTCAACAGCTGCCTGGGGCCTGCCTGTTCGAGCAGCAGCGCCGAGGCCCCCGCCCGCATCGGGAAGATCAACAAGCCGCCGAGCCCGAACGTGAAGCCCAGGGGAGGACTGCCCGCGAAGACATCGTCGGGCTCGGGCCGCAGCACGCGCGCGGAGAAGGTGTCCGCGACGGCCAGCACATCCCGGTGGAAGTGCATGCACCCTTTGGGGCGGCCGGTCGTGCCCGAGGTGAACGCGATCAGCGCGACATCGTCGGCCGCGGTCGCCACGGCTTCGTACGGCTCCGGCGCCGCGCGGGCGGCCAGCCCCAGCAGATCGTCGGGGGAGTCACCGCCGTACGCCGTGATGCGCAGCCCCGGTACCTCCGCCTTCGCCAGATCGTCGACCGACCGGATGTCGCACAGGGCGTGGCTGACCGCGGCGATCTCGCACACCGTGGCCAGTTCCCTGGCCCGCTGCTGGGCCAGAACGGTGACCGCCACCGCGCCCGCCTTCATCACGGCCAGCCAGCAGGCAGCGAGCCACGGGGTCGTCGGGCCCCGCAGCAGGACGCGGTTTCCGGGGACCACCCCAAGACCGGAGGTGAGGACATGCGCGATCCGGTCGACCTGGTCGCGCAGCTCTCCGTAGGTCCATACCTCGCCGCCCCCCGTACGGAAGACGGGCCGGTCGGCGCCGAAGCGCTCGATCGTACGGTCCAGCAGCTCGGAGCCGCAGTTGAGCCGCTGTGGATAGTTCAGTTCGGGCAGGTCGAAGAGGATTTCCGGCCACTGCCCGGTGGGCGGGAGGTGGTCGCGCGGAAAGGTGTCGAGGTGGGCCGAGGGTGTCAGCTCCATGGTTCGCCCCCTTCTCGTGGTGGGGTCGCGAATCGAGCGTATCGTGAAGGTGACGACAGTCAACGGTCCGCGATACTGTGCTTTTGACAGGGGACACCCCCGGACCCCCGGCCGCACGAAGTGAGGGCACATATGCCCGTATTTTCGCTCGATCCGGCACAGACCGCCTGGTGTGCGCAGTTGCGCACCCTGGCCGGCGAGCGGCTGCGACCGCTCGCGGAGAAGGCGGAGCCGGGGCGCGTCAACCGTCCCCTGGTCGCCGCTCTCGGTGAACTCGGCCTCCTGCGGCGTCTGTTCGGGGCCGGCGCGCTCGAGCTGTGCCTGCTGCGGGAATCACTGGCGTACGGCTGTACGGAGGCCGAGACCGCCCTCGCCCTGCAGGGCCTGGGCAGCTACCCGCTGGTCCAGGCGGGTACGGCCGCCCAGCGGGAGCGCTGGCTGCCCGAGGTGATCGCGGGGCGTGCCGTTGCCGCCTTCGCGCTGAGCGAGCCGGACGCCGGCTCGGACGCGGCGGCACTCGCCCTCAAAGCCGTGCCGGTTCAAGGAGGTTGGCGGCTGAGCGGCGAGAAGCGCTGGATCTCCAACGCCCCCGAGGCGGATTTCTACACCGTGTTCGCCCGTACGACGGAGGGCGCCGGCGCGCGTGGGGTCACCGCGTTCCTCGTCCCCGCGGACCGGCCTGGACTGACAGGGGCCGCGCTGGAGATGCTCTCGCCGCACCCCATCGGCGCACTCAACTTCGACGATGTGCCTGTGACCAGCGACGATGTCCTCGGCCAGACCGACCTCGGCTTCCGTGTCGCCATGAACACCCTGAACCTCTTCCGGCCCAGCGTCGGCGCTTTCGCGGTCGGCATGGCCCAGGCCGCCCTGGACGCGGCTCTCGAGCACACCGCTCACCGCACAGCCTTCGGCGGTCCGCTCAAGGAGCTCCAGTCCGTCGCCCACCAGGTCGCCGAGATGGCGACACGGACCGAGGCCGCCCGGCTTCTCGTGTATGCCGCGGCCGCCGCGTACGACGAAGAGGCCGCCGATGTACCGAAGCGGTCCGCGATGGCGAAACTGCTGGCGACCGAGACCGCGCAGTACGTCGTGGACGCCGCCGTCCAGCTGCACGGCGCCCGCGCTCTGCAGCGCGGCCACCTGCTGGAACACCTCTACCGAGAGGTCCGCGCCCCCCGGATCTACGAGGGCGCCACCGAGGTCCAGCGCACGATCATCGCAAAGGAGCTGTACGCAAAGGAGCCGCACGCATGAGCCTGCACCGCCACAATCCGGCCGAGCTCTCGCCGCCCACCGGCTTCTCGCACGCCGTCACCGCCACCGGCTCGCGGCTTGTGTTCCTGGCCGGGCAGACCGCGCTGGACACCGGCGGGAAGATTGTCGGCGAGACGCTGTGCGAG
The DNA here is from genome assembly GCF_053591755.1 of Streptomyces sp. NPDC002926. Lineage (NCBI taxonomy): Bacteria > Bacillati > Actinomycetota > Actinomycetes > Kitasatosporales > Streptomycetaceae > Streptomyces > Streptomyces sp. NPDC002926. The sequence goes on from NZ_JBSFUK010000027.1 coordinate 52,806, forward strand.
CAGTTCGAAACGGCACTGGCGAATCTGCTCACCGCCCTCGCGGCTTCCGGCGGCGCACCGCAGGACCTCGCCAGGGTCACCATCTACGCCACGGATGTCGCCGACTACCGTGCTCATGCGGCTGAACTGGGCAGTATCTGGCGGCGGTTGGCGGGCCGTGACTACCCTGCGGTGGCGGTGATCGGCGTCGTCCGGCTCTGGGACGAGGAGGCCCTGGTCGAACTCGACGGTATGGCCGTGCTCCCCTGACCGGAGTCCGCCGGCCCGGAACCTCCGCGCCTCACATCGTTGTCACCCGAGGGGGGACCTGTCATGCCGGAGATCGAGCTCAGCGCGGGGACGATCGTGTACGAGGACACGGGAGGCCCCGGCCCCGTCGTCGTCCTGCTGCACGGTCTGGTCCACGACGCGACCGTCTGGCGCACGGTCGTCGCCGGCCTGGGACGGGACCACCGCTGTATCGCCCCGACCCTGCCCTACGGCTCGCACCGCATCCCCATGCGCCCGGATGTCCCACTCGGCCCCGATTCCGTCAATGAGCTGATCGCGGAGTTCCTGGACCGCTTGGACCTGCGCGAGGTGACCCTCGTCGAGAGCGACTGCGGGCGCGCCCAGACAGTCGCGGGACGGCACCCCGAACGGCTGGCCCGTCTTGTACTCATCTCCTGCGAGGCCTTCGACAACTACCCGCCGGGCGCACCCGGCAAGATGATCTCACTTGTCTGCAAAGTGCCGGGCGGCATCGCCCTGATGGCCCGGACCCTCGCGCTGAAGCCGCTGCGCCGACTGCCCATCGGCCTCGGCGCGCTCACCAGGCGTCCCGTACCGCACGAGATCACCGACGGCTGGTTGCGGCCGCTGCTCACCGACAAGGCCATCAGGAAGGACTTCCGCCGCTACAACGCGGCCGTACGCAGGACCGAACTCCTCGAAGCGGCCGAAGGACTACGGAAGTTCGACCGTCCCGCGCTGGTGGTGTGGGCCGTCGAGGACCGCATGATGCCGCGGGAACACGGTCGGCGGCTGGCCGAACTGCTGCCGCAGGGACGGCTTATGGAGATCGAGGACAGCTGCACGCTGATCGCCGAGGACCAGCCGGACCGCCTGACGGACGCGCTGCGCGCCTTCATCGCGGAAGCTGCCGCGGGACCGTCTTGATCGACTGGTGGTGAGCCCGGCCCGGGTTTACCGTCGACGAGTAGACGCAAACGTCTACCGACCCTCGTAAGAGGGACACGACGTCATGACGAGCCCGCAGCCGACCCCCACCGCGCAGACCGCCGCCCGGGACAAGAAACTCGGCGGCAACGGGATCGCGCTCCTCGTCATCGCCTCGTGCCAGTTGATGGTGGTACTCGACATCACCATCGTGAACATCGCGCTCCCGCACATCCAGAGCGCGCTGAACTTCTCGACCACGAGCCTTTCCTGGGTGGTCAGCGCCTATACGCTCACCTTCGGCGGCCTGCTCCTCCTCGGCGGCCGCGCCGGTGACATCCTCGGCCGCCGCCGGGTTTTCCTCGCCGGCGTCATGCTCTTCGCGGTCGCCTCTCTCCTCGGCGGCCTCTCCCAGAGCTCCGGCCAGCTCCTCGCCGCTCGCGCTCTGCAGGGCGTCGGCGGCGCCATCGCGTCGCCGACCGCGCTCGCACTGATCACCACCACCTTCACCGAAGGCCCGGCCCGCAACCGGGCGTTCGGAGTTTTCGCGGCGGTCTCCGCGGGCGGCGGCGCGATCGGTCTGCTGGCGGGCGGTGTCCTCGTCGAATGGCTCGACTGGCGCTGGGTGTTCTTCGTCAATGTGCCGATCGCCCTGCTCATCGTTCTGGCGACGCCCCGCCACATCAAGGAGTCCGAGCGTCATCCGGGCCACTTCGACCTGGCCGGTGCGCTGACCTCGACGCTCGGCATGGTCGCGCTGGTGTACGGCTTCATCCGGGCCGCGCAGGACGGCTGGCGCGACCGGCTCACGCTCGCCTCGTTCGCTGTGGCGGTGGTGCTGCTCACCTGCTTCGTCCTCATCGAGCGCCGCTCGAGGCAGCCGATCACGCCACTGCACATGTTCGCCGACCGCAACAGGGCAGGCACTTACGGAATCATGCTGAGCCTCGCCGCCGCGATCTTCGGCATGTTCTTCTTCCTCACGCTCTTCGTGCAGAACGTGCTGGACTTCAGCCCGCTCCGGGCCGGCCTCGCCTTCCTGCCGGTGAGCGCACTCATCGCGGTGGGCGCGGGCACCGCTTCCCACCTTCTGCCGAAGTTCGGCCCCAAACCGTTCATGGTGACCGGCGCGATCCTCGCCGCGGGGGGACTGTCCTGGCTGACCCTGACCGATATTCATTCGACGTATCTGGGCAGCATCCTGGGGCCGATGCTCATCTTCAGCCTCGGCATGGGCATGAACTTCGTCTCGCTGACCCTGATGGCTGTCTCCGGTGTGCCCCGGCATGAGTCGGGCGCGGCCTCCGGCATGCTCAACGCGACCCAGCAGGTGGGCGGTTCGCTCGGCCTCTCCATCCTGGTGACGGTCTTCGGCACGGCCAGCCGGAACGAGGCCAAGGACCAGATACCGCTCTTCCTGACCCAGGCCACCCCGGCGGATCGGCTGAGTTTCCGGCGCACCGGACTGCTCCCACCGCCGTGGGGCGACGAGGTGCTGACCGCCGGAGTCTCCGTCGCCTTCACCGTGGCCGCCATCTTCACGGTGATCGCCGCGGTGATCGCCCTCCTGGTCATCCAGGTACGCCCCTCGGACCTGGAACGCTTCCAGGGAGGGGGCGCTCGCGGGCAGGCCGGAGAATCCTGAGGCCGCCTACGCGCCTCCGGTGCCGTCCGGAGCGCGGGACCCCGTCAGTCTCATGCGGGCGCGCGTGAGCCGCATGAGACTGGGGACACCGGCTGGATCGGGAGGAGGCGATGGTGTGAGTGCCGACTCCCTCGGCGAGTCCCCGGGCGCTTCCTCAGGCGCTTCCTCGGGTGTTTCGTCGGAGGCGGCCGATTCCGTGGGTCTCGCCGTCCTCGACACACACGCGCGTTACCTCTTCGCGGACCGCGGCTACTGCCGGATCGCGGGGGAGGTGTACGACGGGCTCGTGGGCAGTCCCGTGAGCCCGCGAGTCCGGCCGAGAGTCGGCTCCGAGCTGCTCCTGGCCGGAGTGCTCGCCGACGGCACCCCTCGCACTCATGTCACCGACGCAACCCGTTGTACCTGGCAACGTCTGACGATCGACAAAGACGTCGTCGCACTCATGGGCATCATCGTCGAGACCACACCCGCCCGGGCCGTCGAGCGGGAGTCCGCTCCGTACCGCGTCTCCGTCACCGAGTCCGCCGATCGGATCGGCACGACGCTCGACGAGGACACCACATGCCGGGAGCTGGTGGGCTTCCTCAGTCCCGGCCTTGCCGACGCGGCCGAGGTGGACCTGCTCCTCACGTCACCTCCGACGTTCTCGCCGGCCGGCGGTGACCTGCGCGCGCTACCGCTGCCCGGTGTGTACCGCGCCGCCGTGGCCGGACGCGCGGATCTGCTGCCGCAGCGCCCGGCGGACCCGCTCGGGGCCGCGGTGCGTGCGATGCACGGCAGCCGCCCCGTCCTCGACGACCGGGTGCTGGCTGCGCCGCTTCTCGCTCACGGCCACGTCCTGGGCGCGGTGCTGGCCGCGCGGACGCACGGCAGGTTCGACCGGGACGATGTGCTGATCGTCCAGTCGGCGGTTCTGCGGGCTGCCACGGCCATCGAGCATTCCCGTCTGTACGGTCAGGCCCAGCGGACCGCTGTACAGCTCCAACAAGCCCTGCTCACCGAACCCGGACGCCCGCACCCCAACCTGCAACTGGCCACCCGCTACCTGCCCTCCGGCTCCGGCACCATCGTCGGCGGCGACTGGTTCGAGACCGTGCGCCTGCACTTCGGACGGACTCTGCTGGTCATGGGCGATGTGATGGGGCACGGCGTGGAAGCCGCGGTCGACATGAACAGCTATCGCTCCACGCTGCGCGATGTCGCGTCCGCCGATCTCCCGCCGGACCGGGTGCTGCGCCAGCTCGACGTGATCATCTCCGAATCCACCAGGCGGCCCGCCACATGTCTGCTGGTACGGGTGGACCCCGTGCGCGGCACCGGCGCCTTCTCCAGCGCCGGCCATCTGCCGCCCGCCGTGTTCGGCGGGGACGGCGGGGCTGACCTGGTACGCGTGCCCGTCGGGCCACCTCTCGGCACAGGCCTGGGCGGATACGAAATCGCCACTCGCGAGCTCCACCCCGGTGACACCCTGCTGCTGTTCACCGACGGGCTGGTCGAACGGCGGGGAGAGGACATCGACTCCTCCCTCGCCCGCCTCGTACGGGTACAGGCCGCCCCGGGCATCACCGTCGACGGACTGCTGGACGAGGTCCTCGGCCAGCTGGACGCCGCTCACGCGGACGACGACGTAGCCCTCATGGCCGCACGCATCCGGCGCAGGCCGGCGTCGGATCACCACTGAGTGCCGCTCGTAGACGCACTACCGGGCGCCGCGGCCTCATTCCCGGACGGTGCTGCTGGTGACGGTGAACAGGGCGCCGTCCGGATCGCGCAGCGTCGCCTCTTCACCCTCCGGCATCGAGTGCCGTTCCACGACGAGGCCCCCGTTGCGGCGTGCCGCTTCCACGGTGGCCTCGACGTCGCCGACCGGGAAGTGGCAGTGCCAGTGGGGCCGGAGCGTGGGGTCCGGTGCCGCCCCTGTCGCGCCCGAGCTGAGGCGCGCGAGCACGTGCCCCTTGCGGCGGAGCACGACTTCGTCCTCCTCGTAGTCGACCTGGCAGGAGCCGGGCCGCTCGGATGCCCATTCGAGGACTTCGCCGTAGAAGATCGCCGCCTCGAAGGCATTGCGGGTCCGCAGCCGAAGCCACACGGGCGCCCTCTTGCGCCCGGTCAGCCATTCGGAGACGAGCAGTCCCTCCCAGATACCGAAGACGGCGCCGTCACGGTCGGCGGCCAGCGCCCCCCGCCCCATGGGAAAGCCGAGCGGGCCGACCGCGACGGTGCCGCTCCGCTCCCGGATACGCGCGGCGGTCTCGTCCAGATCGGTGACGGCGAAGTACGGGGTCCAGGCGACGGCGACCTGAAATGCGGACGCCAGCGCCCCGATCCCGGCGACCGGCGCGCCCTCCAAGAAGGCGGTACTGAACTCGTCGCCCAGGCTGCCCTTCCGGAACACCCACCCCATCACCGCGCCGTAGAAATCCTGCGCGCCCTGCAGGTCACGTGCCATCAGGCTGACCCAGCACGGCGCGCCGAACACTTCGGCGCTCGATGTCACTCCGGCGGATCCGGCTGGTCTCGTTTGCTTGTCCATCACTCGGCGTCCCGGTCGGATTGGGGCATTCTGCACCCCCAGCCCCCTCATCCTCCCCTGAACCGGGCAGGCTCGCGAACCGCGCGCACACCCTCAGTGACCGAAAGGCCAAGGTGCTCAGCCCCGCCAGGCAGGCCGGCGGCGTTCGGCCCGCCGAGGTCCCGGCCCTGTTCGGGCATCCCCGGCCCGGCCGAGGATGCCCGGTGTGCGGCGGTCATCGGCCGGGTGACCGGGCGGTGCGGGACATCGGTCAGGCAGCACGCGACCCACTCGGCAGCGGCCCCCGGACGGCCCAGGACGGAGAAGAAGCCTCCCGACCCGTGGGCCGGTCAGATGTCGCGGAAGATCTCGATCTGCGCGCCCACCGAGTTGAGGCGCTCCGCCAGATCCTCGTAACCCCGGTTGATGACGTACACATTGCGCAGTACGGAGGTGCCCTCTGCCGCCATCATCGCCAGCAGCACCACCACGGCCGGCCGCAGTGCGGGCGGGCACATCATCTCCGCCGCGCGCCAGCGGGTCGGGCCCTCGACCAGCACGCGGTGCGGGTCGAGCAACTGGAGGCGGCCGCCCAGGCGGTTGAGGTCCGTCAGATAGATCGCGCGGTTGTCGTAGACCCAGTCGTGGATCAGCGTCTTGCCCTGCGCGACCGCCGCGATCGCCGCGAAGAACGGGACGTTGTCGATGTTCAGGCCCGGGAAGGGCATCGGGTGGATCTTGTCGATCGGCGCCTCCAGTTTGGAGGGCCGGACCGTCAGGTCCACCAGCCGGGTGCGGCCGTTGTCCGCCGCGTACTCCGGTGAGCGGTCGTGGTCGAGGCCCATCTCCTCCAGCACCGCGAGCTCGATCTCCATGAACTCGATCGGGACGCGGCGGATGGTGAGTTCGGACTCGGTGACGACCGCGGCGGCGAGCAGGCTCATCGCCTCGACCGGGTCCTCGGAGGGGCAGTAGTCGACGTCCACGTCGATGGTCGGCACACCGTGCACCGTGAGTGTGGTCGTCCCGATGCCCTCGACCTTGACGCCCAGCGCCTCCAGGAAGAAGCACAGGTCCTGGACCATGTAGTTGGAGGAGGCATTGCGGATGACGGTCACACCGTCGTGACGGGCCGCGGCCAGCAGCGCGTTCTCGGTGACGGTGTCGCCGCGTTCGGTCAGGACGATGGGGCGGTCGTGCGCGGACGTGCCCTCCACCTTCGCGTGGTACAGCCCCTCGGTCGCGGTGATGTCGAGACCGAAGCGGCGCAGCGCGATCATGTGCGGCTCGATGGTCCGCGTACCGAGGTCGCAGCCGCCGGCGTACGGCAGCCTGAACGTGTCCATCCGGTGCAGCAGGGGACCGAGGAACATGATGATCGACCGGGTCCGGCGTGCGGCCTCCGCGTCGATGGCGTCCATGTCGAGCTGCGCGGGCGGCACGATCTCCAGATCCATGCCCTCGTTGATCCAACGGGTGCGCACCCCGATGGAGTTGAGCACCTCGAGCAGCCGGAAGACTTCCTCGATACGGGCGACCCGGCGCAGCACCGTACGGCCCTTGTTGAGCAGTGAGCCGCAGAGCAGCGCCACGCACGCGTTCTTGCTCGTCTTGACGTCGATGGCGCCGGAGAGCCGGCGTCGGCCGACCACGCGGAGGTGCATGGGTCCGGCGTAGCCGAGCGAGACGATTTCGCTGTCGAGCGCTTCACCGATGCGGGCGATCATCTCAAGACTGATGTTCTGGTTGCCGCGCTCGATGCGATTCACCGCGCTCTGGCTGGTGCCGAGTGCTTCGGCCAACTGCGTCTGTGTCCAGCCCCGATGCTGACGGGCGTCACGGATGAGCTTGCCGATGCGTACGAGGTAGTCATCTGCCATGGCTGCACGCTATCTCAGATATGAGATGTGATCGTGCGTGGGGGGCCGTCACGATGGCGGCCGGTGGGCGACGGGGTGTCGCGGTTCGTACAGCGGGAGTTCGGCCCCGCTCGGCATCCGTACCGCGGCCAGTACGCCCCATCCCTGGTCGGTCGGCGGCTGCGAGATCTCCACGCCGCGCTCGGTGAGCCCGGCGAGTGTCCGCTCCAAGTCGTCGCACATCAGATAGAACTCGGCCTTCGGTGCCTCGCTCGTCGGGTGGACGGCGAACTCCGCCGGCGGCAGTTCGAAGATGAGCCAGCCGCGCCCGGCGTCGACATGAGGGAACCCGAGCGCTTCCTTGATGAAGGTCCGGTCCGCGTCCGCGTCCCGGCTGTAGAGGATCACATGCGCGCCGCTGAACATGCTCCGATAGTGAGCCGGGCGCAGGGGTGCGGCAAGCGCACCGCCGCCGTACGGGCGGCCGGCCCGCGTCTTCGGTGAGGTCCGGGCATGACCCCGCAGCGGTCATGTACTAGAGTTATCTCGACATCGAGATATCTGCCGAAGACGTACCGCAGCCGCCAATCGGTAAGGGTTACCTAACTAAGTCTTACCTTAGCGGATCGGTGAGGAGCCGTGGCGGCAGGATTGTGGTAAGTACGCGCACATTGATGAAGGAGACTGTCGTGTCGGCGAACAGCTTCGACGCCCGCAGCACGCTGCGCGTGGGCGACGAGTCGTACGAGATCTTCAAGCTGGACAAGGTCGAGGGCTCCGCGCGCCTCCCTTACAGCCTGAAGGTGCTGCTGGAGAACCTGCTCCGCACTGAGGACGGCGCGAACATCACCGCCGACCACATCCGGGCAATCGGCGGCTGGGACTCCCAGGCGCAGCCCAGCCAGGAGATCCAGTTCACGCCGGCTCGCGTGATCATGCAGGACTTCACCGGTGTGCCCTGTGTCGTGGACCTCGCCACCATGCGTGAGGCCGTGAAGGAGCTCGGCGGCGACCCGGCGAAGATCAACCCGCTCGCGCCCGCCGAGCTGGTCATCGACCACTCCGTGATCGCCGACAAGTTCGGTACGAAGGACTCCTTCGCGCAGAACGTCGAGCTGGAGTACGGCCGTAACAAGGAGCGCTACCAGTTCCTGCGCTGGGGCCAGACCGCCTTCGACGAGTTCAAGGTCGTCCCGCCCGGCACGGGCATCGTCCACCAGGTCAACATCGAGCACCTCGCCCGTACGGTCATGGTCCGGGGTGGCCAGGCGTACCCCGACACCCTCGTCGGCACCGACTCGCACACCACCATGGTCAACGGCCTCGGTGTGCTGGGCTGGGGCGTCGGCGGCATCGAGGCCGAGGCCGCGATGCTCGGCCAGCCGGTCTCGATGCTCATCCCGCGCGTCGTCGGCTTCAAGCTGACCGGTGAGCTGAAGCCCGGCACCACCGCCACCGACCTGGTGCTCACGATCACCGAGATGCTGCGCCATCACGGCGTCGTCGGCAAGTTCGTCGAGTTCTACGGTGAGGGTGTCGCCGCCACCTCGCTGGCCAACCGCGCCACCATCGGCAACATGTCGCCGGAGTTCGGCTCCACCGCCGCGATCTTCCCGATCGACGACGAGACCCTGAAGTACCTGAAGCTGACCGGCCGCAGTGAGCAGCAGGTCGCGCTTGTCGAGGCGTACGCCAAGGAGCAGGGCCTCTGGCTCGACCCGGCCGCCGAGCCCGACTTCTCCGAGAAGCTGGAGCTCGACCTCTCCACGGTCGTCCCCTCCATCGCCGGCCCCAAGCGCCCGCAGGACCGTATCGTCCTGGCCAACGCCAAGGAGCAGTTCGCGCTCGACGTCCGCAACTACGTGGACGAGGACGACGAGGCGGGCAAGGAGTCCTTCCCGGCCTCGGACGCCCCCGCCGAGCACAACGGCGTACCGAGCCGCCCGACCCTCGTCACGGCCCCCGACGGCACCACGTACGAGATCGACCACGGCGCCGTCACCGTCGCCGCGATCACCTCGTGCACCAACACCTCGAACCCGTACGTCATGGTCGCCGCCGCGCTCGTGGCCAAGAAGGCGGTCGAGAAGGGCCTGACCCGCAAGCCGTGGGTCAAGACCACCCTCGCCCCGGGCTCCAAGGTCGTCACCGACTACTTCGACAAGGCGGGCCTGACCCCCTACCTCGACAAGGTCGGCTTCAACCTCGTCGGCTACGGCTGCACCACCTGCATCGGCAACTCCGGCCCGCTGCCGGACGAGGTCTCCAAGGCGGTCAACGACCACGACCTGGCCGTCACCTCGGTCCTCTCGGGCAACCGCAACTTCGAGGGCCGTATCAACCCCGACGTCAAGATGAACTACCTGGCATCCCCGCCGCTGGTCGTCGCGTACGCCATCGCGGGCTCGATGAAGGTCGACATCACCAAGGACGCGCTGGGCACGGACCAGGAGGGCAAGCCGGTCTACCTCGCGGACATCTGGCCCTCCGAGGCCGAGGTCAACGACGTCGTCGCCAACTCCATCGGCGAGGACATGTTCAACAAGTCCTACCAGGATGTCTTCGCGGGCGACGCGCAGTGGCAGGCGCTGCCGATCCCGACCGGCAACACCTTCGAGTGGGACCCGCAGTCCACCTACGTCCGTAAGCCCCCGTACTTCGAGGGCATGACGATGGAGACCACCCCGGTCTCGGACATCGCGAACGCCCGTGTGCTGGCCAAGCTGGGCGACTCGGTCACCACCGACCACATCTCCCCGGCCGGCGCGATCAAGGCCGACACCCCGGCCGGCAAGTACCTCACGGAGCACGGCGTCGAGCGCCGTGACTTCAACTCCTACGGCTCGCGCCGAGGCAACCACGAGGTGATGATCCGCGGCACCTTCGCCAACATCCGGCTGCGCAACCAGATCGCGCCGGGCACCGAGGGCGGCTACACCCGCGACTTCACCGTCGAGGGTGCCCCGGTCTCCTTCATCTACGACGCCTCGCAGAACTACCAGGCAGCCGGCATCCCGCTGGTGATCCTGGCGGGCAAGGAGTACGGCTCCGGTTCGTCCCGCGACTGGGCCGCCAAGGGCACCGCGCTGCTCGGCGTCAAGGCCGTCATCGCCGAGTCGTACGAGCGCATCCACCGCTCGAACCTCATCGGCATGGGCGTCCTGCCGCTGCAGTTCCCGGAGGGCGCTTCCGCGCAGTCCCTCGGCCTGACCGGCGATGAGGCCTTCTCCTTCACCGGTGTGACCGAGCTGAACAACGGCAGCACGCCGCGCACGGTCAAGGTCACCACCGACACCGGTGTGGAATTCGACGCGGTCGTCCGCATCGACACCCCCGGTGAGGCGGACTACTACCGCAACGGCGGCATCATGCAGTACGTGCTGCGCAACCTGATCCGCAAGTAGGCACAGCGCCACGGCAGTACACAGCAAAAGGGCCGCATCCCCGGTGACGGGGGTGCGGCCCTTTCCGTATGAGCTACGGGATCACCAACTACGGGATCAGAACAGCTTGCTGTAGATGTTGAAGCCCGTGCCGACCTTGACGCGGGGGGTGCTGAACGGGGCAGAGGCCTTGCCGGTGCCCTTGTACATCCACAGCGCCCCCGCGGCGTCGCGCGTGACGACGTCCGCACGGCCGTCCATGTTCAGGTCGCCGTTGGCGATGATCCTGTTGTAGATGTTCCAGCCGGCGCCGACCTTGGCGCGGGCCGAGAAGGGCGCGGCGGCGTTGCCCGTGCCCTTGTACAGCCACAGCGCACCGGTCTTGTCCTTGGCAAGGATGTCCGCGCGGCCGTCGCCGCTCAGGTCGCCCTTGCCGGTGATGTGCGAGTAGGCGTTCCAGCCGGGACCGACCTTCACGCGCGCGGCGAGAGTGCCGTTGCTGTTGCCCTTGTACAGCCAGAGCACACCGCTGTTGTCCCGGGCGAGGACGTCGTCCGGCGCGGTTCCGCCGAGGTTGCCCGGGGACAGGACCTGGTTGTAGATCTTCCAGCCCTTGCCCACCAGCCGGGTGTTGTCGTTGGCGAAGTAAACGTTGCCGGCCGTGTCCCAGGTCCAGACGCCGTCGTGCTCGCTGTCCGCGTTGAGGTCGATCGACGACACGTGCTTGATCGTGTCCCAGCCGCCGGAGACGTAGGCGCGGGCGGCGAAGCCTCCGGTCCCGTTCGGGCCGTAGAGGTAGGCGTCGTTCTTCTTGTCCACGCTCCAGAGCAGGAACACCGGGGCGGCGGCGGCCTGCGTCACGGCGGGTGCGTTCGACGGCGCGGCCACCAGGGCGTTGACGTCGACGTTCTTGAGCGGTTCCGGCACCGCGGTGTCGGCCGCAGCGGCCCCGGCAGAGGTGCCGACCAGGGCAGCGGCTATGGCTGCGACGGCGAGACGCGACAGTACGCGTCCGCGCTTACGGCCGGGAAGATTGGCCACGTATTTTCTCCATGTGCGTGATGAGGCGCGATGTACCTCAGCCGGTCATCGCGGGATCTTCATGATCGTTGCACAACTTCCTTACGGGTCAACCGATTTGAAGGGGAATGAGTGGGTCCGCAGCGGCCCCGGTGGGGGACAAAAGGGCCCGCACCCGGTGGGACCGGGTGCGGGCCTGTGGTGATGCGTGACCAACTCGTGATCTTCAGGCGAGCAGTTCGATCTCCGCGAGCGTCGCCGCCGTACCTGCCGCCACAAGGCGGTACTTCGTGTACGTACCAGGGTTCCCGATGGTGAAGACGCGGGTCTGCCTGTCCCAGGCGAAGGTCTGACCGGTCCGCCTGTCCAGGTCCTGCCAGGTCGTCCCGTCGCTCGAGCCCTGCAGCACCCAGCCGGCCGGGGCCTTGTCCTTCCCGGACGAGGTGAGGGTGTACTGCACCGCGCGGGTCCCCGACGCCACCGGCAGCTCCGCCGACTGGAACGACGCCTCCGTCGCGGAGGAGTTGTCGAAGAGCGGACCGTTCGCCGTGATCACATCGTGGCGCGGCGAGGGCACCTTGTCGTCCTGGGTGATGGAGACCGGGGCGGCGTTCCTGCCCGTACCCCAGGATGACGGCTTCGGGCCCATCGAGAACTCCAGCGTGCCGCCCCGTGCGATCAGATCGTGCGGCAGAGCAGTGGAGTTCCAGGTCCTGCCGTTCACCTTCAGGCCCTGGACGTAGATGTTCTTCGCGCTGTTCTCCGGGGCCTTGACCACCAGGTCGCGGCCGTTCTCCAGATGGACGGTCGCCTTGGTGAAGAGCGGCGAACCGATCGCGTACTCGCCACTGCCCATCACCAGCGGATAGAAGCCGAGCGCGGAGAAGAGGTACCAGGCGGACTGCTCGCCGTTGTCCTCGTCGCCGTGGTAGCCCTGTCCGATCTCGCTGCCGGTGTAGAGGCGGGAGAGCACCTCGCGCACCTTCTCCTGGGTCTTCCAGGGCTGCGAGGCGGCGTTGTACATGTACGTGACGTGGTGCGCGACCTGGTTGGAGTGGCCGTACATGCCCATCCGTACATCACGGGCCTCGGTCATCTCGTGGATGACGCTGCCGTAGGAGCCGACGAAGTCGGGCGAGGCCGTCTCCGGGGTGGAGAAGTAGGTGTCGAGCTTCTTGCCGAGACCGGAGCGGCCGCCGTAGAGATTGGCCAGACCGCGCGAGTCCTGAGGTGCGGTGAACGCGTATCCGTAGCCGTTCGTCTCGGTGTAGTCGTAGCCCCACACCCGCGGGTCGTACTGGTCGGACGGAACCCTCCAGTCGCCCTTTTGATCACGGCCCTGGAAGAAGCCGGCCTTGGAGTCGAAGAGCGTGACGTAGTTACGGGCCCGGTTGAGGAAGTACTCGGACTCCTCCTTGTAGCGGGCGTTCTTGGTCTTCTTGTAGAGGGCCTGGCCCATCTTCGACAGGCCGTAGTCGTTGAGGTAGCCCTCCAGCGACCAGGACAGGCCCTCGTGCGTGTCGGTGGAGGCGTAGCCGAGGAACGGCGAGGTCTCCATGCCCTTCCGGCCGACGCCCGAGCTGGGCGGTACCACGGTCGCGTTCTTCAGCGCCGCCTCGTACGCCGACCCGGCGTCGAAGTCCACACCCTTGACGTACGCGTCCGCGAAGGCCACGTCCGAGCTGGTGCCGGTCATCAGGTCGGCATAGCCGGGCGAGGACCAGCGGGAGATCCAGCCGCCGTCCTTGTACTGCTGGACGAAGCCGTCCACCAGCTCGCCCGCCTTCTCGGGAGTGAGGAAGGAGTACGCGGGCCAGGTCGTCCGGTAGGTGTCCCAGAAGCCGTTGTTGACATAGACCTTGCCGTCGACGATCTTCGCGCCGGTACGGGTCGGCGTGTCGGGCCCGGTCATCGGCGAGAACGGGCTCGCGTACTGATGCCTGGGGCTGGACCTGCTGCCGGTGTTCTCGAATCCGGAGTTGGGATAGAGGTACAGCCGGTACAGGCTGGAGTAGAGCGTGGTGAACTGGTCGCGGCTCGCGCCCTCCACCTCGACCTTGCCGAGCAGATCGTCCCAGGCGTCCTGTGCCCGGTGCTTCACCCGCTCGAAGCGGGTGCCGGCCGGGATCTCGTCGGCGAGGTTCTTCTTCGCCTGGTCGACGCTGATCAGCGATGTGGCCAGGCGCAGACTGACCGTGCGGTCCGTGCCCGCGTTGAAGCGGAGATGGCCAGTGACGCCGTCGGCGCCCGACGCGGTGACCGGCGCGTCGAAGACGCCGTACACGAAGAGCCGGGTGGCGCCCGTGGACAGTCCGCTCTTGACGTCCGAGAAGCCGGTGAAGGAGCTGCTGCCCGGATCGAGGGTCAGGCCGCCTTCCTTGGTGACGTTGTCGAAGACGACGCTCGCATCGTCTCCGGGGTAGGTGAACCGCATCATCGCCGCGTGGTCGGTCGGTGCCAGCTCGGCCTTGAGACCGTTCTCGAAGGTGACCCCGTAGTAGTGCGGACGCGCGGTCTCCTTCTCGTGGCGGAAGGGGAGTGCGCGCTTGACCCTGTCCGTGTCCGGGGTGCCGGCGGCCGCGGACGGCATCAGCTGGAAGGTCTGCCGGTCGCCCATCCAGGGGCTCGGCTCATGGCTGGCGCTGAAGGCCTGCACGGTCGGCAGGTTGTCCGCGTTGTTGCCCCGCGCGTACTCGTACAGCCAGCTCTTGGACGCGGAGTTCGTCGCCGGAGTCCAGAAGTTGAAGCCGTGCGGGACGGCGGTGGCGGGGAAGGTGTTGCCGCGCGAGAAGGAGCCGCTGGAGTTGGTACCGCGGAGGGTCGAGGCGTAGTCGGAAAGGTGGGCAAGCCGCTTCTCCGGGGCCCTGGGCGCGATCGTGACGTCGTCGATCCAGCCCTGGAACTTCGCCGGACCCTTGGGGGAGTCGTAGGCCACCAGGATCCGGTCGACCGTCCGGCCGGCCGCGACCGTGCCGATCCTGGACGCGACCTGGTTCCACTGGTTGACGTAGAGCCGCTTGGCGGCACCCTGGCCCTGTGGGGTCAGCAGCCCGCCGTGGGAGTCGAGGGCCTTCAGATCACTGAGATAGGTGCCGTCGGTGAAGGCGAGATCCACCGACACATTGGTGGCCGGATAGTTGAGATCCGTCTCCGGCAGGGACGGGAAGATCCGGTACGAGAGTTCGGTGTCGCGACGTACGGCCGTGTTGACGTCGAAGACCTTGTTGTACGAGTAGGCCCGGCCGTCCGGCTTGTGGGTGCCGGCGTACTTCAGCGCACGCTTTCCGGTGAATCCGGCGTTGGACTTGGCGGTGGGTGAGCCGCTGGGGCCGCGGTCGACCAGGCTGCGCATGTCGTCGGGCGTGGGTGTGCTGGTGTCGCCGTCGGAGAACTGAACATCGGAGAGCTGGGTGGCATCGGAGGCGCCGTTGTTCTTGGTGATCTCCAGGCGGTAGTGCGCGTACGCCGTCGCCTTCGCCGGATCGCCGATGTCGTACGTCTTGGTCTCGAAGCGTTTTTCAAAGGTCTGGCCCTCGCGGGTGTCCAGGACCTTCCACTCCTTGCCGTCGGCGGAGCCCTTCAGCGTCCAGTCCCTGGGGTCGCGCTCGGCGTGGTCGTTCGCCGATGTCAGCGCATAGGTGACGACCTTGACCGGCGCGTCCGTGTCGAACTCGATCCAGGCGGTGGGCTCGAACCCCAGCCATTTGGTGCCCGGCTGGAGATCGACCAGATTCTCCTTGGTCTCACCCGCGCCGGAGTTCTCGTCGCTGGCACGCAGTTCTATCACTTTGTCGGTGACATTCCCCGGAATTCCGCTGGAGAATCCGCCATCGACACCCGATGCACGCTTCTGTCCGTCTGATCCGACTTCGACGGTATTGCGCCATCCCGGCTGGGGTTCGTCCGCTTCGAAGGAGGAGTGGAACTCCCGGTCGGGTCCGGCGGGTTGGGCGGGTCGGGCGATGGCGGCCGACTGGGCCGTCACCACGAGAAGCGATGCGGCCACCACCACCGCGGCCGCATGGGCGTGTCCGTGCCGAGGTCCGGTTCTGGACTGCATCCTGATCTTTTCCTCCCGTGGAAAAGGTTGGACAACGTTGTCAGGCGCGATTCGCAGGATCCAGTAGGGAGGCAAGTGCGCGGTGGTGTCAAGGGTGTTGAATATCCGGGATATCCGCGAGGTCTCAACTCGGGAAAGACTGCCGCCCAAACCTGCATTCGATCTTGCCCAGCTGGCGGGAAGTGGACTATACCTGTCGGCGTCTGCATAGCCTTGTCACAGTCGCTCGGCGGCGGACACCGGGGGGCGGGGGATGGCGGATGCTTCAGTGCTGCACCTGTCGGCGTTCCGTCCGTCCCTCATGCCAACCCTGCACGACCCAAGCGCAACTGACCGCGGTGGCGGGGCCCTTCGCTTAGGCGAATACGAACGGGTAACCGGTACACCGCCTGAGTCCTGGAGAAGGCGAGGACTTGAGCATGGGATCCACCTCCGCCCACAACAATGAGGGCCTTGGCCGTCGCGATCTGATCAAGCGGTCTGCCGCACTCGGCCTGATCGCCGTTCCGACGATGAGCTTCCTTTCCGCCTGTGCGAGCAGCGACAGCGGCGGCGGCGAGAAGGTCGACAAGGGCAAGAAGTCCGCCAAGAATCCGCTGAGCGTCAATGAGACGGCGCAGCTCGAGGTCGTCATCTTCGACGGTGGTTTCGGCCAGCAGTACGCCCTGGACGCCGAGAAGAAGTACCAGGAGGCCTTCCCGAAGGCCCCCAAGGTCAAGCACCGCGCGACGCAGAAGATCCAGTCCGAGCTGCAGCCGCGCTTCAACGGCGGAACCCCGCCGGACCTGATCGACAACTCCGGCGCCCAGCAGATGGACATGGGTGTCCTGGTGGGCAAGAAGCAACTCGCCGACCTCACTCCGCTGCTGGACGCGCCGTCCATCGACGATCCGAACAAGAAGGTGCGCGACACCCTGCGCCCGGGCATCGTCGAGATGGGCCAGTTCGACGGCGACCCCGTCTGGATCCTCTACTACGCCTACACGGTGTACGGCGTGTGGTACTCGCAGACCGCCCTGGAGAAGCTCGACGCCACGTACCCGGAGACCTGGGACGACATGCTCGCCCTGTGCGAGAAGGCGAAGAAGAAGGGCATCGCCGGCTGGACGTACGCGGGCAAGTACCCGTACTACCTGCCGTTCTCGCTGTACCCCTTCATCGCCAAGATCGGTGGCCGCGAGGTTCTCGACGCCATCGACAACCTGGAGCCGAAGGCCTGGGAGCACCCGGCTGTCAAGGCCGCGTTCGAGGCGTACTACGAGCTCTTCAAGAAGGGCTACATCCTCAAGGGCACGCCGGGCATCGACCACATCCAGTCCCAGACGGCCTGGACCCAGGGCAAGGCGCTCTTCATCCCCAACGGCTCCTGGGTGGAGAACGAGGCGGCGAAGACCACGCCCAAGGACTTCAAGATGATGGTGGCCGCGCCCTCCAGCCTCGACAAGTCCGACAAGCTGCCGTTCGGCACCATCTGGGCTTCGGGCGGTGAGCCCTTCGTCGTCCCGGCGAAGGCTAAGAACGCCGAGGGCGGCATGGAGCAGCTGCGCATCATGCTCAGCGAGGCCTCGTCGAAGAGCTTCACCCAGCAGGTGAAGTCCCTGACCGCGTTCAACGGCGGCACCGACGGGCTCACCCTTTCGACGGCGATGCAGTCCGGCGTCGACGCGCTGAAGAAGGCCGGTGACAATGTCGTCAACCCGCGTCTGCAGGACTGGTACGTGAAGCTCCAGAAGGAGCAGATCGGCGTCGCCGGTCTCGGCGAGATGATGGCCGGCCGCGCGACCCCCGCGGAAACCATCAAGAAGATCCAGGGCTTCGCCGACGCGGCGGCCAAGGACCAGTCGATCAAGCACTACAAGCACCAGTGACCAGGCGTCACCAGCGGCGGCACTCGCCGGAAGATCGGGGTCGGTAACCATGCAACACGGCAAGTACCGGTTCATTGTGGGGTTCTTGGCAGCCCCCTTGGCGTTGTACACAATCTTCGTCATCTGGCCGTTCGTCCAGTCCATCTACTACTCGTTCACGGACTGGACAGGCCTGAGCCCGGACTTCAAAATGGTCGGCTTCGACAATTACAGTCGAATGCTGGACGACGACGTCTTCTGGAAGTCGCTGCAGCACAGCCTGTGGTTCGCGCTGCTGCTGCCGCTGGTGACGATCGGCCTTGCGCTGTTCTTCGCCTTTATGCTCAATGTCGGCGGGCGGCGCCGAAAGGGCGCCGCCATCGCCGGTGTGCGCGGGTCGTCCTTCTACAAGATCGCGTACTTCTTCCCGCAGGTGCTGTCGATCGCGATCGTCGCCCTGCTGTTCCAATTCGCGTACAACCCCAACGACGGTGCGATCAACGGGGCGCTGCAAGCCATCGGCCTCGGCGACGTACAGCCGCAGTGGCTGGGCGACCCCGACCTGGCGCTCTGGTGTGTCATGGCGGTCCTGGTGTGGAGCACGGTCGGCTTCTTCGTCGTCCTGTTCTCGGCGGGGATGGCGTCCATCCCCAGGGACTTCTACGAGGCGGCGCTGCTGGACGGCGCGAACCGGTTCACCACCTTCTTCCGCATCACCCTGCCGCTTCTGTGGGACACCGTGCAGTCGGGCTGGGTCTACATGGGAATCCTGGCCCTGGGTGCGGAGTCCTTCGCGGTCGTCCAGATCATGACCGTGGGGCCCGGCGGACCCGACTACTCGACCACCGTTCTCACGCTGTACGTCTACCAGACGGCGTTCCGGGACGGCCAGGCGGCGTATGCGACCACGATCGGTGTCGCCCTGCTCGTCGTCACGCTGGCTTTCGCTGCCCTCGTGATGAAGCTGGGCAGGCGTGAGCGGCTGGAGTTCTGATGCTGTGTCTTCCCGGGGCGCATCCCCCGGACCCCCGGCAGATAAGCAGCTCGGTCGCGGTGGCCGGCATGACAGCACGAGGTGAATCCCGGTGAAGACCACAGACACCCAGCCCGCCGCCGTCCCCCAGGACCGCCCGCCGGTGGCCAGGACGAAGGCTGCGCCAGCCCGCGTGAAGAGCAGTGAGGGCGGTGTCCTCAATGTCTTCTCGCACGGCGTGCTCGTCATCTGGGCGATCATGGTCATCATGCCGCTGCTCTGGTCGGTGATGACCTCCTTCAAGAGCGACAAGGCGATCTTCACTTCGCCGTGGTCACTGCCCGACTCGCTGCACTTCGACAACTGGTCGCGGGCCTGGAGTCAGGCGCACATGAGCGACTACTTCCTCAACACCGTTCTGGTGGTGGGCGGTTCGCTGGTCGGGACTTTGCTGTTCGGCTCGATGGCCGCGTATGTACTCGCGCGCTTCGACTTCCCGGGGAACCGCTTCATCTACTTCCTCTTCATCGGAGGAATGAGCTTCCCGATCATGCTGGCGCTGGTGCCGCTCTTCTATGTACTGAACAACATCGCACTGCTGAACACGCTGCACGGCCTGATCTTGGTCTACATCGCGTACTCACTGCCGTTCACGGTGTTCTTCCTGA
This sequence comes from Streptomyces sp. NPDC002926, assembly GCF_053591755.1. Classification (NCBI taxonomy): domain Bacteria; kingdom Bacillati; phylum Actinomycetota; class Actinomycetes; order Kitasatosporales; family Streptomycetaceae; genus Streptomyces; species Streptomyces sp. NPDC002926. The sequence continues at coordinate 71,931 of NZ_JBSFUK010000027.1, forward strand.
CCGCGTTCTTCCGTACGCTGCCGAGCTCGGTGGCCGAGGCGGCCATGATCGACGGGGCCTCGCACACCCGGACCTTCTTCCAGGTCATGCTGCCGATGGCCAGGCCCGGACTGATCAGCGTCGGCATCTTCAACTTCCTCGGGCAGTGGAATCAGTACATGCTTCCGACCGTCCTCAACACCGACCCGGACAAGAAGGTGCTCTCACAGGGTCTGGTGGAGCTGGCCGTCAGCCAGGGCTACAAGGGCGACTGGTCGGGCCTCTTCGCCGGTCTGGTGATGGCGATGCTGCCGGTGCTCGCGGCGTACATCATCTTCCAGCGGCAGGTGGTGGCGGGCCTGACAGCGGGCGCGGTCAAGTAACGACAGTCGGCGGGCACCGCCATCCGCGACAGCGCGGGCCCCTGTGCCGCGGCCCGGTCCCGGGAGGACGCATCCCCCCGGGACCGG
>NZ_JBSFUK010000028.1:0-66517 GCF_053591755.1 Streptomyces sp. NPDC002926
GGTCGCCTTCCTCGGGCGCCGGATCGTGCGGCGCGGGCACGCCCGGCGCGGCGACCGCGACGGCCAGCGGCCACCCGGGCAGCGCAGCGACCACCGTGCGCTCGCCGGGGGACAGGTCGTACTCCATGCCGCAGTCCCAGGACGCGATCGCGACCGCGACGAGCGACACATCGTCCACCACGACCGTCCACCTGGCTCCGTCGGAGTCCTGGCCGAGCACGAGCCCGTACCCCTCGGCGTACGGCTCGAGGCCCAGCACCGCGCACGCCGCCGGGAAGTCGTCGCCGAGCACGCTCGGGAACTGCGCCGGCGTCAGCAGCACCGCGGTCAGCACATAGAGCGAGTCCTCGTCGACGGCATCGTCCGTCCCGGCCACAGCACCCTCCCCCATCCGATCGTTCGTCGGCGCACCATAACCAGTGGGTAACCCGGACGTCGAGAGTTCACGGCACGAAAATGGTTCGGCCTGTTCCGCGTCGGGGTCCCAGCATCGCGCCATGGCCGGATCCACGTCGCACTTCAGCTGCCTGCCTTGCCGGGCTTCCTTCAAGGAGGCACCCGGCTGTCGCAGGGTCCGCACCGATCTGCACGCGGTGCGGCGGCCCGCCGTGGAACGCCGGCTCCGCCCTCGCCGTTCCGCGCCGCCGGGATATCGCGGGCAGCCGCCGGGATATCGCGGGCCGGTGTGCGCCGTCGGCCGTGCTCGGCGCGGCCTGCGCTTGCGGCATGGCTGCTGCTGCTGCGGCCCCGGCTATCGGCCGCGGACCCTGCGCGAGGTGAGGAGCGGCTCGCCCATGCCGAGCGCACGGGGCTGAGCCCGGTCGAGGCCCTCGTCCGCTACGACCTGTCCGGTTCCGACGTCAGGCGGCGGGCAGACCGAGGAGACTGCGCGCCACGGTCTGCGGAGACTCGTCCCGCTCGCGGGCGAGGGCGATGACCGCGCGGCAGGCCAGTTCGCTGACCCCGAAGGAGAGCGCCTCCGGGGACACCCAGGTCACCGCCTCGTCGACCTGCTCCTGATCGTCCTCCGCGCAGCCGGACACATAGACTGCCGCAGCCTCGAAGATGTTGTGCTGCCGCACCGGAGGTCGTACGACCGGCGCTTCGTCCGGGTGGTGCGCAAGGAGCTTGCGGAGCCCACGGAGTCTGCTGAACACCGGACCACCTTCCTCCAGGGCGGCGGTTGCCACCAATCTTTCAAGTCTCGCATCCCTGCCCGGAGTTGGACCTGCGGCGACGCAAGGGGAACGGCCCGTGCCGCGGAGTCAGCGCCCCGGGGCGAGCGAGCGGATCGTGGTCCGCAACCACTTCAGTTCCGCCTCACTGGTGGCGCGGGCGATCGTGAGCATGCCGCGGCGGAACGGATCGTCCAACTCCTCTGCACGCAGGGGGCGTTCATCCTCGTAGAAGAAGCTGGCCGGCTCCTCCAGGAACTCCAGCCGTCGCCGTAGTACGGCCGCCTGCGCCTCTGCGTTCTCCAGATGCCGCAGGAACGCGAGCACGGTGAACCACCGGTTCTCATCGGTGATTTCGCTCTGCACGGGCTCTGCGAGCCGGCGCAGCAGCTCATGCCGCCCGTCCTCGGTGAGGCTCAGGACATGGCGGGGCGCGGCGACCGATCCGGGCTGGGTCTCGCGCGCCAGCAGACCTGCCTTCTCGAGCCGTTTGATGGCGGGATACAGCGTGCTCTCGGCGACCGGCCGCACATGGCCGGTCAGCGCGGTGATGCGTTTACGCAGTTCATAGCCATGCAGCGGGGCAGCGTAGAGAAAACCGAGGATGGCGAGCTCGAGCATGCTCGCATTCTGCCGCACGTTCGGTGTACCTCGCTAGCGCTATACATCGGTGCCGATGTATGTTGGGTGCGAAGAAGTCGGAAGAGCACCACACCGACGCGTAACGGCATCGACGACGCAACGGCGTCGACGAACAGGGGAGAGTGACAGTGCGACAGGCTCGATTCGACGCGCGGGGCAGCCTCATTCGCTGGACGGAGGCGGCGGGCGAGGGACCGCCGAGGGTGTTTGTGCACGGGCTCGGCGCGGTTTCGTCGGCGTACCACGCGCATATCGCCGCCCACCCGGCACTGGCCGGCCGCCGCTCGCTCTTCGTCGATCTGCCCGGACACGGCCTCAGCGACCGGCCCGCGGACTTCGGCTACACGCTGGAGGACCACGCGGCCGCACTCGCCGCCGCACTCGAGGCGGCCGGTGTGCGCGGCGCGGAGCTCGTCGGGCACAGCATGGGCGGTGCGGTCGCGATCGTGCTCGCGTACCGGCGCCCGGATCTGGTGGCGCGGCTGGTGGTCACGGAGGGCAATCTCGACCCGAACCCGCCGGTGACGCCGGGCGGCAGCGGAATCGCCACGTACGGCGAGGAGGAGTTCGTCCACGGCGGCGGCTTCGCGCGCGTGCTCGAGCGGGTCGGTCCTGTCTGGTCGGCGACCATGCGTCTGGCGGACCCGCTCGCCCTGCACCGCAGTGCGATCGGACTGATGACAGGTACCCGCCCCACGATGCGCCGGATGCTCATGGATCTGCCGCTGGACCGCACATACCTGCAGGGTGCGCGAAGTGGTGAACTCCGCGGCCACGAGGAGCTGGTGGCCTGTGGGGTACGAGTGCTGACCGTCCCGGACGCCGGTCACAACGTCATGTTCGACAACCCGGCGGCATTCGTACGGGCGGTCGCCGGCGGTTCGGTTCTGACGGACCGTGGTCCCGGCGCCTCGGTCCTGACGCCGCAGTCCTGACGGTTCAGTCCTGAGGATCAGCCCTGGCGGACCGCCAGGGCGAGGAAGCGGGCATCCTCGTCCACGTACGAGGTCATCCGCCATCCCGAACCGGCCAGCAGCGGGCGGAGTCTGGGCTCGGCGCGCAGATCGGCCTCGGTGACCTGCCGGCCCTGGCGGGCGGCGAGGGCCGCCCTGCCGATGGGGTGGAACAGCGCGAGCCTGCCGCCCGGTCGCACGACCCGCGCCAGCTCCCGCAGATTCACATCCGGTTGCGGAAGATGGGCGATGAGGCCGGCGGCGAACACGGCGTCGAGCGACTCGTCGCGCAGCGGCAGCCGGGCCACATCGGCGAGCAGCAGCAGTCCGCTGCTCCGGCGCCCCGCGCGCATCGCTGCCTCCAGCATCGCGGGCGTCAGATCGGCTCCGATTACCGTGCCCCGCGCTCCCACGGCCGACCGCAGGGGAGCCAGGGCGCGGCCGGTGCCGCAGCCCGCGTCGAGCACGGCGTCGCCGGGGCGCAGACCCATCTCGGCGACGGCGGCGGTGTAGGCCGGACCGTCGTCGGGGAAGCGGGCGTCCCAGTCCGCGGCGCGGACGCCGAAGAACTCCTGCACATGTGCGTGGTCGTCGGCCATGAGGACATGATCCCTCACCGACTGGGCGACCGTACGGCGCGCATGTTCGAGCGCTGCACGATCGTTCTGAAACATCTCTCTGTCATATTCCATCAGCTTTCGAAATGCGCCCCCAGCGTGCGCCCCCTTGGGGTCTAGCGTCCCAGAGCCATGGGACATCTGGACCACGCCGCTTTCGGCCTACTGACACCCGTGCTGTCGTACGCGATGGCCGTCGTCGGCGCCGCCCTCGGGCTGCGCTGCACCGTACGAGCGCTCGGCACGAGTGGCCGCTCCCGCCGCAATTGGCTGATCACCGCCGCGTCCGCGATCGGCACCGGCATCTGGACGATGCACTTCGTCGCGATGCTCGGCTTCGCCGTCACCGGCACCGACATCCACTACAACGTGCCGCTGACCATCCTCAGTCTGCTCGTCGCCATGCTTGTCGTCGGCGCCGGCGTCTTCTGTGTCGGTTTCGGGCGCGACCGCGTCACGGCACTGCTGATCGGCGGCCTCACCACGGGGCTCGGCGTGGCCAGCATGCACTACCTGGGCATGGCCGCCCTGCGGCTGCACGGCTCGGTGCGCTACGACCCGCTGCTCGTCGCGCTCTCCGTCGTCATCGCCGTGGTCGCTGCGACCGCGGCCCTGTGGGCGGCGCTCAACATCAAGTCACCGGTCGCGGTCGCCGTCGCCTCGCTCGTGATGGGAGCGGCGGTCAGCAGCATGCACTACACCGGAATGCTCGCCGTCAGCGTGCGGGTCGCTCCTTCCGGTGCCGAACTGCCCGGGGCCGCGGCGATGCAGTTCATCTTCCCCCTCGCCGTCGGCCTCGGGTCCTACCTCTTCGTCACCGCCGCCTTCGTGGCGCTCTCCCCGACAGCACGCGAGTACGCCGCCCACACCTCGGAGGAACTGCCGACCGCATCCGACCCCGGGCCGACGGCCGAACCATCGACCACCGCCGGCCCCGCGAGCACCACCACGACCGCCACCGCCTAGCCGGCCCGGCTGCCGGCGGACCCCCAGACCCGTACCCGGAACGAGGAGGCCATGCGCACACCCCGCAGGACTTCGGGCGCCGACACCACGCCCCCGCCCCCACTGCCGCCCGCGCCCCCGGCGGCAGCCCGCGGACGACGCGCACACGCCGGCCCGCCCGCCGTCGAACACACCGGACAGGTGCCACGGGCCGACGCACCCCAGCCCCCGGCCGACACCGGCCGTCGATGGCTGCTGCGACCCGGAACCGTACGCGCGAAGATCATCTCCCTGCTGATGGTGCCCGTCGTCTCGTTGCTCGCGCTCTGGGGATTCGCCACTGTCACCACCGCCCAGGACGTGTCGCGGCTGCGCCGCCTGGAGCACGTCGACAGCCAGGTACGGGGACCCGTCGCCGCCGCCGTCGCGGCGCTGCAAGCGGAACGGCGCGCAGCGGTACGCCAGGTGGCGGCACCGGCCGACGAGCGTGCGGCCGCACTCCAGCAGGAAACCCGGCGCACCGACGACGCCGTGAAGGAGCTGTATCTCGACGGCGAGCACACCGTCGCCGCCGGCGGCGACATGCCGGCCGCCGTCGCGGGACGCCTCGACGAATTCGTCACCCGTGCCGAGGAACTGCGCACCCTGCGTACCTCCGTCCTCGGCCGCCGGGCCACCTGGGACGCGACATACGAGCAGTACACCGCCGCCATCGCCGCCGCGTTCAACGTCTCGGGCGCACTCACCGGCGTCCAGGACACCGGACCCGGCACCGATGCCCGCGTCCTTCTGGAGTTCGCCCGGGCCGGCGAGATGCTCGCCCGGGAGGACGCACTGCTCACGTCCGCGCAGCTCACCAAGTCCCTCGGCGTGCAGCGGCAGCGGCTGTTCACCGGAGCCGTCTGGACGCGGCGGAGCCTCGCCGAATCGGCTGTCATCGATCTGCGCGGCCCCGAACGCGCCGCCTGGCGAGCACTCACCGCGCAGACCCCCTACCGGCAGCTTCAGGCGGCCGAGGACAAGGTGCTCGCCGCGCTCGCAGGCCGCCAGGCGGCACAAATCGTGCCGGCCGAAGCCTGGGACAAGGCGCACGCGGCCGTCGGTGACGGACTGCGCGCCATCGAGACGGACGCCCGCGACGCCGCCGCGGACCGGTCCGACCCGGTAGCCAACAGCATCCTCACCCCGGCCGGAGCTGCCGTGCTCCTCGGACTCGCCGCCGTCGTCGCCTCCTTGGTCATCTCGGTACGCATCGGCCGCGCCCTTGTCGTGGAACTGATCAGCCTGCGCAACACCGCACTCGGGATCGCCCGGCACAAACTGCCCCAGGCCATGCGCCGGCTGCGCACCGGCGAAGAGATCGACATCCAGGCCGAAGCCCCGTCAGGACGCCCCGCCGAGGATGAGATCGGCCAGGTCGGCGAGGCACTCGCAACCGTCCACCGGGCCGCGCTGAGTGCCGCCGTCGAACGCGCCGAACTCGCCGGCAGCATCTCCGGGGTCTTCGTCAACCTCGCGCGCCGCAGCCAGATCCTGGTCCACCGCCAACTCGCGCTGCTCGACACCATGGAGCGCCGCGCCGACGATCCGAACGAACTCGGCGACCTCTTCCGCCTCGACCACCTCACCACCCGTATGCGGCGGCACGCCGAAAGCCTGATCATCCTGTCCGGCGCGGCGCCGGGGCGCGCCTGGCGTATGCCTGTCCCGCTGACCAGCGTCGTACGGGCCGCCGTCTCCGAAATCGAGGACTACGCGCGCGTGGAGGTGCGGCAACTGCCCGAGACCGCCATTGCCGGAACGGCCGTCGCCGACGTCACCCATCTGCTCGCCGAACTTGTCGAGAACGCCGCGCAGTTCTCTCCGCCGCACACAAAGGTGCGCATCAGCGGCGAACCCGTCGGCAACGGCTACGTCCTCGAGATCGAGGATCGCGGCCTCGGCATGGGCAAGGAGGTTCTCGCCGAAGCCAACCGCAGACTGGCGGAGTCCGAATCGCTCGACCTCTTCGACAGCGACCGGCTCGGCCTCTTCGTCGTCAGCCGGCTCGCCTTCCGCCGGGAGATCAAGGTCCAGCTGCGCACCTCGCCGTACGGCGGTACCACCGCGGTGGTGCTGCTTCCCACCCCGCTGCTGCAGAGCGCCCTCTCGGCCCCGCCGGGCAACCAGGGCGACCCGGGCCCCGGTGCCGGCGCATCCGTGGCCGCGCGCACCGGGCCCGCCACGCCCATCGGGCCCGCCGCGCGCACCAACGTCACTCCCGTCGCGGCGATGGCGCCCCGACCGGTACTCGAATCGCCTGCCGAGCCCAGCGTCCCGCCCGGCGTCACCGCGCTGCGCCTGCGCGGCGCTGCGCCGCAGACCGCGGACGGCGAACTGCCGCGCCGGGTAAGGCAGGCGCACCTCGTCCCGCAACTGCGCGAGGCACGCAAGACCGAGGAGACGCAGGATCTCGCGGCAGGGGCCGACGACAGCCCGCAACGCACCCCCGAACAGGTACGGGACCGCATGACCGCGTACCGCAACGGCTGGACCCGGGGCGGCGGCGCCGCCCCCGGCACGGCCGCCCCCGGCAGCGAAGGAGACGAAGCATGACCGAGCACGAGCCGGCCGCAGTCCGCCACACTTTCGGTGACCTCGACTGGCTGCTGGACGACCTCGTACTGCGGGTCGGCGAAGTCCGCCACGCGGTCGTGCTTTCCAACGACGGCCTACCGGTCGGCGCGTCGACAGCGCTGACCCGCCAGGACGCCGAGCATCTGGCCGCCGTCGCCTCCGGATTCCACAGCCTGGCCAAGGGCGCGGGGCACCATTTCCACGCCGGCGGCGTACGGCAGACGATGGTCGAGATGGACGACGGCTTCCTCTTCGTGGCGGCCGCGGGAGACGGCTCCTGCCTTGCGGTGCTCACCTCCGTCGTCGGAGACATCGGCCTGATCGCCTATGAGATGGCCCGCCTTGTCAAGCGCGTCGGCGAGCATCTGCGCACCCCGCCGCGCATCACCGCGACGTGACGACGTGATTGACATGACCGACATCGCCGATTTGAGCGGCAGCCAGTGGTACGACGCCGACGCGGGCCCGCTCGTCCGCCCGTACGCGATGACCGGCGGACGGACCAAGCCGGGCCCAGGCAACGTACGGTTCGACCTCATCGCCCTCGTCGATATCGCCGCCGACGCACCCGGGCCGGCCGAGGAGTCTCTCCTCGGGCCCGAGCACCGCGCGCTGCTCACCCTCTGCCGTTGCGAGACCCAGTCCGTCGCGGAACTCGCTGCCGACGCCGATCTCCCCGTCGGTGTCGTACGCGTCCTCCTCGGCGATCTGCTCGAAGCGGGCCATGTCAGGGTCAGCCGTCCCGTACCACCGGCGCAGCTGCCCGACGAGAGGATCCTCAGGGAGGTGATCGACGGCCTGCGGGCTCTCTAGCCGCCGAACCCGCTGAACCCGCTGGACCTGCTGACCCCCATGAAGCCGCTCCACCCGCTCAAGGCGTCGTGCTCAGCTCCCAGTCCGCCCTGGTCAGCTCGTACTCGACATCGCCGAGCTCGGAGCCCTCGATGATGTCCGGCCACTCCTCGAAGAAGGTCCGGACGAAGGTGAGCCCCACCTTCTCCATCACGCGGCGCGAACGGGCGTTGACCGTCATCGTGTTCGCGATCACCCGCTCCACGCCGAGTTCGGAGAAGCCCTTATGGATCAGCGCGCGAGAGCCTTCGGTCGCATAGCCGCGGCCCCATGCCGCCGAGCCGAGCCGGTAGCCGAGTTCGACCACCGCACTGCTGTGGTCGTCCAGCGGCCGGAAGACGAACCAGCCCAGAAACTCCTTCGTGGTCCGCTCCTCGGCCGCCCAGAAGACGCGGTTGTCGAGAGACGGACAGTGATGAAGAAACCGCGGCAGCGACTCGGCACGGACCGCTTCCCGCGTCGTCGGCCGGCCTCCGTTGATGAAACGCATGACCTCGGGGTCGTTGTCGAGATCGAGCAGATGGTCCACGTCGGCCTCGCTGAACGGGCGAAGGGCCAGACGCTCGGTCACCAGGAAAGTGGGCATGATCCGATCCTCGGTACAGGGGGCCGCGGCCGCCGGCGAATATCCATCCGTGCCCCGCCGGGACGGGATCGAATTGCGTGCTGATTCGGGCATCGAGTGGACCCGTATCAGTCACAACGTTCTAAATGCGATCCCTTCGCCCGGGACAGGGGCGCGCTTGCCATGCTGATCGCGTACTGGCACGGACACCGCAATTGGCTGACCCGAGACCTCAAAGACCTTTCTGACCTGCGTGCTTCATGGGCGGGCCAGATATCTTGGGCTCACTCTTGAGAGAAGTGACATGGCTTCCGAGAGCTCTGAAAATACTGGCGGGGACACGACCGACCTCGCGCTGAAAATACTCGTCGCCGGCGGCTTCGGCGTCGGCAAGACCACCCTGGTCGGCGCGGTCAGTGAGATACGTCCTCTGCGTACGGAGGAACAGCTGAGCCAGGCGGGGAGCACGATTGACGACACCGGGGGAGTGGACAAGAAGTCCACCACGACCGTCGCCATGGATTTTGGACGTATCACCATCCGCTCGGGTCTGTCCCTCTACCTGTTCGGGACTCCGGGGCAGGACCGTTTCTGGTTTCTGTGGGACGAGCTTTCCCAGGGAGCGCTGGGAGCCGTCGTCCTCGCGGACACCCGGCGCCTCGTGGACTGCTTCCCGGCCGTCGATTTCTTCGAACACCGCCGGATCCCCTTCGTCGTCGCTGTCAACTGCTTCGCAGGCGCCCGCACCTACGGCGCGCACGAAGTCTCATGCGCTCTCGACCTGGAACGAGGGACTCCTGTGGTGCTCTGCGATGCGCGCGACCGGGACTCGGGAAAGGAGGTGCTCGTACGACTCGTCGAGTACGCAGGGCGGATGCATACGGCCCGGCTGCTGGATTCGGTCGGCTAGTCGCACCTTGCCGTGCCGCCTCTCGTACGAAAGGCTAACGGACAACAGCGGGGTCACGGGGAACGTATGAACGGGGAGGACCAACATGGCGTTGGACAAGGGACTCGACTGGCTTCTGGACGACCTGACCAAGAGGATCGAACACATACGGCACGCACTGGTGCTGTCCAACGACGGCCTGGTGACGGGGGCCAGCACGGGACTGGCGCGGGAGGACGCGGAACACCTCGCCGCGGTCTCTTCCGGTCTGCACTCGCTCGCCCGGGGTTCGGGACGCCACTTCAGGGCCGGCAAGGCACGCCAGACCATGGTCGAGTTCGATGAGGCGCTGCTCTTCGTCACCGCGGCGGGCGACGGAAGCTGCCTGTGCGTACTCAGCTCCGCCGACGCCGACGTGGGCCTGGTGGCGTACGAGATGACGCTGATGGTCAACCGGGTCGGCGAGCATCTGGGCGTCGCCGCCAGGCAGCCGGGCAGCGGCACCAGCTGAGCTGCGGGAACCCAAGCTCGACAGCGGCCTGTCCGTGGTTATCCACAGGTCGGGCGGAAGGTGCTTGGTTCGGGCTACGGTCGTCACCGAGAGTATTCACACCTCACGGGGGAGACCGTCATGACGGTGAAAGCAGCGGCTGCGCCTGGCCTGGCGCCGGGCCGTGCCCTTCAGGAACTGGACCTGAAGCGCGGCGAGTTCGATCTCGCGATCCAGCTGGGTTACATCCGCACAACACCCGGCCCGCGCGGAGGCCCGCCGAGGATCGAGCAGCGGGAGATCGACCGGCTGCGAGGGAAGGAAGGATTCCCGGGCGCACTGCGGGAGCGGGTTCGGACCGTCGGCACGGTGGAAGGCGCGCGGCTCATTTCGATCAGCCCGGCGCGCTTCGCCCGGCTCGCCCGCACGGGTCACTTCACCCCGGTCCGGTTCTATCTGAACCGCTATCGCGCGGTGGTCTGGCTCTATCTGGCCGAAGAGCTCCGCCGGTTCGCCCTCGCCCACCCCGGCCTCCTCAGCGGCAGAACCCCGCCGACGCTGCGAGCCGTGCTGGACGCGGGTGAGGACCGGCGCGCACGCAACTGGCGGGGGCGGAGTCTTGGGCTGCTGCTGCGCAGGACCGCGGATCCGTGGGAGCGTGCGGCGGCGATCGCTTCCGTGCTCGACCCGGTCACGGTGGCCGAGGTGGCGACCGACCCGTACGAACGCTCACATCTGCGCGAGCTCCGGCCCGAACTCGTCCCCGGGCGCCCGGAGTCGCCGGCGGCCCGCGAAGTGGTGGAGCGGCTGCTCCTGGCGGACCATCCGGATGAGATTCTCTGGCACCGGGTGAGCCTGGCCGAGGCGCTGCGGGAGGCGCGAGAGCTCCGCCTCGCTCCGCGCCCCGTACCCAGGACCGAGTCCCGGAAGGTACCGGGGGCCGTCCAGAGGGGCGCGCGGCTGCTGCCGGTGCGCCGGAATCCTTACGGTCGCGCTCTCATGGCGCGACTGCGGTTCAGGAAGGCCGGCCCCATGGCCTGACGGCCCGGTCGCGAGGGCAGCGGCGCGATCCGGCCGGGCGGGTTGAGGTCTCAGTAGCAGGAAGGGGCTTGGGTGGCTGATGGTGTGACAGATGCGATGACAAGAGCCCGGTTCGGGAGTATCGGGCCAACAACGGCGCCTCCACGCCGGGTGCTTCGGCGGCCCGAGGCTTCATACTGCCTCTACCCCCGAAGCCCCGCGGGAGCCGAAGGACACGGACGGGGCCGTCCCCGCCGCAGCGTGCGGCGTACGCTGATGTGGCCGCCTGACGAGGGAGGCACTAGGGATGCGGGCTGTGTCTTGAAGATCCTTGTGGTGGACGACCGCGAGGACAACCTCTTCGCGATAGAGAGCTTGTTACGCCCTCTGGGGCGTCCGGTGGTACGCGCGCTCAGCGGGGACGAAGCACTGAAGACCGTTCTGCGTGGCGGTATCGCAGTAGTCATCCTCGACGTCGTCATGCCGCAGATGGACGGCCTGGAGGTGCTCGCCTATCTCAAACGACTGGATCACACCAGGAATCTGCCCGTCGTGCTGATGACCGGACTGGGCAGGGACGACGAACTGGCCGCGCGCGCCTACGGCCTCGGCGTCTCCGACCTCCTGGTCAAGCCCGTCGATCCATGGGTGGTGCGTACGAAGGTCAGGGCGCTCGCCGATCTGTACACCGAGAACCAGCGGTTGCGTGAGCAGCTCAAAGCCCTGGCCGAGCGCAGGACCGGAACGTCCACGGCGCACCTTCCCGATCTTCTCGACGCGCGCGTTCCGCGTCAGCCGGGCGGCACGGCGGACCATGCCCGGAGCGTCCGCGGGATCGACTGAACCACATGGCACGGTTCGACAGGCAAGCCGTGCGGGCAGGGGCCAGGGAAGAGGCCAGGTCTCGGCGGAGGACCGGATCGGCGGAGGGCCGGATCGGCGGACGACCGGATGGGCGATGGGCCGGGTCCGCCCGCGCGTGAGCGTGACCGGTACGGCCGGGCAGCACGTGCCGCGCTCCCCGGATGAGGTGCGACCCGGATGAGGTGCGACCCGGACCCGGAGCTGATCCAATGGGCGGAGCCGGAGTCCCGAGAACCTTGCACACTGTGCGGTCCCCGTTCGCCGTACACCGTGCTGCTCTCACCCGGCCGACCTGCATGAAGCTCTGCTGTTGGCCCGCTTAAGAAAACCTCGATGGACTCAGCAGTCACAGCTGGGCACATTGGTGCAGGTCCACTGACCGGTGCTGCCGACACCGACTCCGGTCAGTCCCGCCACGATGCCTGGAGCCGCCCCGATGAAGGCACTTGTCAAGCAGCATGCCGAGCCCGGGCTGTGGCTCATGGACGTGCCGGAGCCGGAGACCGGCGCGGGCGATGTGCTGATCAAGGTGCTGCGCACCGGGATCTGCGGCACCGATCTGCACATCAGGTCCTGGGACGGCTGGGCCCAGCAGGCCGTCACCACACCCCGCGTCCTGGGCCACGAGTTCGTCGGCGAAGTGGCCCGTGTCGGCGCGGACGTCGAGGACATCGCGGTCGGCGACGTGGTGAGCGGCGAGGGTCATCTGGTGTGCGGCAAGTGCCGCAACTGTCTCGCCGGCCGTCGTCACCTGTGTCGCAGCACCATCGGCCTCGGCGTCGGCCGCGACGGCGCCTTCGCCGAGTACGTCGCGCTGCCCGCCTCCAATGTGTGGGTGCACCGGACACAGGTCGATCTGGACATCGCCGCGATCTTCGACCCGTTCGGGAACGCCGTGCACACCGCGCTTTCCTTCCCCCTGGTCGGCGAGGACGTACTGATTACCGGCGCGGGACCGATCGGGATCATGGCCGCCGCGGTTGCCCGGCACGCCGGCGCGCGCAATGTCGTGATCACCGATGTGAGCGAGTCGCGGCTCCAACTGGCCCGCAAGGCCGGCGCCACCCTCGCGCTGAATGTCGCCCAGAGCGATATCGCCGCGGCGCAGCGGCAGCTCGGACTCAAGGAGGGCTTCGACATCGGTCTGGAGATGTCCGGCCGCCCGGAAGCCATGCGGGACATGGTCGACAACATGACCCACGGCGGACGCATCGCGATGCTTGGCCTGCCCGCGCAGGAGTTCGCCGTCGACTGGTCGAAGATCGTCACGTCGATGATCACGATCAAGGGGATCTACGGTCGCGAGATGTTCGAGACCTGGTACGCGATGACCGTTCTGCTCGAGGGCGGACTGGACCTCAGCCCGGTGATCACCGGCAGCTACGGCTACCAGGACTTCGACGCGGCCTTCGACGAGGCCGCCACCGCCCGCAGCGGCAAGATCATCCTCGACTGGACCGTCTGAGCCTTTCGTCCGCGCTTTTCCTAAGGAGCCCCACCATGTACGCGTCCGTCCGCGACGATCTCCGTACCACCATCGACGAGATCCGCGCCGCCGGTCTCTACAAGCCCGAGCGCGTCATCGGCACCCCGCAGAGCGCCTCCGTGTCCGTCGCTTCCGGTGACGTGCTCAACTTCTGCGCCAACAACTACCTCGGCCTCGCCGACCACCCCGAGGTCGTCGCCGCCGCCAAGGAAGCGCTGGACCGCTGGGGCTACGGCATGGCCTCCGTCCGCTTCATCTGCGGCACCCAGGGCGTCCACAAGGAGCTCGAGGCGCGCCTGTCCGCGTTTCTCGGCCAGGAGGACACGATCCTCTACTCCTCCTGCTTCGACGCCAACGGCGGTGTCTTCGAGACCATCCTCGGCCCCGAGGACGCGGTGATCTCCGACGCCCTCAACCACGCCAGCATCATCGACGGCATCCGGCTCTCCAAGGCCCGCCGCCACCGCTACGCCAACCGCGACCTCGCCGAACTGGAGCAGCAGCTCAAGCAGACTCAGGACGCCCGCCGCCGCCTCATCGTCACCGACGGCGTCTTCTCCATGGACGGCTATCTCGCTCCGCTCGCCGAGATCTGCGACCTCGCCGACCGCTACGACGCGATGGTCATGGTCGACGATTCGCACGCCGTCGGTTTCGTGGGCCCCGGCGGCCGCGGCACCCCCGAGCTGCACGGTGTCATGGACCGCGTCGACATCATCACCGGCACCCTCGGCAAGGCGCTCGGCGGAGCGTCCGGCGGCTATGTCGCCGCCCGCGCCGAGATCGTCGCCCTGCTGCGCCAGCGCTCCCGCCCGTACCTCTTCTCCAACTCCCTCGCTCCGGTGATCGCCGCCGCCTCCCTCAAGGTCCTCGACCTGCTGGAGTCCGCCGGCGACCTGCGCGAGCGGCTGAACGCGAACACCGCCCTCTTCCGTACGAAGATGACCGAGGCAGGATTCGACATCCTGCCCGGCGACCACGCCATCGCCCCCGTCATGATCGGCGACGCCGCGGAGGCCGGCCGGATGGCCGAACTCCTGCTGGAGCGCGGCGTGTACGTCATCGGCTTCTCGTACCCCGTCGTCCCGATGGGCCAGGCCCGGATCCGGGTCCAGCTCTCCGCCGCGCACTCCACCGAGGACGTGGAGCGTGCCGTCGCCGCCTTCATCGACGCACGCCAGGCGCTGAAGGGCTGACAGAGGCTGGCAAAATGGCCGGGTGATCGACCCCCGGCGGCTGCGTATCCTGCGGGCCGTGGCGGACCACCGAACGGTGACCGCCGCGGCTTCCGCGCTGTACCTCACTCCTTCGGCCGTCTCCCAGCAGCTCAACGCGCTCGAGCAGGAGACCGGCCACGCCCTGCTGATCCGCAGCGGCAGGGGCGTGCGGCTGACAGCCGCGGGAGAGATCCTGCTGGCCCACACCCATGCCGTGCTCGCCCAGCTGGAGCGGGCCGAGGCGGAGCTCGCGGCCTACGCGGGCGGCGTGGCCGGTGAGGTCACCGTCGCCGCGTTCGCCACGGGCATCGCCGAGGTCGTCGCCCCGGCCATAGGACGCCTCGCCGCGGATCACCCGGACATCCGGGTACGGGTGCGGGACGCGGAGGGCGACGAGAGCCTGCCGCTGGTGCTCGACGGCGAGGCGGACCTGGCCGTCGCGGTGGAGTACCGGGGCGCACCCGGCGAGGGTGATCGGCGGCTGGCCCGTGTATCGCTGTACGCGGAGCCTTTCGACGCCGTCCTGCGCGCCGACCACCCTCTCGCCGCGGGCGAGCGTGTGGAGCTCGCCGAGCTGGCGGACAGCGACTGGATCGGCCCGTACCCCGGCAATCCCTGCCACGACATGGTGCTGCTCGCCTGCGAACTCGCCGGATTCCAGCCCCGTCTGGTGCATTCCTCGGACGACTTCCGCGCCGTTGTCGCGCTGGCCGGGGCCGGCGCGGGCGTGGCGCTGGTGCCGCGCTCGGCGCTGCGCGGGATGGAGCACAAGGACACGGTCGTACGACCGGTGGCGGGCCCGGCCGCGACCCGCCGGGTGTTCGCCGCCGTACGCCGCGGAGCGGAGCTGCACCCGCTGTTCCGGCCGGTGCTGGACGCGCTGGCGAGCTCCGCGGCCGGGCTCTCCACCGGTTGAGGCCGAGCCCTCCCCCTGCCGGGGGAGGGCGACGATGCCGGTCAGCCGGCCGTTTGCTCCATTGCCGTCTTGAGATTGCGCAACGTGGTCCGGATGTTCCCGCGCTGGAAGTCGGCGAACCTCTGCCCGCGGGTCGCGGCCTTGTCGAACGCATGGGCCAGGAAGTCGGGCCAGGACCGCCGGTCGTCGGTCCATGTCTCCGTCACCAGGGTCCCGCCGTCGACCACCTCGAAGCGGTACTCCCAGGTGGCGATGCGGCCGGGCACCACCGGCCGCCGCTTGCCTATGGCGTGCACCCGGAAGGCGAACCGCTCGGCGGGATCGGCCGCGGTCACCGTGCACCGGGTCGTCCAGCGCAGGGCGCCTCGCTTGTTGGAACCGTCGAAGACCATGCCCACGTACGCCTGCTCACCGTCGTTGCGCACGGTCGCGCCGCAGTTCTCGGGACTCCACCGGCCCATCAGCGCGGGATTGCTGACCTGCCGGTAGATGGTCGACGCGTCGGCGTCGATGACGATGCTGTCCGAAACTGTGAAAGTGCGTGCCATGGGTACGACTCCGATTCTCGGGCGCGCGACGGTCGCGCTGTCACCGGTGATCATCCACGGGGCGGTGCGGCGTCGGCCAGGATGGAAGCCTCGACCGCGTCGTAGTCGTACTCCGGCAGGCCGCCGCCCCTCGTGCTGTTGCGGGTGAGCACGGTGCCGAGCCAGCCGGCGAGGAATCCGACCGGGATGGAGACGAGGCCCGTGGTGGTGTACGGGAACCAGGTGAAGTCGTCGTCCGGGAAGATGGCTTGGGCGGAACCGGAGACGAGTGTGGTGCCGGTGATGAAAACCACGACGCTCAGCGCGCCGACGATGAGTGTGCTCAGCAGTCCGCTGCGGTTGTACTGCCGCCAGAAGAGGCTGTAGACGAGCGCGGGTGCGACCGCCGAGGCGCCCAGGCAGAAGGACAGGGTGACCATCGCCTGCAGATTCACATGCCGTGAGCCCGCAGCGAAGAAGATCGCGGCAAGACCGACTCCCGCGGCCGTCGCGCGGGCGATCGTCATCTCGGTGCTGCCCTGCAGCGCCCGCTTGCGCAGCAGACCGTGTGTGATGAGGTCGTGGGCGAGCGTGTTGGCACAGGCGAGCGTGATCCCGGCGACGGAGGCCAGCAGCGTCAGGAAGATCGCGGTGGCCATCGCCGTGAACAGCAGCGTCTCGAAGGTGGACACCTCGGTGCCCATGATGGCCTGGCTGACCAGCAGGACCGAGGTCTTGCCCTGCGGATCGGCGGCCGTGATCCCCTCGTGGCCGACGATCGCGGCGGCTCCGAAGCCGATCACTGCGCTGAGCACACACATGATGACGACAGTGGAGACGGCCCAGGACATGGAACGCCGCACGGCGGGCGCGCTGCGGGAGCTGAACATACGCATGGTGATGTGCGGCAGGCACGCAGCGCCGAGGACGACGGTCAGCTGGGCGCTGATCATGTCGAGTCCGTCGCCGCCGAACTGGAGCCCGGGTGTGAGATACCCGTCGCCCGCACCGCTTCCGCGTGCCGCGGCGTCCAGCAGAGAGGGGATGCTGAAGTCGAAGCGGTTCAGGATGAGCGAGGCGATGGCGATCGCCGCGGCGAACAGCACCACGGTCTTGACGATCTGGATGAAGGCGGTGCCCTTCACACCGCCGATGGCCGCGTAGATGATCATCAGCAGGCCGAGAATCACGATGGAGATGGTCTTGAATCCGGCAGAGTCCATGCCAAGGACGAAGGCCAGCAGATCGCCGGCGCCCGCCAGCTGGAAGATCAGCAGCGGGAAGAGTGCGGTGAGCGTGACGAGGCAGGCGGTGATGCGGACGGCGGGACTCGGGGCGCGGCGGGTGAGTACGTCGCCCATGGTGAACCGGCCCGCGTTACGCAGGGGTTCGGCCAGCAGGAACATCAGCAGCACCAGGGAGAGCGCGGTGCTGAGTGCGAGGACGAGACCGTCCTGGCCCACCAGCGAGATGACGCCGATGGTGCCCAGCACGCTCGCGGCCGAGATGTAGTCGCCGGCGATGGCGAGGCCACTCTGCATGGGGGTCAGGGAGCGATAGCCGGTGTAGAACTCGTCCAGGTCCTCGCGGTCGGGCCCGGTCATCACGCACAGCAGCAGGGTCACCGTGGTCACCGCGATGAACGCGACGAAGGACATGGTCTGGGCATCGGAGCCGAATCCGCTCATCGGCGTGCTCCCTCGGTGGTCGGGTCGGCCCGGAGACGTACGGCTTCGGCGAGCGGGTCGACTCGTCGGCGCGCGGACTTCTCGTACGCGGCGACGGCTACGAGGGTCACCGGAAGCTGGATCAGGCCGAGCATGAGGGCGATGGTGAGACCACCGGTGATCTTGGTGGTCATCAGCCCCGGCAGATACGCGGAGAGCAGGAGGAACACCACGAAGTACCCGAGGGCGGTCAGGCTCGCCACACGGCGCAGCCGCTGGTACGCGGCGCTCAGCGCGCGTATCTCGCGGCGGGGGTCGGTGGGCGGGGGCGGGGGCGGCGCCTGCCAGGAGTGGTGGGGTTGTCCTGGCTGCTCAGGGTATGAGGGCGGGGGAGGGTAGTACGACATCGCGGTGTGCCTTCGCGGACGGCTGGGCAGGGCATGGCGGGGGATGGGGCGGCAACGTTACTGACGGGTAGCGGCCGCCGGAGCATTGTTGCATGAACTGTTTGGTCGGTCAGTTGTGTCAGTCGCTACGGCCCTTACCTCGGGACGTGGCGCCGGGCCGGCGCCCCGCGCCGTGGTGGAGAGCGAGGACTACGCCACGGCGCGGGGCTTCGTCGCCGCGGGCCTCGGCATCAGCCTCAGCCTGATGCCTCTCATCGGACTGGGAAACCGGACCGGGAAACCGGCACCCGGGCATCGTTGTACGCAAGGACCGCGGTCCCGAGCCGGTCCGCGGCATCTGCGCGGCAGTGCGGGAGACCTCCCTCCCCCGCCCGCGCTGCGTCGCGGGCTGATCGAGGCACTCAAGCACGCGGCGGGGGAGTGGAGCGGTCGGTCAGCGGTGTGCGGGGTCAGGGATGACTGACGAGATTGGCCACATTGCTCGAGGAGTTGGAAGGACCACCGCGCCCGTTGATGACATGGCGGATCGTCCCGGTGCCACCGAGCGAGACGGTCACCATGCTCTGGAAGCGCACATTCGGGTTGTCGGGGACCTCGAAGGCGTGCTCGGCGGTCACGCTCGGATTCGCGTTGAAGAAGCAGTAGCTTCCGAGCCCGAACGCCTGGTGGCTGGTCACCGAGTCGGCGACCTTGTACGCGGCGTAGCCCTGGGTGGAGCCGTTCATCCAGGCGGCCTGGTTGGGCGGGTCGTACGGCATCTCGTTCTGGTAGAAGTACGTGCGCCCGCCGTTGCCGTTCCAGATCGTCTGGTGCTTCTGGTAGTGCTCCACGAACAGCCCGTACATGGTCACGTTGTCGCCGTTGACGACAAGGCCGGTGTCCGCCGCATTGCTGTTCCAGCCGATGCCGGTGCCGTGGTCACCGCGCCAGATCCACATATGGTCGCCGATCACATGGTCGCTGTTGACCACCAGGCTTGTGGTCGCCCTGCCCACCGCGGCGCCGCCCACCCGGAAGAAGACGTCGTGCAGGGATGTCGGGTCGGCCGAGTGACCGGCCGACGAGTCGGCCGGGCCGACCTCCATCAGGGTCCGCGAGTTGGTCGTACCGGCGTCGAAGAGGATGCCCGCCACCTTGACTCCGTCGACGTCCGCGACCGTCATCGCCGTGACGCCGTTGTCCGGCACGAAGGTGGCGAGGCCGAGCCCCAGGATCACGGTATCGGCGCGAGTCACCCGCAGAGTCTCGTTCAGATGGTAGACGCCCGGGGTGACCAGCAGGTTCTTCCCCTCGGCCAGTGCGGCGTTGATCTGCGCGGCGGTCGCGCCGGCCTTCACGACGAAGAACTGGTCCATGCCGAGTGAGGTGCCGGCGGCGTTGCCCCCGGCCCATGTGGTGGCCGAGGAGTTGGTTCGCAGGGACGGTATGAACACCTTGTAGGCGCCTGCGTTGTCCACATACAGGAAGGGCTTCTCGCGGACCGTCGGGCTCTGGTTCACGGTTGTGTAGGGCGGGCTGGGAAAGCTCGTGGCCGGAACGCCCTGGCTGCCGACGAAGACCATGTTCCAGTTGGCGCCGCTCCAGCTGCCGAGCTGGGAGTTGCGAGTCAGCCACTGCTGCTGCGTACCGGACCGCACCTGCCCGTCGATCTTGGTGTCGGCCATGAAGCCGCCGCTGGCCCAACCGCCGTCGTCCAGCGCGAGATTGCCGCGGACGTGCATGCGCCGGTACGGAGCCGCCTGGGACACCGCCCATCGGTCACTGCCGCCCGCCGGGTTCACCGAGAGGTTCTCGGCACCGCGCCAGAAGTTCTGGGTGGCGTTCTGCGGCGGGAACCAGTCCGCCTCGACGTGCACCGCGCCGTTGATCGTCACGGAGTCGGGCGACTGACCGAGGCCAAGGACCTGGGTGTAGAAGCCGACGTTGACGTCATTGCTGTAGGTGCCCGGCTTGAACATGACCGCGTAGCGCTGGGAACCGAACTGGTTGGTCTCCTGCTGCTGGAAGATCGAGTCGAGCCGGTTCTGGATGGTCGTGGTCGGCATCGACGGGTCGAAGACGACCACGTTCGGACCGAGGTCGACGTCACCGGGTGCGGTGGAGACGGGTGCGACCTGGAAGCGCTGGGCCGCCGTGCCGTTGCAGGTGTACTGCACGAGCTGGATGCTGTCCGCCGTTGAGGCGGAGGGGACGTCCAGGCACTTGCCGCTGTTGCGGCTGACGAAGTGGTACGCGCCGCCGCCCTCGTCCACGGCCTGCCACTGCTGGTTGCCGCCGCCGCCGTAGGTCCACAGGTGCACCGCTGCGTTGTCGGCGGTGGACACGTCGCTCACGTCCACGACCTGGTTGGCGTCATTGCGATTGCCGATCCGCACAGAGCCGTCGCTGGTTGCGGTGAAACTCCACTGCTGAGCGGTGGAGTTGTTGCAGGCGTACTGCTGTACGGCGGTGCCGTTCACGGTCGCGGCCGAGCGCGCGTCCAGGCACTTGCCGCTGCCGCTGTTGACCACGGTGGCCCAGCCGGAGGGCAGCGCGGCGGCAGTGGCGGCCGCCCGCGGTGGGGTGGCCGCCTGGGTGGTCGGGACGGCGGCCAGCACCGAACCGGCCGAGGCCACGACGATGCAGGCGGCCATGAGGGGCCGTGTGCGGCGGGCG
This sequence comes from Streptomyces sp. NPDC002926, assembly GCF_053591755.1. Taxonomy (NCBI): domain Bacteria; kingdom Bacillati; phylum Actinomycetota; class Actinomycetes; order Kitasatosporales; family Streptomycetaceae; genus Streptomyces; species Streptomyces sp. NPDC002926. Next base: position 20,504 of record NZ_JBSFUK010000028.1, read on the forward strand.
CGGGTGAAGCTGTGGCGCCCCGTTCCGGGCGTTCGCTGCGATCTGAGCACGGTTTCTCCTGTGCCGATGAGCCGGTTGGGAGGGCTCGGTAGGGGGGTTGGGTTCGCTGTTCGCCGGGAAGAAGGTCTGTCATGCATATGACAGACCAGCGCGAGAGGAGGTGCGGAGGGATGCGCCGACCGAGGTGGGGGGTACTTAGTTCACTACGTGATTTAAGAAGTGAACTAATGGCCTGTCAAGGTCTTGGTATGGACCACAGGCTTCTTGTCCGCCAGACCGCGCTGACCTGGTCCGTGTCGTGGACGGCTCCGTCACGCCATGGACCGGGTGCCTTACGATCTCGACGGGTGGCTCCCCGTTCTGTCCGCCGCCCACCCGCTCCGTTGGAGGTCAGCAGTGTTGTGGTCGGTCGGTGCTCGTCGCACTCCCACTACCCGCCGGGCCCGCGTCACCGTAGGTGCTGTCGCGGCCGGGATGTTCCTTGCCGTCGGCTGTTCCTCCGGCGATGACGGCCCCGGTGCGGCGGCGGGCGGCGTACCCGTGGTCCACAAGGGCAAGCTGACCACCTGCACTCACCTGCCCTATCCGCCGTTCCAGTTCGAGCGGAACGGCAAGGTTGTCGGCTTTGATGTGGCCCTGATCGATCTGGCCGCCAAGAATCTGAAGGTCGAGCAGAAGATCCTCGACACACCGTTCGAGAACTTCAAGACCGGTGCCTTCCTCAACTCCGGCGAGTGCGACCTGGCAGCCGCCGGTATGACGATCACCCCTGAGCGCAAGAAGAACGTTGACTTCTCCATGCCGTACTTCGACGCCACGCAAGCGCTGCTGGCGACGAAGAAGAGCGGAGTGACGTCGCTCGCCGACGTCAAGGCCAAGCACAAGAAGCTCGGCGCCCAGGCGGAGACGACCGGCGAGAGCTACGCGAAGAAGCAAGGCTTCAACGCGGTGGCGTTCGAGAGTTCGGACGCGGTGCTCAACGGGCTGCGCACCGGTCAGGTCGACGCCGTCATCATCGATTACCCGGTCGTCCAGGCCTGGCTGAAGGACAAGGCGAACGCGGCCGAATTCGTCCTCGGCCAGAACATCGAGACCGGTGAGCAGTACGGCTTCTCGGTGAAGAAGGGCAACACCAAGCTGCTGGCGGCGATCAACAAGGCGATCACGGACGCCCGGGCCGACGGCACGTACGACAAGCTGTACAAGCAGTGGATCGGCCCGCTGCCCAAGGCCACGCCGTGACCTCTCGGCTGACCCGGCGGCAGCGGCGCCGCCTCTGGCAGGGCGTCCAGTACGCGGTGTTCGTGGCGGTCCTCGTCCTGATCGGCGTTCTGGCCGACTGGGGCCGGCTGCAGAACCAGTTCGCGCAGAAGGACCTCGCCAAAGAGCTGTTCCCGGCCATCATCACCACGGCACTGCGCAACACCGTGGTGTACACGCTGTCCGGGTTCATCTTCGGGCTGGTGCTGGGCCTGATCATCGCGCTGATGCGGTTGTCGTCGGTGGCTCCGTACCGCTGGGTCGCGAGCATCTACATCGAGCTGTTCCGCGGCCTGCCAGCTCTGCTGATCTTCATCTTCGTCGGTGTGGCGGTGCCGCTGGCGTTCCCCGGAACGCAGATCCCCGGCGGTGTGTACGGGAAGGTCGCGCTCGGTCTTGGCCTGGTGGCCGCGGCCTATATGGCAGAAACGATTCGGGCGGGTATTCAGGCCGTGCCCAAGGGGCAGATGGAGGCGGCACGTTCGCTGGGCTTCTCCAAGGCCCGGGCGATGGTGTCGGTGATCATCCCGCAGGCGTTCCGGATCGTGATTCCGCCGCTGACGAACGAGCTGGTACTGCTCTTCAAGGACTCGTCCCTCGTGCTGTTCCTCGGCGTGACGCTGGAGGAGCGCGAGTTGACCAAATTCGGCCGCGATCTGGCGAGTGAGACCGCGAACTCGACGCCGATCCTGGTGGCGGGGCTGTGCTACCTCCTGGTGACGATTCCGTTGAGCTTCGTGGTGCGTCGCCTCGAGGCTCGTGCCGAGAAGGCCAGGTGAGGACGATGTCACAGAAGGCGGAGACAGTGGAGAGCATGGGGGCCGACGGGCCGGAGATCGAGATCCGCGGCCTGCACAAGTCGTTCGGCGACAACGAGGTGCTGCGGGGCATCGACCTCGACATCGCGCGGGGCGAGGTGGTCTGTGTCATCGGGCCGTCCGGGTCGGGGAAGTCGACGCTGCTGCGCTGTGTGAACCTGCTGGAGGAACCCACCGCGGGCCAGGTCTTCGTCGGCGGCACGGAAGTCACCGACCTCGATGTCGACATCGACGCGGTACGCCGCCGTATCGGCATGGTCTTCCAGCAGTTCAACCTCTTCCCGCATGTGAACGTGACCGGGAACCTCACGTTGCCGCAGCGCCGCGTGCTGCGCCGGGACAAGACGCGCGCGGCGGCGGTGGCCCGGGAGAACCTGGAGCGCGTCGGGCTGTCCGACAAGGCCGACGCCTACCCCGCGCAGCTTTCCGGAGGGCAGCAGCAACGGGTGGCGATCGCGCGGGCGCTGGTCATGAACCCTGAGGTGATGCTCTTCGACGAGCCGACCTCGGCGCTCGATCCCGAGCTGGTGGGGGAAGTGCTGGCGGTGATGCGGCTGCTGGCCGCGGAGGGCATGACCATGATGGTCGTCACCCATGAGATGAGCTTCGCCCGGGAGGTCGCCGACCGGGTGGTGTTCATGGACGGCGGCGTGATCGTCGAACAGGGCCCGGCCGCGCAGATGGTGGGCGCTCCGCAGCATGAGCGGACCAGGAACTTCCTGAACCGCATCCTGGACCCGGCCGCCGCGGAGCGGCCGGGCGCGGATTCGGCACCGTCCGACAAGGACAGGGACACGGCGAAGGACAAGGGCAGGGACGCGGAGACCAGGGAGCCCGGCGCGGACCGGGACAGCTGACCGAACCGGGCTCCTGAACCCGGGGCCCGTCCGGGTTCACCGTGCCCCGGCCCGCGGGCTCAGTCGTCCAGAAGCCGGGCGCGCAATTGCGCGATGAGCCTGTCGTCGGCACCGAGGTGCCGGACGGCGTAGTCGTACACGGATCCATACGTGGCGGCCAGGTCGGCCAGGAACAGCCGCATGATCTCTTCCGGTGCTCGTCCGTAGCCCGGCCACGTCAGGGTCCGCCCGGGGTTGGCGGCCCGCCAGTCGGCGATCAGCCGTTCCGTGGCCAGTTCGGTCAGCGCGAAGTCCGCGGCGATATCGTCCTCGGTCACCCCGGCAAGGGCGAGGACCAGAGCGGCCAGCAGTCCCGTGCGGTCCTTGCCGGAAGCGCAGTGGAACACCAGCGGGCCGCTGGTGTTCCACGCGATGACCTCGAGCGCCTGACGCAGTTCCTCGGCGCCGTCGAGGGCGACTTCCGCGTACCGGTCGGCGAGGAAGCGCCAGGGGTCGACGGCGGGGTCGATGGCTGCCTGGTCGTAGGGGCGGTGTTCCACGCTGAGGTTGACATAGCTGAGCCCCTCGCGGTCGGGCACCCGGCCCCGCGCCTCGATCTCCCACGGGTAGCGCAGGTCGATCACCGTGCTCACCTTGAGGGCGAGGAAGCGGTCGAGGTCGGCGCCGTCGAGCTTGGCCAGGGAGTCGGACCGGTAGAGCCGGCCCCACCGCACAGTGTGGCCGTCGGTGGTGTTGTAGCCCCCCAGATCCCGGAAGTTGTGCAGCCGCTCGAACGCTATGTGTCTGCTCATCGCGTCACTGTACGGTCCTGTCGGCTTCCGGTGACCCCGAACGTGTCCGGCCCCGACGCCACCCCGAGCAGGTCGCACACCGGCGGAGACGAAGCGCAGCTCCCGGCCGCGGCGGCCCGGCCGGGTGTCCTGGTCCACCGGTCGCCCGTCCCGGCGCTCAGTTCCGCCGGGACGGCACTGATGGTCGAATCGCTGGATCGCCTGTCGAACGCCCCCACAACTCCTGACGCGTGAGCAGCAGGTGGCAGGGTCCGCGTCCGCGATGCGCCACCGCCGGGTACGGGACCGCTTCCTCTCCGTTCGGGAGCGTCGGACCAGCGTGATCTGATCTGATCCGACCGGTGCTGGTGGGCGGTGCCTGGTTGTGTACGTGTGGGTCAGGGGTGCGGACTGCTGCCCGCCGCCTCGTCACCGCTCCCGCCCCCGTACTCCGGACCGGGAGCGGCCGGGGCCTGCCCGCCCAGCGCCTGTTCGGTGTAAAGGTTCCAGATTCTGGCGGGGCGGCCGTCTCCTATGTGCCGCAGCCTGACCTGCTTTGTGGTCTTGGCGTCCTCGCCGAAGAGTGCGACGGCGGTGACGAGGTCGGGGGTGGCACCGATGAACCACTCGGCCTTCCTGTCGTCGGTCGGGCCCGAGGCCGCCGCGACGGTCTGCTCGGCCCTGCCCACCACCTCCGGTCCGACGCCGCCGCGCCCACCGTTGGCGCGGTCGCGGCGCGAGAAGGCCAGGTCGGAGGTGACCAGCTCCGCGGTCCCTGCGTCGATCGCCTGGCCGCCCACCGCACCCGGCAGCTCGGTGCGCGCCTCGCCGCGCTGCGCCGACTTCACGATCGACGGGGTTACCTTCTTGCCCTGGTGCTGGAAGGAGGCGTAGACACCGGCCATTTCCAGGGGACTGACGCCCATCAGACCCAGCTCCGTGGCGCGCGGTGCCGTGAAGCCGCCGGCGTCCGGGCCGATACCGAGGTCCGCGGCGGTCTGCCTGATCTGCTTGAGGTCGCTCTCACCCTGATTCTGCCTCTTGGCCTCCATCACCGCGGCGTAGGCGACCGGTTCGAAGGTGGCGCCTGCCTGGTAGTCGGAGCGGGTCGCGTTGCTCAGGTAGTGCTTCATGTAATCGCGGCCGCCGTAGAGCGCCACGATGTGGCCGGTACGCGGATCCACCGAAACCGCTCCGGTCTGCCTGTTCGGGTCGTGTGCCGGTGCGCCGGACGGTGCCTCCCGGTCGCTGTCTGTGTCGCTGTCACCAGAGCGGACCGCCTGTTCCAGGGCCCGCTGTTTGTCCGGTTCGATGTTGAGGGTGATCCGCCAGCCGCCGCCTGCCAGTTCCTGCTCGCTGATGCCCGAGGCCATCAGTTCCCGCCGGGCGGCGTCCACCAGGTAGCCGGCCTGCCCGGAGAGTCCCGCGCCGGGCTGGGGGGCCAGCGGCACGGGAAAGCGCATCCGCCGGCGTTCGTTCTTGTCGAGCCAGCCCTCGCCGACCATGTTGTCGAGCACATAGGCCCAGCGCTGCTGGACCAGCCGTTTGGCCTCGGGGGCGGCGATGGCCCAGTCGTACTGGCTGGGTGCCTGCAGCAGCGCGGCGAGGTAGGCGCCCTGCTCGACGGTGAGGTCTTCGACCTCCTTGCCGTAGTACGCGCGGGCGGCGGCCTGGATGCCGTAGGCGAGCCGGCCGTAGTAGCTGCTGTTCAGATATCCGGCGAGGATGTCGTCCTTGGAGTTGCTCCGGTCCACCTTCAGGGAGATGACCAGTTCCTTCAACTTGCGCGTGGCGGTCTGTTCCTGGCTGAGGTAATAGTTCTTGACGTACTGCTGGGTGATGGTCGAACCGCCCTGTGTCCCCTGTCCCGTCAGCGTGTTGACCATGCCACGGGCGGTGCCGGTCAGCGAGACGCCGGAGTCGCTGTAGAAGTCCTTGTTCTCGGCCGCGACGAACGCGTACCGCACGTCCTTCGGCACTCGGCCGAGCGGAACCGTCTCCCGGTTGATCTCCCCGGTCCGGGCGAGACGGCTGCCGTCGCTGTACAGGAAGACATTGCTCTGCGCCTTCGCCAGATCGTTGGCCCGCGGGATGTCGATGGCGTAGTAGAGAACGGTGAACGCGCCGGTCACCAGGGCGCACAGGACGATCACGCAGGCGAGTGCCTTCCGCCAGGTGACGAAGCGGCGAAAGCCCTTCCGCTTTTCCGGCCTTCGTCGAGGCCCGGACGTCCCGCGCTCCGACGTCCCGCGCCCGGACGTCCCCCGACGTAGCAGGCCGCCGCGTTTCCGGCCGCCGGTTTCCGCCGCTTCTCTCGGCGCGTCGTCCGTACCGGCCTCACGGGCCGTACCCGCCCAGCTCGCTGTCAGCTGATCCGCGGTCCGGTCGGGACTGTGCCTGATACGCATGGGCGCCATCCTCGGCGCCGAAGATCTTTGTCAACCGGAAGGAACACATCGGCTGGGACGCGGAGTTGTATCGGCTGTGTATCGGCCCCGGACCCGGCGCCGGTCATGTATCCGTCTCGGTCTCCGGCCGGCACTCGGTTTCCTCGCCGAGGTCGAGGCCGGGGCGGGGGAGGTGGAGTACGGCGACGGCGCCGCCGGCAGGTGCGTTGCTGAACGTGAGGACGGCGCCGATGACTTCGGCCTGGCCGAGTGCGATGGTCAGCCCCAGTCCGTGACCGGTTCCGCGGGCGCGCGCGCCGGTGCGGAAGCGCTGCGGCCCGTCTCTGAGCATGGTGTCCGGATAGCCGGGGCCGAGGTCCTCGACGGTGACTGTCCGGCCGTCCGCCGTGACCGTGACGGTGACCGGCGGACGTCCGTGCCGGTGCGCGTTGACGATCAGATTGGTGAGGATGCGCTCCAGCCGCCGCGCGTCGGTCCACACCTTCGCCGACCCGACCGCCGTCGACGTCCCCTCGGTGAGGAGGTGTACGGACAGGCCGGCCCGGGCGACGATCTCCTCGACGAGGGCTCCGACGGGGCAGGGGGAGAGATCCGCCTGTTCCGCTCCTGCGTCCAGCCGGGAGATCTCCAGCAGTTCCTCGACCAGCGCGGCCAGTACCCGTACACGGTCGCGTACATAGCCGGCCGCCTCGCCCTCGGGGAGCAGTTCGGCGGCGGTGACCAGGCCCATGAGCGGGGTGCGCAGTTCATGGGCGACGTCGGCGGTGAAACGCTGCTCACCGCGCAGCCGTTCCTGCAGAGCGGCGGCCATCGTGTCCACGGCGGCGGAGATCTCGGCGATCTCGTCACGCGGGCGGGTTGCGGCGCGGATTCTCGCATCGAGGTCCCCGGCCGCGATACGCCGGGCGGTGCCCGCGGCGGTGCGCAACCGGCGGCTCATCCTTCCGGCGGTCAGTACGCCGAGCGGCAGCACCACCGCGGTGGTGATCACGCTGGCCCAGGCGATGCTGGTATCAAGGGCGCTGATGTCCCGCATGGTGGTGCCCATGTCGACGCGTACGGACAGCACTCGGCCACCGGCCGGGCGGGCGGCCCACATGGCGGGCCCCTCCTGTGCCGTGGTGAACTCCGTTCCCCGGCGCCCCTTCGCGACCAGTCCCCGCAAGTCGCCGGGCAGGCCGGGCGCGTCGAGTGCGGCACCCGTGCCCTGCACCGCGCCGGTGCGGGCGTAGGTGACGGCCGCCCGGTCGAGGGTGGTACGGGCGCTGTCGCGGGCCTGCGAGAGTTCACGGTCGCGTGAGGCGTGATGGACCAGTACGCCGACGGCTGCGGTGACGGCGCAGATGGCCGCGGCGACCAGGGCGGCGATCCGCCATCGCAGTGCCATGTCAGCGCCGCAGTTTGTAGCCGAAGCCGCGGACCGTTTCGATCCGTTCGGCGCCGATCTTCGCCCGCAGGCGCTGTACATGGAGGTCGACCACGCGGGTGTCGCCGTGCCAGGCGTGATCCCACACCCGGCTGAGCAGCGTACGGCGCTCCAGGACAACACCGGGCGATGCCGCGAATTCGAGGAGCATCCGCAGCTCGGTCGGGGTCAGGGCGAGCGCCTGCCCCGCGCGCGACACCTCCATCCCGCGGGTGTCGATGGTCAGATCCCCGAAGACCAGCGTGCTCGTGCCGTCCGTACGCTCGTGGTCGGGGCCCGCGGGCGGGGTGAAGGAGGCGCGGCGCAGCAATGAGCGGATCCGCGCGACGAGAACAGCGCTCTCGCAGGGCTTGACGACATAGTCGTCGGCGCCCGCCTCCAGCCCTGACACGACGTCGAGTGTGTCACCGCGGGCGGACATCATCAGGATCGGTGCGAGGCTCAGTTCGCGGATTCTGCGGCACAGCCCGATCCCGTCGAGCTCGGGCAGCATCACATCGAGCAGCAGCAGGTCCGGGCGCCTTTCCCGGAACATCTCCAGGCCGGTGAGGCCGTCGCCCGCGGTGGAGACGGTGAAGCCGTAGCGCTCCAGCAGCATGCGCAGGGTGTTGCGGATCACCTCGTCGTCCTCCACGAGCAGCAGATGCGCCTCGGCCGCGGAGCCGGTCGGGACGAAGGAGGGTGTCGTCGGCGGTATCGGGGTCATCGGGGTGTCCTCGTCTGTGGGCTCGTGGTCTGCAGGCTCACGGACGCATCCGAACCCGAATCCGAACCCGAATCTGTGCCCGTGCCCGTGTTCGAACCAGTTCCCGTGGCTGGGGCCCGGCCCGTGGCCGTCCCCGCCGGGTCGCCCGCGCGGTCCTGCGGGACGCCCGCCGTCATCACCGCGCCGTTCCACCGGTATCGGGTGGTGAACCGGCCGTCGTCGCCGGTCGACGCGAGCACCAGGTCGTGGCCGAACGTTTCGCCGGTGAGCCCCAGCGGCCCCCAACTGATGAGCACCGGCCGCACCGTGCCGCCCAGGGTCCAGTAGACCTGAATCAGTGTCAGCCCGGCCGACTCCTCGTCCAGCGCCACCACCAACTCGTCCCGGCCGTCCCCGGTCAGGTCCCGGTAGACGGGGTTGCGCAGACCGCAGCGGGAGCCGGGGCAGTCCTTCATCGCGGCCCGTACCAACTGCGGCGCATTGGGGTCCTTCTCCAGCAGTTCCTTCACCGCCACCTTCCTGAGCCCGCCCGCGGGCACGGTGATGCCGTCGACGGCCAGGTACCGCTTGTACGGGGGGCCGGTCTCGCCTGCCGCGGGCGGGGACGGTGGGGCGTACTGCGGCCACAGCGGTTGCGCGCTGATGGGCGGCGAGAGGCTGGGCGCCACGCCTCCGTCCCGTGCGCCGGTCTCGGACGCGCAGCCGGCGACCCCGGACAGGGCCGCGCCGGCGACGAGGGCAGCGAGGAAGGGCCGCCTGTGGTGAAGGGGGCCGGTGTGGGGGAAGCGACGCATAGGCACAACAGCGTACCGGCGGTTGTACGAGGGGGTGGTGCGGGCTCGTCACCGCCGGGGGGAGCCGGCCGCGGTCCTGTGCCTCCGGCCGACGCGGTCCGGGTGTGCCGCCCGGTGGGGTCAGTCGATCAGCCGAAGTGCGGTGCCCGCGATGCCGAGACGGATCGTCTGGCCCCAGGTGAGCTCCAGCGCGTCGGTCTCGATCCCGTCGCCGAACGCGACCAGCCGGTCCGACTCGACCGTCAGCCGGAGCCGTTCCGCGGGTGCCAGTACCCCTTCCACGAGTGTGGTGCCGGTGGCGGGCGACGGCCAGGCCTCCCGTACGAACCAGATCAGTTGAGGGTCGGCGGGTCCGGGCAGCGGCAGATTGCTGCCGCGTTGCTGCCACACGGAGCGCAGCCAGCCGGTGGCGCCGGTGCCGGTGCCGACCAGGACTCCGGAAGAGGCCTGGGTTTCGGAGGTGGCCTCGGGTTCGGTGCGGCCGGCTTCCGCGCCGGTGCTCAGCCGGTAGCGGGCGGTCTGGTGCCCGGGCGGCCCGAGGTAGATCTCGTTGAGGGCGAGCAGCCGCTGGGTGTCGTCGGCGACCGCCTCCACCATGGTGAGTTCGTCGACGGCGCCTGTGCCGGACGCGGCCGCCGGGAGCAGTTTGACCGCGTCGGCCGCCCGGTGGCGTACCAGCACGCCCGGGTTGCGGCCGGGATCGGTATCGATCCCCACCACCGGCTGACCGGACAGATACTTGGCGGTGTTGGCCACCAGACCGTCCTGGCCCACCACGACCACCACGTCTTCGGGGCCGAAGAGGAAGCGGTCGAGGTCCGCGCGTTCCACCCGGGTGTGCCGCCACGCCAGCGGCACCGCCGCCGCCACATCGGCGAGCGCCCGCCGCGCACGGTGATGCCGCTCGGTCACCTCCTGGATGCTCCGGCCGCGCGAGGAGAGGAAGAAGTCGGCCTGGCCATGGGTGCCGTGCCGGGCGAGCAACTCCTCGTACTCGGTGGCACGGTGTACCAGCACCGCCCGTGGCGCGAGACTCATCTCCGCTCCCCGTCGGCCCGGCCGAGCTTGGCCAGCAGGCCGGTGAGGACATCGGGGGAGAGGGTGAGGCTGTCGATGCGCGGCAGGTTCTCGGCGACGCGGGTCGCGGCCAGCGCGTGCAGAGTGGCGGCGTCCACCTCGCCGTGCACCCGTAGCCAGGCGGCCTGTGCCTGAGCCCGCGCCTGCCCGACCTCGCGTGCCGCCTCGGCCTCGGCCTTGGCCAGCCGTACCGTGCGCGCGGCCTCAGCCTCGGCCCGTACGGCGTCTGCCGCGGCGTTCTCCTCGGCCTCGCGGCGGGCGTTGGTGCCGTGCTGCTCGACCAACTGCTCCTCACGGCGGGCCAGTTCGATCCGGCTCGCCAGTTCGTTCTCGGCGATCGCGCGTTCGCGCTCCACGGCGACGGCTCTGCGCTCGTACGTCGCCCGGTCCGACTCCTGCTGGATCTGTTCGCGCGCGGGGGTGCGCAGCGCCCGCGCCACCTCCGGTTCGGGACGGAGGGCGACCACACGTACGGCAACAACGGTGATGCCGGTGGCGGGCAGCCGGGGCTCCGCGGCCAGACCGTCGGTGATCCGCTCGAGGACCGCCGCGACGCCGTCGACAAGGGCTGCCGCCAGCGGCGTACGCGCCAGGACGTCCAGTGCGTGCTGTTGCGCGGTCTCGGTGAGCAGGGTGGACAGCTGCTCCAGTGGGGCGCCGCGCCAGACGCCGGTGTCCGGGTCGATCGAGAAGTCCAGCCGGGCGGCGGCGGTGGCCGGTTCGCTGATCCGGTAGGTCACCGTCGCCTGCACGGTGACGTCCTGGAAGTCGGAGGTGCGGGCGTGGAACGCCATGGCCAGTTCCCGGTCGTCGACCGGGATTTCGGAGAGCGCGGCGGTCAGCGCACGGAACCAGAAGCTCAGCCCCGGCCCGTCGTGTACGAGCCGCCCGCGCCGGAAGTGGCGTACATGGGAGGTGGGTGCGGTACGGAGATGGCGCCATCCCAGGCGCCTGATGATGTCGGCCATGAAAGCCTCCCTCTTTTTCGTCAGTCAGACGATATGAGGACAGGGCCGTTATCGTCAAGGCGACGAAATGGACGGGTGTCCGGGACGGCCCGGGGGCGGCGCGCATCCGCGAACCGCCCCCGAGCCTCCCCCTCGTGCGGGACCGTCAGCTCACCGTCACAGCATCCGCGGCCTCGCTCAGCACCTGCCGGCCGTCCTGGCCGGTCAGCACCAAGCGGGGCAGGAAGGGGCCTTCCCGGTCGAACGCATGGGAGACGGTTGCCTCACTGGTCTCCTGTTGTGTGCCGTCACCGAAGTACCAGCGATAGCTGTATCCGGCCGGAGGTTCCTTCCCGTCGATGGTCGCGCTCAGGCGGACCGGGCTCCCGGTGTGAGCGTTCTTCGGCGCGTCCAGCAGAGCGTGCGGGCCGCCGGCCGGGAGGTGGAACCACTGGCGCAGAAGCGGGTTGAGGAGGAACGCGTCGGCGTACTGACGGGCGCCGTCGACGTCCGGGTGGGCGACGGCCGCGGTCAGACACTGCGCCGGAGTCTGGCTGAGCTCCGGGCAGGCCCGCATGCGCAGCGGGAACGCGGGGTCGGAGGACGGAGTGCCCCAGACCTTGGAGTGCGGGGCGAGCACGGCATTGTCCCGGGAGAACAGGCCGTCCGCGGCCACCGCGTACGGGCCGTCGGAGGAGGCGGCGTTCGCCGCCGCGGCCGCCTGACGGTACGCGTCATTGGCCAGTTGGGTGTACTGCTCATAGCGTCCGGCCACGCCGCCGAGTGCGCTCGTGCAGGCGGTGAGGCGGGCTCCGGCAACTCCCGGTGTCGTACAGGTCTTCACCGGGACCGGCGAACTGCTGCGGCTGAGCGCGTAGTAGAAGTCGGCCACGAGCACCTTGGGCCGGCCGGGCAGCGAATGCGCCTTCTCGATCGCCGCCTGCATTCCGCGGCCGCCGTAGCCGACCTTGGCGCCACTGAAGTACGGCACGTCCTTGGCCGGATTCTCGGCTGCCGCGCCGATGCCCGAGCACTCGCGCCGCACGGCCTCGGGCAGCTTCCTCGAGCCGGGCGTGATGCCGACGCCGATGCCGAGGAACGGGTCGAGGTCGTTGATGCACCCGTTGACGACGACCAGATCGAGCCCGTATCCGCCCGCCCGTGCCTGCGCGCCCGCCTGCTCCAACTGGCAGAACACATCCGGCATTTGCTGAGTGACCTCGCCGAACTCCATTTCCCCGTCGCCGTCCGGGTCCTGCTTCTCCTGCATCCGCAGGCAGGCGGCGTCGTCATTGCCCGCGGGCAGCTCGGGTGCGTCGAGGACCGCGCCGGATATCGAGTAGTCCATGTGCTGATGGCCCCGGCCGGTCTCACGGCCGAGCAGCTCGCCCGTCAGATAGGGGAACTTCTGGTCGTGGTCCAGACCCTGCCCCCACACGACGGAGTCGCCGACGGATGCCACGCGCACCGGGTCGCAGCCCCGCCTGACGGTGTCCCGCCAGACCTTTCCGTACGGGCCCGGCTCCCGCCCGGCCGACGAGGGGAGCACGCGCGCGTCGAACTGCAGCGCCGTGCTCGCCGCCCCCACCCGGTCGAACGGGATGGTGAACTCGGCCACGGACACCTTCGCGTCCATGACGGTCTGTCCGCCGGCCAGTTGCTCCTCCCCGGCCCGTACCCGCCACTCCAGGGTGGCGCCGGCCTTCGCCGCGGCGGGGTCGTACATCTGCACCCGGCCACGGACCGGTCCGCTGCACACCGGATTCGGCGTCAGATCCACGTCGAGGACAAGGGGGTACGCGGATCCCGGCAAGGCGGCTGTCTGCGCCACGGCGGGGTGCCCGCCGAGCAGCTGACTGAGCAGCACCGCCGCCGCGGCCGCCGCGGCAGCGGAGCGGGTCGTCCCCGGCCCGCGCGGAGCGGATCCCCTGCCGCTGCCCCCACGCCTTCGCGCCACTCGCCGCAACCACGTATCTCTCACGCCAACGCCCCTGTTTCCGCTGCTTGTTCGGTCCGTGCGGAGTCGGCCGACCCCCGCATCAGAAGGGATCATGGCAGGCGGGAACGGGCGTGAGACGCGCACAGGTGAGCATGCGCAGTGAGACTGGTCACTTACCCACCGTTACCTCGTGCCGACTTGGGCGCGTGGTGTGGTTGCGCGGGTCGGCGTGTGTAGGTCTTCAGGTGGTTGAGGACTGTGCCGACATGAGCGCGGGTGCGCGGCGGTACGCCGGCGCGGCGCGCACGTCCGAGCCGGCCGGGATGGCTCCTGCCGCGGCGGTGGCCGGAATTCGAGGCTTCGGTCGCGCCGGGTCGAGTTCGGTTCGAATTCAGCGGGTGAAGCGCCGCACATAGCGTCGCTGCCACGGGGTTTCGACGGCGCGGGCGTCGTAGTGCCTGCGCACGAAGTCCACCGCCCGGTCCGCCGGCACTCCGTCGAGGACGGCAAGGCAGGCCAGAGCTGTTCCGGTCCGGCCACGGCCTCCGCCGCAGGCGATCTCGACCCGTTCGACAGCGGCACGGTCCCATGCCTCGCCGAGGGCGGCCCGAGCATCCGCATGGCTGCCGGGCAGCCAGAAATCGGGCCAGCGCAGCCACCGGGTTTCCCACGGGACCTCGGGAGGCCGCTTGCCCAGCAAGTACACCCCGTACGCGGGCGCCGGCCCGTCCGGAAGAGGGCGCCGAAGGCCCCGGCCCCGGACCAGGCGGCCGGAAGGAAGCGGTAGGACGCCGACGTCGGAGGGGTTCCAGAGCTCGGTCACGCACCCACCCTGTTCGCTGTCGTGACGGACCGGACCCGTGACCCGAGTGGCCCAGTCAGTCTGAATCGAATTGGCCCGCTTGCCGGGCCATTTGGGTCTCTAGGGTAAGGGGTGGCGCGACCGGCAGGTCGGCCTTTACCCGAGGAGCCCGATGTCTCTACGGATCGTGCCGCCGAGCGGGTCCCCGCGAATTCTCGCCGTCGCCCAATTGGTCAACTCTCTGGGCGACGGCGCGTCAGAAGGGCCCGTCGGCGTGGGTCTCCGGCGCTTCGGTGCGGCCCTGGAGGTGGGCGGCGCGGTCACGGATCTGCGGAAGGCGCGTGTAGAGCCCGGCTCCCGGGCACCGTGTCCAGTCGCCGTCGCGGTGGCCGGAGATCGTGTGGAAGACGGCCCGTTCTCCCTCCGGGTACTTGCTTCCGTCGTTGGTGGAGACCAGGACCGTGGTGCCGCGTGGGTCGACGCCGTACAGACCGAGCTTCCAGGCGGCGAGTCGGGCTATCGCCTCCAGCATGGGAGCGGGCATGGTCGAGCCGGAGCCGTAGCTGCCGATCGCCGCTATGCCGACGGTGCCGACGTTGAAGCCCAGGGTGTGCGCGCCGACGACAGGATTGGCGATGCCACCGGAGCGTCCCTCGTAGATGGTGCCGGTCCGGTCGACGAAGAAGTTGTAGCCGACGTCGTCCCAGCCCCGGCGCTCCATGTGGTCGTCGGAGAGGAAACGGATGAGATTGGGGACCTCTCGACGGGAGTAGTCGTTTCCGCTGTTGGTGTGATGAATGAAGACCGCTTTGACCGTGGTCGCGGACAGTTCCGGCTTCTGGTGAGCCATCGGGTGGGTCTGCCAGACACTGCGCGGTACGACGGCCGGCTGCGCGCCGGCCCACTGGGTGACGGGCTCGGGCCGCGGGTGCGGGCGGGGGCGTGCGCGAGCCGCCGTCGGTGGCCTGCCACTGCTCCCGGCGGCGAGTGCGGCACCGATCACGCCTGCCGCGGTTGCCCTGCCCATGCCGCGGAGCAGCATGCGCCGGTCGATGGTCATGAGCCTGAGCGTACGACGGCACTCCCGGGTGCGCCTCCGCTGCGCGCGGCGTCGCGAGGTGTACGGTCCCGCGACGTCTTCTCGCACATCATGGCCGGTCACGAAGGCGGCGGGGTCGGCTGCACCGTCCGGCAGCGCAGCAGCACGATGCCCGGTCCCGTCGCGGCGATGTCTCCGCCCGGACCGGGCTTCAGCGACTGAACCTCGTCCCTGAGCACACCCCGCGGCACCGTGGTGCGCGTCCATTGGGGGGGCCCGGGTGTCGCCACGCGGCGACGCGAGCTGTGGACATCGGAGCCGGTACGGGGTCGGAGACCGTACGAGCGGGTCTTCGGCTCCGCACCGAGCCGGAGAAGGCGGCCGCGGAGATCGCGCGGGTGCGGCGGAGGCTCAGACGCACCGGTACCTGAAGTGTGTGGTGACCGTGTGCCGGGACGGCGAGATGATCCGCAGTTCCGCACTGGCCCGGTACTCGCCCCGGCCACGGAACGTCCACAACAGATGCAGACGTGCCTGCTTCTGGCCGCGTGTCATCTTCTCCCGCAGCAGGCCCGATTCGGTGCCGTCGCTGCGCACCCAGCGATACGTCACCGTGCCGGGCCGTCCGTTGGTCCCCAGCACGCCCACAACGTCGGCCGTGCCCTCGCAGCCGGGCCCTTCCGCGGCGGTCTGCACCGTCACGTCCCGCACGGACAGGCCGGGGCCGTACCGCTGCCAGGCGAGGAAAGCCAGCACCGCCAGCAGCACCACGGCGGCCAGGGCGTACCGCCGGAGTCCGCCGCGGCGGCGTTCACGGGGCTCCGGCCGGGCGGGCTCTCCGGGCAGTGTCCCGTGCCAGAGTGCGGCGGTCGTGTTGTCACGATTCCGGTTCTGGACGACCGCGGTCACTCCCGGGCCGAAGCGGAGCACCTCGCCGTCGACACGGTCGGGTGCCACGCTCGTGGGCTCCCCGCCCTGGATCAGGGTGGCCTTCTCCGGCGCCGCCGGCGTGGTCGGCGCGGCCTCGGGGTCCGGCCGTTCGAACCAGTGGCTGCCCAGCGCGGTCGCGCTGTAGCCGTCGCTTTCGCCGACTCCGTCGTGACCTGAGCGCGCAGGTGCGACGTCACCGGGGTGACCCGGCGCGCGGTCATGGGGGATACGTGGGTCCTTCATTGGATGCTGCACCGCCGGGTCAGGATCTGCTGCGTGGAACTGCCGTTCGAGGCGGTCGGGTTCGTCGTCGCCCGTACGCCCCAGTAACAGCTTCGCCCTCGGAATGTGTGGTCCAGCGTGATCGTGTATTGCGTCGCGCCGCTTCGCTCGAAGGTCTGCGAGCCGTCCTGCGTGCCCAGTTCACCCTTCGCGTCGCCGGCGAACCAGGCGATGACGATGGTCACGGGACCGGTCCCGTCCGTGACGACGTCGATGGACGCGGCGGCACCCGTCGTACTCGTCTGGCGCAGGCTCGAGACGGAGACGGACCTGACCTTCACCGGGGCGGTGGTGGGAGGGGAAGTGCTGGGGTCGGCGGACGGCGCGGACGACGACGGCGAAGGGGAGGCCGGGGTCGAAGACATCACGGGTGAGGGCGTGGCGGGTCCGGCGGTCGCGCTGCCGGAAGGAGAAGGGGAGCTGCCGGCGGAGGCGGAGGCACTGCCCGTCGCCGACGGGCTCGCCGAGCCGGACGGGCCGACGGGCGAAGTGGCGGCCGTGCCCGGTACCGCGCTGGTGGTGGCGACGGACTGAGCCGTCTGCTGCCGCGGGTCGTCCCCTGTCGCCTTCGCGGCAACGGCGACCAGCACGGCCACAACGAGCGCGGCGATGCCTGTCAGCACCCCGCGCAGGCCCGGCTTCCAGCTGCCCCAGCCGCCGCCGAGCGCGGTCGTGGCCAGCTCGGTGGTCCCCGCGGCCTGGCCCGCGGCCGAGGGGAAGAGGAGCGGCAACAGCGCGGCAAGCGCGGCGAGTTTCCGCTGGCCCCGTTCCTCCCAGTCCGGGCCGTAGGCGGCCCCGGCGATCTCCTCGAGCTCCGCCACGAACGCCGCCGCGTTCGCGGGCCGCTCTTCCGGCTCCTTCGCCATTCCGCGCCTGATCAGCGGGCGCACCGGCTCCGGAGCCTCCTCCTCGGGGACCGGTGCGCTGATGTGCTGGAGTGCCAGCTCGGCGAAGTTCTCGCCGGAGAACGGCTTGCGGCCGGTCAGGCACTCGTAGAACGTCGCGGTCGCGGCGTAGACGTCGGCCGCCGGTGAGGCGGGCTCCCCGTTCCACTGTTCCGGAGCCATATAGGCGGGAGTGCCGGCCACTCCCGGCGTGGTGCCGCGTCCCGCGGCGATGCCGAAGTCGACCAGCTTGGACGAGCCGTCCGCCGCGACCAGGACGTTCTCCGGTTTGTAGTCGCGGTGCACCACACCCGCCCGGTGCGCGGCCGCCAGTCCCAGCAGCGAGCCCTTGAGTACCACGAGCGCCGCTTCGGGGCCTGTAGCGCCTTCGCGCTGCAGTAGCGCGCGCAGGGCGATGCCGTCGACGAGCTCCATCACGATGGCGGCGCCCTGCGGCGCTTCGACGTATTCGTACAGCCCCACCACATAGGGCGAATCGAGGCCGCCGAGCAGACGTGCCTCCGCCCGGAACACCTGAACGAAGCCGGAATCCGTCCGCAGCCGCTCGCTGAGGTACTTGACGGCGACCGGCATGCCGGTCGCGTCATGGACGGCCAGGACGACGCGCCCGCTGCCGCCGGAGCCCAACTCCCGGGACTCGGTGTACCCGGGTACCGACCACGCGTTCATCCTGCCCCCCTCGGCACCGCGGTTACCGGCGGTCGAATGCGCCGCCACGGAGTTGTGCGCGACCGCCGCACGCTAGCCCACCTGCTGTCCTCATGGGGGACACAATTCCGTCACGAGTGGTTCCCGCCGAGGAGTCGGCCTCCTGTGACGAGGGTGCTTGTCAGGCAGTCCGGAAGCGGCGGTACGGGTACGCATGAGCAGCCCGGGGGCCCGGCCGGACCCTGACGGTGGGGCCGCCCGAACGCGCGGGCCCTGCGCGGAATCCGGCCAACCCTGGCCCGGCGGCGGTTCGTTGGCATGGACCTGATCATTGTGTTTCGGTTACGCTCCGGCCGGGCGCGCGGTGAGAGCGCTCTCGTGTGCTTGCTGTTCCATCCCCCACGAAGCTGGAACAACCGAAGGGTCAAAGCCTTGAGACGCACGACAGGTATACGCACCGGCATGTCCGCGCTTCTCCTTCTGGGCGCCTGGGCAGCCGCAGGGCTCGCTCCGGCCGCTGCCCAGGCTCCCACCCCGGTCCCCGAACCGCAGGCCTCCGCCGGTCTGCTCGCCGCCATGCAGCGGGACCTGGGCCTGACGAAGAGTCAGGCGGAGGCCCGCCTGACGGCGGAGAAAACGGCGACCGCCGTCGAAGGAAAGGCGCGCCGCGCCGCGGGAGCGTCGTTCGGCGGCTCCTGGTTCGACGCGGGCAGCGGAAAGCTGACCGTCGCCGTCACCAACGGGAAGCAAGCCGACGCCGTACGCGCGACGGGTGCCTCGGTCCGGCTGGTGACGCACAGCGCGCAGCAGCTCGACTCGGCCAAGAAGAAGATCGACAAGCTGTCCG
Source organism: Streptomyces sp. NPDC002926 (assembly GCF_053591755.1). Classification (NCBI taxonomy): domain Bacteria; kingdom Bacillati; phylum Actinomycetota; class Actinomycetes; order Kitasatosporales; family Streptomycetaceae; genus Streptomyces; species Streptomyces sp. NPDC002926. The sequence continues at coordinate 38,959 of NZ_JBSFUK010000028.1, forward strand.
CCCCAGCCGGCGTCAGCAGCTGGCACGTCGACCCCCGAGCCAACCGGATCGTCGTGAACGTCATCGTGTCCGAGCGGCGTGACAACGATGTCGAGGACTTCGTCGCCCGAGCCCGCCGAGCTGGCCCGGTCCAGGTCGAGGAGGCGACCGAGGCACCCGAGACCTACGCGGCCGGGACCGTGGGCGGCGACCCGTACTACACCGGCAATGTCCGGTGCTCGATCGGCTTCTCCGTGTACGGCGGCTTCGTCACGGCCGGGCACTGCGGTCGGCCGGGAGCGGCGGTCCGCGGCTGGGACGGTTCCGCCATCGGCGCGTTCCAGGGCTCGTCCTTCCCCGACAACGACTACGCCTGGGTCAGTGTCGGCAACGGCTGGTGGACCGTCCCCGTGGTCCTCGGCTGGGGCACCGTCTCCGACCAGTTGGTCCGCGGCTCGGCCGAAGCCCCCGTCGGCGCCTCGATATGCCGCTCCGGTTCCACGTCGCACTGGCACTGCGGCAATGTCCTGGCCAAGAACGAGACCGTCAACTACAGCCAGGGCGCGGTCCATCAGATGACGAAGACGAGCGTCTGCGCCGAGCCAGGAGACTCGGGCGGATCCTTCATCAGCGGCGACCAGGCCCAGGGGGTGACCTCCGGTGGCTGGGGCAACTGCAGCGGCGGAGGCGAGACCTGGTACCAGCCGATCAACGAAATCCTCGGCCGGTACGGCCTGACGCTGCACACCGCCTGACAAGCCGCCCCCCACGGGCCGGGCCCGCCGCGATACGGAATGGCCCTGAACCGGCCCTCCGCCGCGGCGGGCTCTGCCGGGCGGGGAGGTTCGACACGCGGTGGCTGGTGCTCGGTGGTATCAGCGGTAGTCGGGAGCGCTATCAGCGGTAGTCGGGATTGGGGAAGTCGTCGCGGCAGCCCGCGTCCCATTCGGAGCGCTGGTTGCCGTGGGCCGGGATGCCGCCCGCCTGCTTGAGCAGCGCGCCGAGGTGCATGAGGTTCCAGGTCATGAAGGTCGTGTTGCGGTTGGTGAAGTCGTTCTGCGGGCCGCCCGAGCCCGGGTCCAGGTAGGAGGGGCCGGGGCCGGCTTCGCCGATCCAGCCGGCGTCGGCTTGCGGCGGGATGGTGTAGCCGAGGTGCTGGAGGCTGTAGAGGATGTTCATGGCGCAGTGTTTGACGCCGTCCTCGTTGCCGGTGATGAGGCAGCCGCCGACGCGTCCGTAGTACGCGTACTGGCCGCGGTCGTTGAGGATGCTGGAGCAGGCGTAGAGGCGCTCGATGACCTGCTTCATCACGGAGCTGTTGTCGCCGAGCCAGATCGGTCCGCAGAGGGTGAGGATGTCGGCGGCCATGACCTTTTCGTGCAGCTGAGGCCAGGCATCGCTCTCCCAGCCGTGCTCGGTCATATCGGGCCAGACGCCGGTCGCGATGTCGTGGTCGACGGCGCGGATCACCTCGGTCGTGACGCCGGCCTTCTCCATGACCGTGCGGCTCTTGTCGATCAGGCCCTCGGTGTTGCTGGTCTCGGGGGAGCGCTTGAGCGTGCAGTTGATGAACAGGGCGCGCAGCTGGTCGTAGCGGTCCGTCGTCGCGGGCATCGGCCGTCTCCTCGTGGCGGTGGGAGTGCGCCACCAGCCTGCCGCCGCCGTGCACGGCGGTCCACATCGGTGGCCCGAATGCATGAGATGCCTCCGCCGTACGCCTTTGCCGGGACTCATCGACAGCGACCTCCGTGCGCTGAGAGCGCTGAGAGCGCTCTTGCGCAAGCGGCGGCCCGGAGACCGACCGTCACCCCCTTGTCGCTGTCAAGGTGCGAGCGGTAGCGCCGGTGCGAGACTGGGGTCATGGCTAGCAAGGCAGTCCTCGAGGGTGGTCCGGATGATCTGCCGGAACGGATCGTCCCGATCACCCCGCCCGGACAAGAGCTGAAGATTCCGCACCGCGGCGGGTACGAGCACTTCAAGGTCACGTCGCGGCATCTGGACAGCCCGGAGGGACGGTTGCCTGTCTACGAATGGTGGGAACGGACGGAGATCGCCGAGTAGGACCTGATGAGCAGGGCTCGGTGCGGGCGGGCCCCGCGCCGGGCCGGGGGATGGGGCCGTGTCCCGCGCCGGAGCTCCTCGTTCTCGCAGGTCAACGCCGGTCCCGTACATCTCGATGATGATCGGCTTCGGTCCCGTAGCACTTCAGTCGTACCCGACAACACATACGCCGGGGGATTCGCCGTATGCCTGTCGGCTCATAGCTTCTTGATCAGTCACAGCGATGATCAGGAGGCCACAGAGATATGTACGGCAAGGCATTCGCCCCCGAATACCAGGGCGAACTGGGCTCGGTGCTGGGCGTCAATTCCTCGTACGACGAGGTGCTGGCCACCGCGACCCACGCGCGGCGCCACGCCGTCTCGGCACTCGACCGCGCCCGGGCCTCGCTCGCCGTCGCCGAGGCCGGCCGACGGCTGGGCAGGGTGGCCGAAGCCGGTGCCTCCTGGCGCGACAGCTACCGCGCCGCCCGGCAGGCCGGCGATCGGGGCGCGATGGCGTGGGCTCTGTGGAGCGGTGGCACGCTGGCCCGGCAGTGCGGAGCGCTGCCGCTGGCCCGCCGCCTGCTGGCTGCCGCCGTCGACCTCGCCGCGGAGGGCGGTGATCGCCTCGCCCATGGCTACTCGCTCGCGGGCCTCGCCGAGACGGGCCGGATCCAGGGCGACTACGAGGCCGTCGCGGAGATGCACGAGCAACTGCTCGCGCAGGCACGGGCTCACGGTGAATCGCGGCACATGGTCTGGGCGATGTCCGGCATCGCGCAGATGCACCGCAACACCGGCGCATACGCCAAGGCCTTAGCGCTGTTCGAAGAGTGCGCCAGGATCGCGGACGACGCGGACGACGCACGGGGGCGGGCCTGGTCACTGCGCGGCATAGCCGACGTGGTGTCCGTGCAGGGCGATACGGAGCGGGCACTGACACTCCTGGCCGAAGCCGAAACCATCTGCCGTGACATGGAACTGGCCGGCGCTCTCGCCTACAACCACAAGATGCGCGGCAACGTCCTTTTCCGCGCGGCCCGTTACGAAGAGGCCTGCGCCGTCTACTCACGGTCCCTGCGTGAATTCCGCGATATGAACGAGCCCCGTGGAGCGGCGCTGTCCCGTCTCGGCCTCGTCAAGTCCCGCTCCCGACAGGGGTGCGCACCGGATACGACGCTCGCGGAACTCGCAGAGCTGGAGACGGAGTTCAAGCGGATCGGGCTGCGTCACGCCCGGCAGACGGTCATCGCTTTCCGGGACGAACTGGCGGGGACGCAGCGGGGCGCCGACCCGTCCCCCGCCCGCCTCCCTTCCGCCGGAACCATCAGCTGATGTGGAAGAGCGGGCCCGTGAGAGTGAGCCCCAGATCGTGGCCGGCGTACGAGAAGAACGCGAAAAGCATCAGCCCCGCACCGGCCAGCGACAGATCCTTGAGGAAGCCGACCATCTCCATCGTCTTGGACTCTTCGGCGGTCTCCTTCCAGAAGGCGTGCATCAGGAACGCCGTCGGAAGGAGGAAGACGACCAGGAGCAGTGCGCCCAGGTCCGCCCAGACCCCGAACACCACCATGAGGCCGCCGGCGAGGAGCAGGCACCCGCTGCCCAGGACCGCCGCCGCGGGTGCGGGGACACCGCGGGAGCCGGCATAGCCGGCCATGGCCTTCGTTTTGGTGAGGTGGCCGACGGCCGAGTTGAGGAACAGGACGCAGAAGAGGATGCGACCGATGAGCACGAGGACGTCCATGGTTACCTCCGGCATCGCAGGTAATTGAAGACAAAACCTCTTCTGTGTAATTCTACGCTTCGCAGGGACGAAATCCATGCCGGTGGGCGCACACCGCGCGGCCACTCGCCCGTCAGGTCCTCGATGCGGCGGATCCGGCAGAGCCTTCCAGGAGTTCGAGGAACCGGCGGCCGAAAAGGTACGCGTCCCCCGGCCAACGGGCCGAGAGGTAGTTGCGGTCCTGTACGACGAACGCGTGTGAGTCGTCCGGCGCGGTTCCGCGCGCCGTGAGCACCCTGGGCCCGCGCTCGAACAGTGTGCCCGGATCGTCCAGCGCGGCCCTGACCTCGTCCTCCACATAGGCCGGATAGGTGCGGTAGTAGCGGCCGAGGCGCCACGCGGTGGTGAGATAGGCCGAGCGTTCCATGTACTTCGGCAGGCAGGTGGTACGACGGTCCGCCAGCACGCTGCGGCCGCCGGCTCCCGCACGCGACCGCGCCAGGACGAGCACGCCGTGGCAGATCGCGCCGACCGGCCGGTCCAGCGCCCAGAACCTGCCGACCTGCTGCTGCAGCACCTCCGAGCCCAGGTACTGCCGCATCCCCTGCGCGTGCCCGCCCGGCAGGATCAGCCCGTCGTACTCATCCACCTTCACATCCGCCCATCCCACGGTCGCGGCGAATTCCCGGGACCGGGTGAGCTCGTCGTAGAAGTCCTTGGGCTCCTTCTCGGCACCGAGTTGCCCGAAGAGCACGCCGCTCAGCAGCAGCGGATCCGCGGCGGGGCTTGTTCCCGCGCGCTCGGTGGCGAAGATGACCCGGTGCCCGGCGGCGGTGAGAATCCGCCAGGGCACGGCCACCTCGGTGACGTCGAAATCGCGGTCGGGAACCGGCATCAGTACACGCATCCGAGCATCATGGCAGGGTTTCGCACAGCGTCCCGATTCAGCCCGAACGTACTGGCCCATACCGGCCATCGGCCCGGGGACCTCCGCCGCGAGCGGCTCTCAGATCACCTTCGAGCGGACCAGGACACCGAGTACGAGGGCTCCGGGAAGCAGCGGCAGCCACACCGTGATGATCCGGTAGCCGAGGACCACAGAGGTGGCCAGGGCGACCGAAACCCCGGCCATGACCAGCGCTATGACGAGCGCCGCGTCCACCGAGCCGATGCCGCCGGGTGTCGGTATGACGGCGGCCAGCGTGCTTCCGGCGAGATAGGCGAGCCCGACATGGACGGCCGGGATGGACACGTCCAGCGCCATCGCCACGGCGACCAGTCCCGCGGCCTGCAGCGTCGGATAGGCCACGGCGCCGCCCCAGAGGGCCAGCACGCGCGCAGGCCTGGTGTGCACGGAGCGCGCGTCCCGCAGCGCGGTGTCCACAAACGTACGGATGGCTCTGCGCAACGGCCGTACCGCCACCAGCACGAGGGCTACCGCGCACGCCAGAGATCCCGCGGCCACGAGCACCGGGCCTGCGGCGTGCGGCAGGAGACCGTCCAGTTGCAGCGCGTGCGGAGAGGCGGCGAGGAGGACGAGCAGCAGTACGGCTCGTCCCGTGCCCGCCGCCAGCATGTGCAGGGCCAGGGCGGCGGAGGAGCGGGGCAACGAGAGTCCGCAGCGCTGGAGGAAGCGAAGATTGACCGTGCCCGCACCGAGTCCTGCCGGGAGGAGATGGTTGGCGGCACCCGCGGCGAACTGCGTCACGAACAGCCGTAGCGGGGGAAGATGTTCGAGCGTCGCGCCCTGGCGCGTGAAGGATACGGCGACCCAGCCCAGCACGGTGAGCGTGACAGCGAGCAGCAGCCAGTACTGATCGGCGGACAGGAGCTGGCTGCCGCCGGCGGTGATGAGCTGCCAGTGCTGGGCCGCCCACAGGCTGACCGCGGCGATCGGCACCAGGCAGGCGATCTGTCGCAGTGGCAGCCCCCGCAGGAGGTTTCCTTGAGCTGTGGCCATCGCCCGGTTCGTCTCCGCTTCTCGCGCGCTGCTGGGAAGTAGTCGCGCCACCAGGCTCCCCACCACGGGCGACGTCCTGGCGTCGTACGGCCGACGGCCGGCGGGCGCGATGGTTGCCGGAAAGCGACGTCGCGTGTGCGGCCCGCGCTCGCCGGGAAGCAGCACCGCCGCGTCACGCTCCGTACACCGGATGAGCTGGAACGGCCCGAGCGGGCCGACGCCCTAGCAGGCGGACGCCGACCGGACAACAGTGCGCGCACCGCCGTCGGCCGCCGCCGCTATGGGCGGCGTGACCATTCCGCGGGCGACCGGCCCCTTCCTACTCTGACCGGCACCTTGATACGTCTGCGGGAGGTCTCGGATGCTGTTGCGCACAAGCCCGCCCAAGCCCGCCGGTATGCGCCGGGCCGCCGGTCGCACGAGCGCCGTACTCGCTCTGATCGCCGCCACCCTGTGGCTCGCCCCGGCGCCCGCCGCGCAGGCGGCCGTGCCCCTGGAGCGAGTGAGCAGCTTCGGCGCCAATCCCGGCGGTCTGAACATGTATGTGTACCGGCCCGCCGGTCTCCCCGCACATCCGGCGGTCGTGGTCGCCCTGCACGGCTGCACGCAGAGCGCCCGGATCTACGCCGACAACTCCGGGCTGACCACGTACGCCGACCGGCACGGGTTCCTGCTCGTGCTCGCCGAGACGACGTCCGCGAACAGTCCCAGCAGCTGCTTCAACTGGTTCCAGGCCACCGACAACCGGCGCGGGCAGGGCGAGGCCGCGTCCGTCCGCCAGATGGTGGCGCACGCCGAGAGCGCCTACGGCGCCGATGCGGCGCGTACGTATGTCACCGGTCTCTCGGCCGGAGGAGCCATGACCTCGGTGATGCTCGCCGCTTACCCCGATGTCTTCGAGGCGGGTGCGGTGATAGCGGGACTGCCCTACGAATGCACCAAGGACACGGGGGCCTTCACCTGTATGAACCCCGGCGTGGACCGTACGCCCGCGGTGTGGGCGCAGCGGGTCCGTGACGCCTACCCCGCCTACTCCGGGCCGTGGCCGAGGGTGGCGATCTGGCACGGCGACAACGACCCGACCGTCGTGCCGGGAAACGCCGATGAACTGCGGGATCAGTGGACCGCGGTGCACGGCGTGGACCAGAACCCGGACCGTACCTCCACGATCGGGCCGAATCGGACGCGCCGGGAGCAGTATCCGACGGCGGACGGCAGGGTCGTTGTCGAGGTCGACCGGGTGCCCTCGATCGGCCACGGAACGCCGGTGGACCCGGGCGGCGGGCCCCAGCAGTGCGGGCAGACCGGCACGGCGAACTTCATCGACTCGATCTGCTCCGGCTACTGGATCACCGAATTCTTCGGCCTCGACGGCTCCGCGCCTGATCCGGGCGGTATGCCGGCCCCGTCCGGACTCACTTCCACGGGCGCCACCCAGACCTCGATCACCTTGACCTGGACGGCAGTCGACGGCGCGGCGGGCTACGCGGTGTACCGGGACGGGACACGTATCGCCACGCCGTCGGGTGCCCCGTTCACCGACACAGGCCTGAGTCCGGGCACGAGGCACGACTACAGCGTTTCCGCCCGCGACGCGGCCGGCACCGAAGGCGTGCGCTCCGGCCCGGTCACGGCCACGACCACCGGCGGCGCGGCGGCCTGCTGGACCGCCGACAACTACCACCAGGTGCAGGCAGGCCGGGCCACCACCGACGGCAGCCATGCCTACGCCAAGGGCTCCCAGCAGAACATGGGCCTCTACAACACCTTCGTCACCCACACGCTCAAGGAATCCCCCGTCGGCCACTTCGTCGTCGCCGACGCCAACTGCCCCTGACCCGACGGTCCGTATGCCCCAGGAGGACTCCCCGTGCCCCTCGCTCTTCCGTACACGGCCGCGCTGCTGCTCGCCCTCACCGCTGTCCCGGCCGTCGCACAACAACCGCCCGAGGCGCGGGCGGCCGGCCACTGCAGCCGGATCACCCGCCTGCAGGTGCCGGGCGCCGAGCATCAAGAGCGGGCCTGTCTCAAGGAGTTGACCACGGCGGGGACGGTGGCATCCGGTCACACGGACCCGGCCGACTGGGCCGGGCTGACACCCGCGGGCCTTGCCACGCCCAGCGGTGTGCCCGGCGTCCAGATCGACGGCTACTTCCCCGACACCTCCGCCACCAATTCCAACCACGGCTGGAGTCATGACTCGCAGTTCGTCATCCGGCTGCCGGACCGCTGGAACGGGGGGCTGGTCGTCGCGGGCTCCCCGGGCGTGCGCGAGCAGTACGCGAACGACCGGGCCATCGGCGACTGGGTGCTGTCCCGCGGCTACGCCTTCGCCGCCACCGACAAGGGCAACACCGGCGCTGCCTTCTACCGCGACGGCGCCGCGCCCGGCGAGGCGATCGCCGAATGGAACGACCGCGTCACGCAGTTGACCCGGGCCGCGCGGGCGGTCGTCGCCCAGCGCTACCACCGCCCGCCGTCCCGCACGCTCGCCACCGGCATGTCCAACGGCGGCTATCTGGTGCGCTGGCAGCTGGAGAACCAACCCGAGCTGTACGACGGCGGCGTCGACTGGGAGGGGACGCTCTGGCGGGCGAGCGGACCGAATCTGCTGACCTTCCTGCCACCCGCACTGCGCCACTACCCGGTGTTCGCAGCCGGTGGCTCCGGCGCCGGCGCGGCACACCGGGCGATGCTCGCCGCCGGATATCCGGAAGGCTCGGAGTTTCTGTGGCCTTTCCACCACCAGTACTACTGGGATCTGACCCAGCGGATCTACCGGGAGGAGCTGGACCCTGGCTATGACGGGCCGATCGAGGCGGGGACTCCGTACTGCGCGCCCGGAGCGCCCGTGTGCGAGGCGGACTACGTGTACGCCTCCCGTCCTTCGGAGGTGCGCCGTGCTGTCGCGACGATCGGGCTGACCGGCCGGATCGGGAAGCCGCTGATCACCTTGCACGGCACGCTCGATGTGCTGCTGCCCATCGGCCGGGACTCGGATGTGTACGCCCGTATGGTGCGCGATGCGGGCCGCGGCGGGTTGTTCCGCTACTACCGCGTCGAAGGCGCCACGCACGTCGACTCACTCTACGACGCCTTTCCGGACCGCCTGCGGCCGTTGACGCCCTGCCACCGCTCGGCGTTCACCTCCTTGGAGGCCTGGATCGGACAGGGCAGGCAGCCGGCGCCCAGCCATACGGTGGCCCGCCCGGCCGCTGCCGGTCCGAGCACGCTGCTCACCGACTGTCCCCTCGACAGCACGGAACCCCGCTGAGGGCGGGCAGGGCAGCAGCGGGAATTCCTGCTCGTGGAACAGCGGCCCCGCGCCCAGTCCCGAGGCACGACAACCGCCCTCCAGCAGGGCCACGGACCGATCTTCACCACGCGCGACCGGCCGGTCCGCTCGAAGCGCGGCTGGTCCGCGGGATCCGTGCGGCACGACGTGAGCACCGTTCGCTCCGGACGGCGCCACGCGCTCGGGCTGTTGTTCCACGACGCGGCGTGATGCGCACGTACACCCTGCTCGGTGCCGATGGCCATGCCCGCCGCAGCACCGCACCCGGCACGCTGGGCGGGCACCGGCAAAGCAGGTTGTACGGGCGGCTGGACTGCCCCTCCGCACTGCGGGCCATCGCCCGCGGCGGCTGCACCCCACCGCTGCGTCACCCGCTACCCGCGCGTGGGGCCGGTGCCCTGAGCGTGCCGGTTCCCCAGCGTCCGAACGGCGGCGATCACCCGGTCCCAGAACAGTTCGCGTTCCAGGGTCATCGCCACTCGCGCGTTCACCGGTCGGTCCAGGTACTGGTGCAGGTCCACCACGGTCGCCCCGCGCGTGTACCGGCCGCGGAGTTCGACCTCCACACTCGCCTCGACGCAGTGCACGATCGCCGGGTCGATGACCCGGGCCACCGCGACGGGGTCGTGCAGTGGTGGGGCTTCGAAGCCCCACAGCCGCCGGTATCTGGATGCGAAGAAGGTCAGCAACTGGGCGCATGTGCGCCCGAGTTCGGTGCCGAGCCCTTCGAGGCGGGCCAGCACGTCGGGCGTGGCGAGCGCCTGGTGGGTGACGTTGAGCCCGCACATCGTGATCGGCACGCCGCTCCGGAAGACGATGTCCGCGGCTTCCGGGTCGACGTGGATATTGAATTCGGCCGCCGGGGTCCTGTTGCCGCGTTCGGTGGAGCCGCCCATGAGCACGATCTCGCGGATGTGCGCGGCACTGTCCGGGTACCGGGTCAGCAGCAGGGCGATATTGGTCAGCGGCGCCGTCGGAACGAGGGTGACGGGTTCCGGATGTTCGGTCAGGATCCGGTGGATGAGGTCCACCGCATGCTCCGGGACCACGTCCACGGTGGGTTCCGCGAACTGCGGCCCGTCGAGGCCCGAGGCCCCATGGACGTCGTCCGCCACGAGCAGCGGCTGGACGAGCGGCTGTGCGCATCCGGCCGCGATGGGAACATCGGTGATCCCGGCGACGGTGCAGACCCGGCGCGCGTTCAAGGTGGTCTTCTCGACCGTCTGATTGCCGGCGACCGTGGTGATCGCCAGCAGGTCGACCGCGGGGTCGCCGGCCGCGAGCATGATGGCGACGGCGTCGTCGTGCCCGGGGTCGCAGTCGATGATGATCGGCACAGGCACGGTGCTCGCTCCTCGCTCGCTCCTCGGCGTTCCGGGACGGCAACGTCTTCAGTGTGCCCCTGAGACGGGCCGGTGGACGGCCCCTTGCCCCACCCGGGCGTGCCCCGCTCGTCCGATTCCGGTGTGGCCGGCGGCGCGAGGGCAGGACACTCCCCGGCCGCGGCGGGAGCCGGCCGTACCGCCCGTTCTCAGATGTCCGGAAACGTGGACGGAGTGCCGAGAGTTCCGGCGATGGTCTGCCAGATCGCCGCCTGCGCGGCGTCGAGCGTGACCCGCGGGTCGTCCAGCATCAGCCGGATACCGAAACCGTCGCACAGAGCGAGAGTCAGCGTGCTGGTCGCGTCGATGTCGCAGTCGGCGAATTCGCCGGTGGCCATTCCCCGCCGCAGTGCCTCGGCGACCCAGGTGTGGAGCTGGTCGTACAGGTCGACAGCGAGATGGTGGGCGGATGTGTCGCGCAGTGCCCGTACCCAGAGCTCCTGCCAGAGCTTCCAGTCCTGCCGGAGTTCCGGGTCCGTGGGCAGCATGCTGTGAATGATGCGTGCCAGGGTGACCGAGGCCGGGACCGAGTCGGCGTCGCGTTCGAGTTCGGTGCCGGTCTGGGCGAAGGAGTGCGTCATCGCTTCCGCGAAGAGCTTCTCGCGGGTCTCGAAGTGGTAGTGCAGCAGGGCCGTCGATACGCCGGCGTGCTCGGCGACCATGCGCATACGGATCTTCTCGAAGCCGACCTCGGCAATCACCTCGCACGCGGCGGAGAGAATCCGCTCACGCGTTTCGAGCGTGCGTTCGGTCTTGGCCACGTTGCTGCTCCCGTTCCGTATCGCCGCCCGTAAGGTCGGCGGGGCCCCCTGCCCGCCCCGCGCCTTCCCATCTTCCCGTATCTCCACCGGCTGCCGACCCCGGGCCCCGGGACACGGCCGCCGCGAGACGGGAGCCGTGCCGCGCCGGCTCATCGGTACGTGTGGAAGCCCCGGCCCGACTTACGGCCGAGCAGACCCGCGTCGACCATCCGGGCCAGCAGCGGCGGCGGTGCGTACAGCGGCTCGCGGAACTCCTCGTACATCGACTCCGCGATGGCCTGCGTGGTGTCCAGTCCGATGAGATCGGTCAGAGCCAGCGGACCGAGCGGGTGGGCGCAGCCCAGGGTCATGCCCCGGTCGATGTCCTCGACCGACGCCGTACCGGATTCGACCATCCGTACCGCGGCCAGCAGGTACGGAACGAGCAGGGCGTTCACGATGAACCCGGCACGGTCCCGGGCGCGGACGACCTGCTTGCCCAGCACATCGGAGGCGAACGCCTCCGCGCGCTGTGCGGTGCTCTCGCCGGTCAGCAGCGACGGCACCAGCTCGACCAGGGGCAGGACCGGGACAGGGTTGAAGAAGTGCAGGCCCACCACGTGTTCCGGGCGCGCGGTGGCCGCCGCCAGCCGGATCACCGGGATGGAGGAGGTGTTGGACGCCAGAATCGCGTCCTGGCGTTTCACGATCGCGTCGAGCCGGGTGAAGACCTCCACCTTCGCCGCTTCGTCCTCGGCGACGGCCTCCACCACCAGATCCCGGTCGGCCATCAGGTCCATGTCCGCGGTGGTCGCGATCCGGGCCAGCGCGGCATCCCGGTCCTCGGCGGACAGCTTCCCGGCGGCTGTGGCCCGGTCGAACGAGCCGGTGATACGTCTCAGCCCGGCGTCCGCTGCCGCACGGCTCGTCTCGACCACGATCACGTCTCGTCCCGCCCGTGCGCACACCTCGGCGATACCGGAACCCATGAGGCCGCAGCCCACGATCCCGATCCGTTCGATGCCGGCCATTCCTTCTCCTCGGGTATCTGTGACCGTCTTACGGGTCACGACTTACGGGACACGAGCCGTGGGCACCGGGCCGCCCGGCCCGGTCGCGAGGACCGGGCCCGGGCGGCCCGCCCGCCTTCAGCCGGCGGAGGGCATCTGCAGAACGCCCGTGCCCCGCTTGACCAGTTCACCCGCGATGATCACGCGCTGGATCTCGGAGGTGCCTTCCCAGATGCGGTCGACGCGCAGTTCGCGGTAGAGGCGCTCGACGGGGTAGGAGCGGTCGTAGCCGCGTCCGCCGAAGATCTGGACACACCGGTCGATGACCCGTCCGGCCGCCTCGCTCGCCGAGAGCTTGGCGATCGCCGCCTTGGCGTGCAGGGTCTTGCGGTCGGCCCGTCCTTCGTCCACCTCCCAGGCGACCTGGTGGGTGTAGGCACGGTTGACGGCGATGTCGACGGCGCAGTCGGCGAGCATGCCCTGGATGAGCTGGAAGTCGGCGATGGGTGAGCCGAACTGGCGGCGCTCGACGGCCCAGTCGCGGGCCAGCTCCAGCGCCCGCTCGGCCGCGCCCGTCGTCCGCGCCGCGATCATCAGCCGCTCCTCGGTGAACCAGGACCGCGTGATGTCGTACCCGTTCCCGATGCCGCCGAGGACCGCGTCCTCGGGGACATGAACATTCGTGAAGGTGAACTCGGGGTGCTCGTAGACGAAGGTGTGCATGAAGCGCGGCACTCGGGTCATCTCGATGCCGGTCGTTTCCTTGTCGACGAGGAACAGGGTCGGAGCCCGGTCCTCTCCGGCGGCGGCCAGCACGATCATGAAATCCGCGTGGTCGCCGACGGTGACGAACCACTTCTCGCCGTTCAGCACCCAGCCGCTGCCGGTCCGGGTCGCGGTGGTCTTCAGATTCTGCGGATCCGATCCGGCCTCGGGCTCGGTCACCGCGTAGCAGTCCCGGCGCCGTCCCTGGATGACGGGGACGAGGTACCGCTCGCGCTGCTCGGGCGTGCAGAAGCGCAGGGCGTTCGCCGGCCGCCACACCATGTCCCACAGGGCACCGGTGAGCCGGCCGAGCTCCTCCTGGACGGTGGCCTGCTCCAGGATCGTGAGGCCGGCGCCGCCCCACTCCGCCGGCATGTTCACGGCCTGCAGCCCGCTGCCGAGCACGGCGTCGCGGATCTCGGCATGGGCCTGCGGGGGCAGGCCGTTGTTCTCCTCGCAGTCCAGCTCGTACTTCATGATGAAGTCGGTGAGCCCGCGTGCGGAGCTCTTGAGCTCCTCCTGACGGGCGGTGAGACGGAAGTCCATGTCATTCCTCGGAGTTGTCGGGTATGAACGTGTGCCGGTTGGGGCGTCAGGAGGCAGGCAGCGCGAGTGCCCCGGTGCCGCGTTTGATGAGCTCGTTCGCCACGATCAGGCGCTGGATCTCGGAGGTGCCTTCCCAGATGCGGTCGACGCGCAGTTCGCGGTACATGCGCTCCACGGGGTAGGAGCGGTCGTAGCCGCGTCCGCCGAAGATCTGGACGCACCGGTCGATGACCCGTCCGGCCGCCTCGCTCGCGGCGAGCTTCGCCGTCGATGCCTTGGCGTGCAGGGTCTTGCGGTCGGTGTGCGGCTGATCGGCTTCCCAGGCGACCTGGTGGGTGTAGGCGCGGTTGACGGCGATGTCGACGGCGCAGTCGGCGAGCATGCCCTGGATGAGCTGGAAGTCGGCGATGGGTGAGCCGAACTGGCGGCGCTCGACGGCCCAGTCGCGGGCCAGCTCCAGCGCCCGCTCGGCCGCGCCCGTCGTCCGCGCCGCGATCATCAGCCGCTCGTCCGTGAACCACTCCTTGGTCAGCTCGTAACCGTTGCCGACGCCGCCGAGCACGTCCTCGTCGGGGACGAAGACATCGGTGAAGGTGAACTCGGGGTGTCCGTTCACCGCGGAGTGCATGAACCGCGGCACGCGCGTCATCTCGACGCCGGGCGCATGCTTGTCCACGAAGAACAGAGTCGCCGCGCGCTCCTTGCCCGCATCGGCCTGCACCAGCAGGAAGTCGGCGATGTCACCGCAGGTCACGAACCACTTCTCGCCGTTCAGCAGCCACCCGCCGATGGTGCGGTCGGCGGTGCTGGTGCCTGAGCCGGGGTCCGAACCCGCTCCCGGTTCCGTCACCGCGAACGCGTCGAACCGCTCGCCCCGCACGACGGGAAGCAGATACTTCTCCCGCTGCTCCTCCGTGCCGTACGCCAGCACGTTGGCAGGCCGCCACGGGATGTCCCAGAGGCAGTTGGTGACCTTCCCGAACTCCTCCTCGACGATGACCTGGTCGAGGAGGGACAGCCCCGCCCCGCCCCACTCGGCGGGCATATTGATCGCGTACACGCCGGCATCGATCGCGGCGCGGGTCAGCTCGCGGACCGTGTCGGCGGGCAGCGGACCGCCCGCCTCCTCCGACTGGTCCTCGTACTGCATCAGAAGGCGCGCATACGCGGCGGCCCGCGTCTTGAGGTCGGCCTGCTCGGGTGTGTAGCGGAAGTCCATGGTGTCCTCCGAAAACGGTGATGAGGGGAAGTGGGGCGTCAGGCGAGTACGGCCCGGGCGTCCAGGGCCAGTACGCCTTCCGGGCGGACCAGCAGCGGGTTGACCTCGAGTTCGGCGATCTCCGGGTGAGCCGCGGCGACGGCGGTGATGCGTTCGATGACGGCGGCCGCCGCCGCCACATCGACGGCCGGCCGGCCGCGGACGCCCCCCAGCAGCGCGGCGGTACGCAAACTGCTCAGCAGCGTCCCGGCCCGGCCGGCCGGGACGGGCGCCAGGGAGAAGGCGACATCGTGCAGCGCCTCGGTGAGGACGCCGCCGAGCCCGACCATGGCGACCGGACCGAACTGCGGATCGCGGTTCACCCCCACGATCAGCTCGATGCCGTCCGTGAGGTCGGCCATCGCCTCGACCGAGTAGGAGGGAGCGCCGAGTCTGGCGTGCATGTCCCGGTACGCGGCGAGGAGCGCATCCCGGTCCGCGAGCCGCAGCGCCACGCCGCCCGCGTCGGACTTGTGCAGTACGTGCAGGGCTTTGAGCACATACGGACCGGCGAACTCCTCGGCCGCGGCGAGCAGTCCGGCCTCGTCGGTGATCTCGCGCGCCGGCGGGAACGGCACCCCCGCCGCGCTGAGGAGTTTCCGGACACCGTGGTACCCGGCGTCCGCCAGCGGGGCCGCCGCCGGTGGCAGCGGGGCGACACCGGGCGGACCGGCCGCCTCGCGGAGCGTCATCGCCGCAAGCGCCCGGGCGGCGTCCTCGGTGCAGGAGAACACCGGTATCCCGGCGTCGGCCAGCACTTGGCAGCTCGTCGAGCGCGGATACATCGACTGCACGACAAGCGGCTTGGGTGTTGCCCTCCGGTGTGTGACGATCGCCCGGGCCGCCCGCAACTCGCCCTCGGCGAGCGCGGATCCACCGCCGCCGAGGCCGTTTTCGGAAGCGGCGTAACCGCCGAAGTAGCCCGTCATCAGAACGGCGTCGACCTCGTCGGTGGCGAGCAGTTCGCCGACCGTGTCGGCGTACGACCCGGGGTTCTGCTCGCCCATCCCGGCCAGGTCCACCGGATTGCCGACCGCGGACTGCTCCCACAGCACGGTTCTCAGCCTCTCCTGGGCCGCTGCCCGGAGTTCGGGCACCTCAAGACCGGCGTCCTCGGTGGCGTCGGCGGCGATCGCGCCGTGACCTCCACCGTCCGTGAAGACCGCGGTACGCCGTCCGCTCGTGCGGCGCCCGGAGTTGAGCGCGGCGAGGACGACGGCCATCTCGCGTGGCGTGGAGACGAGTTCCACCCCGGCGTCGCGGCAGGCGGCGGCCACGACGTCGGACGACGTGGTGAGGGCGCCGGTGTGCGACTGGGCGCTGCGGGCCGAGGCGCTGCCGCGCCCGGCGGTCAGCAGTACGACCGGCTTGCCCGCCGCGGCGGCCGCCCGGGCGAAGGCGCGGCCGTCCCCGAAGTCCTCGGCGTACACGGCGATGGCCCGGGTGGGCTCGTGCCGCGCACAGTCCTCGACGAGATCGACGAGAGTGACATCTGCCTGGTTGCCGAGGGAGACGAAGCGGGAGAAGCCGAGGCCGTGCGGCGCGCAGCGGAGCTGGAGCTCGAGTGCGAGGTTGCCGCTCTGGCTCAGCAGCGCGATATCGCCGGGCGCGAAACTGTCGGAGGCGAGGTACAGCTGGGTGGTGTTGTCCGCGATCCCGAGGCAGTTGGGGCCGACGAGGACGGCTCCGGCGGCGCGTACGCGCTCGGTGATCGCCCGCTGGCGGGCCAGTCCGGCCGGGCCGGTTTCGGCGAAGCCGGCGGTGATGCCGACGATCGCCCGTGCTCCGCAGGCCAGGGCGTCGTCGACGGCGGCCTCAAAACCGGGGCCCGGTACGGAGATCACCACCAGGTCGACGGGCTCGCCGATCTCCGCGAGGCTGGTGGCCGCGGCGCGGCCCAGGACCGTACCGCCGTGCCGGTTCACCAGGTGCACGGGCCGCCGGTCGGGGTCGCGCAGTGCCTGTGAGGCCACCGCGTGGCCGTACTTCGCCGGGTCGTTGCTGGCGCCGACCACGGCGACCGACTTGGGGTCGAAGAGGGCGGTCAGATCACGTCCCATGTCACTTCTCCAGCCGCAGGGCGGAGTTGGGGCAGACCTCGGCGCAGGCGCGGGCCGCGTCCTCGCCGCCGTCCGGCACCGGTACGGCGACGACGCTCGCGTAGCCCCATTCGTCGAGCTCGACGAGGCCGGGGGCGTGCTCCTGGCAGAGGCCGTAGCCCTGGCAGCGTGTGGAGTCCAGAAGGAGTTTCACGGTGTTCCTTTCAGCGCGGGCACGGGGGAGGAGCCGGGCAGTGGGGCATCGGACGCGGGCGCGTCCATGACCTCCGGTACGGGCACGGAGAACCTGTGGCCGCCGCTGGGAGGATTTGCGTCGCAGGCCGGACAGGGGGTGCCGAGGTGGGCCCGGACGGATTCGGGGAAGGCGCGCAGGAGGCTTCCGGCGGTGCCCGCGGCGGCGTCGAGCAGGCCGCACGCGCCGCGCCCGGGCAGGCCGGACGACCACCGGAGCAGCCGTTCGACGCAGTCGGGCCCGGCTGTGCCGGCGGTCATCCGGTGCAGGGTGTCGCTGATCGCGGCCGTGCCCGACATACAGACGCCGCACTGCCGTGCGCTCTCGGCCGCGAGGTGGTCCAGGGCGTCTGCGGCGACCGCCACCGGGCACTCGCCCGGGGCGAGGAAGCGGATGGCTCCGCAGCCCAGCGCCGTGCCGGCGGCGGTGAGCGCGCCGGGATCGAGCGGGAGACCGAGCGATCCGGGGCCGATCAGCCCGCCGAAGAGCCCGCCCATGAGCGCCCCGGTGGCGTCGGGAGTGCCCTGGGCCGCGGCCAGCGTCGCCAGCGTGGAGCCGTAGGGGACTTCGGTGAGCAGCGGAGTGCCGTTGCGGCCGGACAGGGTCAGCAGCGTGGTACGGGCGATCCGGCGGCGCAGCTCCGGCCGGGCGGCGATGAGGGCGATACGGGCCAGCGTCTCGACATTGGAGACGAGTGTCGGCTCGTCCCCGACTCCTCGCTCGAAGGGCCGGGGCGGCTTGGCGGTGGGCAGGGCCGGTCCGCCGTTGATCCTCCGTACGGCCGCGGTCTCCTCGCCTGCGACGTAGGTGTGTCCGGTCTCGATCACCTCGACCGGCAGCCGCGGGGGCCGCTCGGCGAGAGCCTGGCGAACGCGTGCGCCGGCGTAGGGGTCGGAGAGGTAGACGAAGCCCCGTACGGCTCCGGTGATCGCGGCGGCGGCGGCGAGGCCGTCCAGGACGAGATGGGGCCGGGCCCGCAGGAGCCAGCGGTCCTTGACCGAGCCCGGCTCGCCCTCTTCCCCGTTCGCCACCACCACCGGAGCACCGCCGGCGTCACGTACGGTCCGCAGCTTCACGGCGATGGGGAATCCGGCGCCGCCGCGGCCGCGCAGCCCGGCCGCCTCGATATGGGCCAGCAGCACGTCCGGGCTCACCGCGTCCCGGTAGCCGCCCGCCGCGGCGTACGCCTCGGCACTCTCCGCCACGGTCGGTGCCGCTCCGAGCAGGGAGCCCGTCCGGGCCGGTACCTGGGACCTGATCCCGGTCATCCCCGGCCTCCTTCCGCTACATGGGTACGCAGGGTGCGCACCGCGCTTTCGAGGGCTGCGCGGTCAGCCGCGGTCCGGCCGTACCCGGGTCCCGGAAGGCCGATGAGCATGCGGTGGTGGTCGAGCACGACCTCTCCCGCGAGCAGGGCGGCCCGGCGGTCGCCCGGGCGGGAGCCGTCGGCGACGGCGGTCACGAGATCGGTGACTTCCGTGAGATAGCGCAGCCAGCCGCGCTGGCTGCCGTGCAGGATCAGGGTCTCCACGCGGCGGCGCTCGGCGGCCGCCAGTTCTGGTGGCGTCGCGGCCGCACCCCGCGCACGGGTGCGCAGAGCGGCGACGGTGGGGGGCAGCTCACGCTCCGGTTCGGGGGTGAGCCCGAGCCAGACGAGACTCCGACGACCGCTCATGCCTGCCTCCGGGAGGGATGGGAGAGCCGTCACGGCCGACAGGGGCGGGCGGGAGCCAGGGGTGCGAGGTGCGCTGTCTATGGCTCTGCCGTGGACCGGGGTGCCGTGCGACGGGGGATTCGGCTGTACGGACCGGGCATGGCGCCCGGGAAGCTGCCGGTGTCCGGTCCGACGGGAAACGACAAACGCGGGGAGCAGCTGTGTAGGACTACGCTAACTAATCAGTTAGTCAGTCCACAAGTCTTGACACCGAGGAAACGCGGCAGCAATCTGACTGACCAATTAGTCAGCGCGGCTTTCCCGGTGTCTCACCACGGCCCGCGGACAGCCCTGGGCCGCCTCAACACCGATCGCCGCATATGCGGCATGGAGGAGTCAGCCGATGCAGCCCGAAGCCCCCGAAGCCTCTGCAGTACCCATGGCCTCAGCAGTTCCTGCGGCGCCGGAAGCCCTCACAGCGACTGAAGCCTCCACAGCCTCAGCAGCGCCCGAGGTCCCGGAAGCTCCCGAAGCCTCCGCCGCACTTCAGGACCAGCAGAATCCCGGGCCGGCCCTGCCCGCCCGCTACTACACCGACCCCGGCACGGCAGCCGCCGAGACCCGGCACATCTTCGCCAGGTCCTGGCAGCTGGTGTGTCACGAATCCGATCTGCCAGGACCCGGCGCCCGGCTCGCCGCCACGGTCGCCGACCGTGAGGTACTGGTGGTCCGGACCGAGGACGGCAGCCTGGCGGCCCACCTGAACGTCTGCAGGCACCGCGGAACACGCCTGGTCACCACCCCCGAACCGGCCGGCAAGGCGATCCGATGCCCGTACCACGGCTGGACGTACAAACTCGACGGACGCCTGGTCGGCGCCCCCGAGGCGCGGCAGATCCCCTGCCTGGACAAGCCCAGGCTCGGGCTGTTCCCGGTCCGCGTCGAGTCGTTCCTCGGTTTCGTCTTCGCCAACCTCGATCCCGACGCCGTACCGCTGGCGAAGCAGTGTGCCGGACTCGCCGAGGCGGTCGGCCACTACGCGGGAACCGATCTGGTGCCCATCGGACGCAGCCGGATCCACGACCTCGCCGGCGCCGAGATCCAGGAAGCCAACTGGAAGGTGGCGGTCGACAACTACCTGGAGGGCTACCACGTGCCGGTGGCCCACCCCGGGCTGATGCGGCTGCTCGACTACCAGGGCTACACCTGCGAGATCGAGGAGTCGTACGCGCTCTTCGCCTCACCACTGCGGGACAAGCCGTCCTCGAACTGGGCGGAACGCCTCTACCAGCAGGTCGCCGCCCCGATGCCCGGCCTCACCGAGGCCGACCGGCGGGTCTGGCGGTACGCGGTTATCTATCCGAACACACTCATCGACTTCTACCCCGACCATGTGCTTGCCTGGACCGCAATCCCGACGGCGGTGGACCGCGTGGCCGTACCCGGCGCGTTCTACACCCGCCGCGGGACCGGTCTGCGCACCCGGCTCGCCCGGCGGCTCAACATCCACATCGGCTGGATCACCAACGACGAGGACGCCGAGCTGGTGGCCCGTGTGCAGAAAGGACTGACCACACCCGGCTTCGAGCCGGGGCCTCTGTCCCGGCGCGAGTCGGCGGTCGGCTGGTTCGCCGGCCGCGTCCGCGCCGACCTCGAGGGCGCGGAGCTGTAAGCGCCGCTCCCGGTGAGGCGAGCTGTTACAGCCGTCCCGGCGGTGTGCCCCGCACCGCCGTGCGGCTCCCTGGTCGAGCACGGAGTCAGGGCATCCGTGTACCTGTGACCGCGCCCTGAAGCAGTGCTCGTCCCCAATGGACCCCACGGAGAGGACCACCGATGTCCCCCGAGGCACCCCTGCTGTCCCGCCGCTCCTTTCTCCGTACCGGATCCGCCGCCGCTCTCGGGCTCACGGTTGCCGGCTGCGGATTCCTCCCCGAAGATCCGGCCGCCCACGGTGATCCGGAAGCCCCCATAGACGTCCGCGTCGACGGCGATCTGATCTATTTCAACTGGGCCGATTTCGTCGACCCCGCCGTCTTCAAAGGGTTCGAGAAGGAATACGGCGTCAAGGTCATCCAGTCGAACTTCGACTCGATGGAGGGCATGGCAGCCAAGCTCAATGCCGGAAACCGCTACGACCTCATCTTTCCCACGGCGAAATGGGCGGAGCGGCTGGTCTCCGGCCACCGGCTGCGCCGGATCGACCACTCCCGGCTGAAGAACGCCGACGCGGTGTTCGGCCATTACGACTACTTCGCCGACCCCTGGTACGACAAGGCATCCACGCACACCGTCCCGTTCACCATGTACAAGACCGGGATCGGCTGGCGTAAGGACCAGATCGGCGACAACCTGACCGGCTCCTGGGACGACCTGTGGAACGCCCGAGCCAAGGGCAAGGTCTTCGTACTCGACGACCGCGACGAAGTGCTCGGCATAGGCGCGCTCAAACTCGGTCTCGACCTCACCACCGCCGATGAGGGCGACCTCGGCCGTATCACCAGCACTCTGCAGTCGCTCCGCCCGCATCTGCGCGGATTCTCCAGCGACAGCTACAACAACCTGCTCAACGGCAACGCGGCCATGACCCAGGCCTGGAGCGGGGACATGGCCGCGATGCTCGGCCAGGCCAAGGACCCCTCGATCCTCGGCTTCGAGGTCGCCAGGGAAGGCGCCCCGGTCAACTCCGACTGCTACGCCATCCCCTCCAACGCCCGGCATCCAGGCACGGCGATGCTCTTCATCGACTACATGCTCCGCCCGGAGAACGTGAAGAAGAACATCGAGTACATCGGCTATCCCATGCCGGTGGGCGGCAGCGAGGACACCTACGCCGCGATCGTGGAGCCCTTCCCCGAGTGTCTCGTCTCCGCCGGAGACCTCAAGGACGACCTCTTCTTCCGCAACGGCACATCGAGGGGCGAACAGGCCCGAGATACCGCCTGGACCCATGTGAAGGCCGGCTGACATGGCACTACGCAAACGCCCCGAGGAGTCCCGTCCGCGCAGCGGACCATCCGCCTCCGGCACGCGGCTGTGGACCTGGCTGATGATCCCCGGCACCCTCTGGATGACCGGTTTCCTCATCGCCTCGCTCCTGCTGGTGGCCACTCTCGCCTTCGGCACCACCGACGCGCTCGGCAACCCGCGCTTCGGACTCAACTTCGAGAACATCGCGGCGATGACCGATCCGGCCTACCGCGCCGTGCTGCTCCGCTCCCTCGGCTACGCACTCCTCACCTGTCTCATCTGCCTGGTCGTGGCCTACCCGGTCGCGTACGCCATCGCCCTGCACGGCGGACGCTTCAAGAACCTCCTGATCGCCGCGATCGTCGTGCCGTTCTTCGCCAACTACCTGGTGCGGATGTACGGCTGGTCCGTCGTCCTCTCCGACGACGGTCCCCTGCTCAAGGCCCTGCGCGCCGTCGGACTCGCCGACTCGGACACCAAGATCCTGCAGACCGGCACGGGAGTCATCGCCGGTCTCGTCTACGGGTTCATCGTGTTCATGATCATCCCGCTGTACGCGGCCCTGGAACGCATGGACGTCTCGCTGATCGAGGCGGGACGCGACCTCTACGGGGGCCCTTTGCGGACGTTCTTCTTCGTCACCCTGCCCGCCACCCGGCAGGGAGCGATGGCCGGCTGCGTCCTCGTCCTGCTACCCGCCATGGGCGACTTCGTCAGCGCCCAGCTCATGGGAGGCCCCGACCAGATCATGATCGGCAACCTGATCCAGGACAAATTCTTCCAGGGCCAGAACTGGCCGCTCGGCTCGGCACTCACCATGCTGATGATGGCGGTGCTGTTCATCGGAATGCTCGGCTACCTGCGGCGCACCCGCAAGGACGAGGCGGAGGCGACCCGATGACACTCCGTCCCGCCCTCAAGCCGCAACGCCACCCGGCCGTCAAGGTGAACCGCCGCCCGGGCCCGCGGCCGAGCCGTCGGCCCGCCCGCCGCCAGGCCGTCAAGCGGCACCGCCGCGGCACCGACCGTAGGCCCCGCTTCGCCATCTCCGTCACCGCCGCCTTCTTCGCGCTCCTCTACCTCCCCATCGGCGTTGTCGTCCTCTTCTCCTTCAACTCCCAGAAGTCCCTCACCGTCTTCAAGGACTTCAGCCTCCGCTGGTACTCGGCCTTCTTCAAGGACGACGTACTGCTCGAGTCGCTCGGTATGAGCCTTCGGGTGTCCCTGGTGGCCATGACAGGCTCCCTGATCCTCGGAGTCGCCCTGGCGCTGGGCCTGGTCCGCTGCCGCAGCCGGCTCGGCTCACTCGCCGGCCTGGTCATGCTCGTCCCGCTGATCACCCCGGAGATCGTCACCGGTGTCGCCGCGATGCTGCTCTTCAAGGGCTTCGGCATCACGCTCTCCACCGGCACCGTGATGCTCGCGGAGATCACCTTCTCCATCTCCTATGTGACGGTGATCCTGCGCTCCCGGATCGCCGCCCTGAACCCGGAGGTGGAAGAGGCGGCGATGGACCTCGGGGCCACCCGCTGGCAGGCGCTGCGCCTGGTCACCCTGCCCGCCCTGCTCCCCAGCATCCTCGCGTCCGCGGTGCTCGTCTTCGCCCTTGTCTTCGACGACTTCGTGCTCGCCTACTTCACCACCGGCGTCGACCCGCAGCCGCTCTCCGTACGCATCTACTCGGCGATCCGCTTCGGCGTACAGCCCACCATCAACGCGGTCGGCACCCTGATGCTCGCCGGATCCATCGGCCTCATCGCCCTCGCCCTCGCCATACCGCGCCTGTTCGGCCGCCGCGGTGGCCTCGATCTGCTCTCCGGGAAGTGACACCCGTGATACCCACACCCGCGGAAACCTCACCCGCCGTCCGGCTCGACACCTCGCCCGCCGTCCGCCTCGACGGCATCAGCAAGAGCTACGGCGACTCGTACGCCGTCCACGACCTCTCGCTGGACATCGCCCGCGGAGAGTTCTTCTCGCTCCTGGGCCCCTCGGGCTGCGGCAAGACCACATCGCTGCGCATGATCGGCGGCTTCACCGACCCGACCGACGGCGCCATCCTGCTCGGCGGCAAGGACGTGACCGCCCTGCCGCCCGACAAGCGCAACGTCAACACGGTCTTCCAGAGCTATGCGCTCTTCGACCATCTGTCGGTCGCCGACAACGTGGCATTCGGCCTCAAGCGCAAGGGGGTCGGACGGGCCGAGATACGCGAACGGGTCGCCGCCATGCTCGACCGGGTGCAGCTCGGCGGCCTCGCCGACCGCAAGCCCGGTACTCTCTCCGGCGGCCAGCGCCAGCGCGTCGCCCTGGCCCGCGCACTCGTCAACCGCCCCGAGGTCCTGCTCCTCGACGAACCGCTGGCCGCGCTCGACCTCAAACTCCGCCGCCGGATGCAGGTCGAACTCAAGCAGATCCAGCGGGAGGTCGGCATCACCTTCGTCTTCGTCACCCACGATCAGGACGAGGCGCTGACCATGTCCGACCGGGTGGCGGTGATGAACGAGGGCCGCGTCGAGCAGTGCGGAACCCCCGAGGATGTCTACGAACGCCCGGCGAGCAGCTTCGTCGCCTCCTTCATGGGCACCTCCAACCTCGTGCCCGGCATCTACCGCTCCGGCGAGGTCATCGTCGATCAGGGCCCCACACTGCCCGTGGGCACCCGCACCGGCGTCACCGAAGGCAGCAGGGTCAGCCTCTCCATCCGGCCAGAGAAGATCTGGCTCTCCGACTTCGAACCGGGCATGGCCCTGGTGAACGGCGTCATCCGCGAGACCGTCTACTCCGGCCCGACCACCACCTACCTCATCGAACTCGCCCCCGGCATCACCCTTTCCGTCCTGGAGCAGAACACCGACCGCTCCCGGATGGAGGACCGCTGGAGCGGTGGCGAGAGCGTCGAGATCGGCTGGAAACCCGAACACTGCCTGGTCCTCGACTGACAGCCCGCCCCGCAGCCGATCCAGCGAAGGAACGCCCCATGAACCACGATGTCATCGTGCTCGGCGCCGGACTCGCCGGTCTCGCCGCAGCACGTGACCTGGCCGCGGCCGGAGCGCACGTCCTCGTCCTCGAGGCCCGCGAACGGGTCGGCGGCCGCGTCGAACAGACCACGCTGCCCGACGGCCGGCTCGTCCAGCTCGGCGGCGAGGTCGTGGGCCGCGCCCACACCTCGTATCTCACCCTCGCCGCCGAACTCGGCCTCACGCTGATCCCCAGCTATGTCGCCGAACCAGGGGCCATCGCCCGCGCCACGCCGGAAGGAATCTCCGCCGGAGACCCGCCGCACTGGTTCGGCCCCGGCGACGACGCCTGTCACCGGCGCGTCACCGACTCGTTCACCGCCCTGGCCAGCACCGTCGATCCGGACGATCCGTGGTCCCACCCCGACGCCGCCGCCCTCGACGGGATACCGGTCGGAGACTGGCTGCGCTCCGAGGGCGCGACCCCCGCCGTCGTACGCCTCTGGGAGATCGGCCAACTCGCCCTGGCCAGTGGCTCGTACGAACGCACCTCGCTGCTCGCCGCCCTGCGCAAGCACGCCGCCGTCCCCGGCACCGAACATGGCGGCCACTACGACTACGAGGACTGGGAGGGACTGCGGGTCGCGGAGGGTTCGGCGACCGTGGCGCTGCGCATGGCGGACGGGCTCGGTGAGCGGATACGGCTCGGGGCACCGGTCGACGCGATCGCCGTACGGCCCGGGGGCTGCACCGTACGCCTGACCGGAGGCGAAACGCTCACCGCCGGCGCCGTCGTCAGCGCGCTGCCCGTCGGTCCCCTCCGCTCGGTCACCGTCACCGGAATTTCCGACGAACGCCTCGCCTCGCTGCACCGGCAGCGCCAGGCGGTCGCCGCCAAGTTCGTCGCGGCCTACGACAAGCCTTTCTGGCGCGCCCACGATCTGAGCGGCCTCTCCGAATGCGAAGGGGTCCTCGGCAGCACCTGGCCGCAGAACGAGGGCATCCTCTCCGCTCTCATCCCGCCCGAGCGCTACGGCGTGCTGCTCGGCATGCCCGACCGGCTGCGCGTGCCCGAACTGCTCCGCGACGTCGCCCGCCTCTACGGCGATGAGGCCCACCGGCCACTCACCGCGTATCTGCGGATGTGGGGCACCGATCCGTGGACCCAGGGCTATGTCACGCAGTGGACCCCCGGCGACGTCATGGCCGTCGGCCCCCGGCACGGCACCCATGAACCGCCGTTCTATGTGTGCGGCTCCGACCAGTGGGTGGCCGGCTATATGGAGGGCGCCGTACGCACCGGCCGCGCCGCGGCGAAGGAGGCGCTGCGCCGTGGCTGAACGCTCTGCGCATCCCGAGGTCCTCAACCACATCGCGGGAGCGGACATCCCCGCCGCCTCCGGCGAACCGATGGAGCTGACCGACCCCGCCACCGGAGCAGTGCACCGCACCGCGCCGCGCTCCGGACGGGCCGACACCGACGCCGCCTGTGCGGCGGCCGCAGCAGCGTACGAGCGCTGGTCCACGACCACTCCGGGCGAACGGCAGCGCGCGCTGCTGCGCATCGCCGACGCCATGGAGGACCACGCGGACGACCTGGTGGCCGCCGAGGTCGGCGACACCGGCAAGCCCGCGGACCTCTTCCGGTCCGAGGAACTGCCCGCCATCACCGATACCTTGCGCTACTTCGCCGGCGCCGCCCGGAACCTGCCCGGCGCCGCCGCCAGCGAGTACACCGAGGGACGCACCTCGCTGCTCCGCCGCGAACCGGTCGGTGTCTGCGCCCAGATCACCCCCTGGAACTACCCCTTGATGATGGCGGCATGGAAGATCGCCCCGGCGATCGCGGCCGGGAACACGACCGTGCTCAAACCTGCCGACACCACCCCCACCTCATCAGCCCTGCTGGCCCGGATCGCCGCCGAACACCTGCCGCCGGGTGTGCTCAACGTCGTCTGCGGCGACCGGGACACCGGCCGGGAACTCACCGCCCATCCGGCCGTCCGGCTGATCGCGGTCACCGGCAGCGTCCGGGCCGGCCGGGAGATCGCGGCCGCCGCAGCGGCGGACCTCAAGCGCGTCCATCTCGAGCTCGGCGGAAACGCTCCGGTCATCGTCCACGACGATGTGGACATCGAATGCGCGGCGGCGGACCTCGCCGCGGTCGCGTACTACAACGCCGGCCAGGACTGCACGGCCCCCACAAGATTCCTGGTCAGCCACCGCATTCACGATGCGTTCCTCGCCGCGTTCCGCGCCCGCGCGCGGAAACTGCGCACCGCGGCACCCGGCGAGCCGGCCGACTACGGCCCGCTCAACAACGCTGCTCAACTGGCCTCTGTGGAGGCCCTGCTGAGCAGGCTGCCGGATCATGCCGAGGTCGTCGCCGGAGGTTCCCGGATCCGGCGGCCCGGATACTTCCACGAGGCGACCGTGGTCGCCGGTGTCCGCCAGACCGACGAGATCGTGCAGGAGGAGATCTTCGGGCCGGTCGTCACCGTGCAGGCGTTCTCGGACGAGGACGAGGCGCTGCGGCTTGCCAACGACGTGCGGTTCGGCCTCGCGGCCAGTGTATGGACCACGGACCACGATCGCGCGATGCGCGCGACCCGGGCCCTGCAGACCGGGATCGTGTGGGTGAACACGCACGGCACCACGGTGTCGGAGATGCCGCACGGCGGGGTCAAGCACTCCGGCTACGGCAGCGATCTGTCGCTGGCCGGGCTGCTGGACTACACCCAGGTCAAGCACGTCATGCTGTGACGCCTGCGACGAGCCGGGTGCAGCGCGGCCACGGCGCTCCGGTGACCTGGTCACGGGTGAAGGTGCCGAGTCCGTTCTTGTCGGGGCTTTCGACGCGCACCTTCGTGGCCTTGCCGCCGGAGCCGGCGGATGTGTCGTCGGGGGGGGGGGGGGGGGGACGGGGGGGCGGCGCCCACGGTGGTGGGCGCCTTGGTACTGGCAGGAGGCATGCGTCAAA